>JBGSIX010000115.1:0-17325 GCA_041742315.1 Phycisphaerales bacterium | reverse complement strand
GCGAGCCCGAGAGCCCGGGCTGGATGCACGGCGCGTTCGGTCGCGTGCTCGTCAACGACAACGCGCTGGGCGTTCTGGGCGCGATCGCGCCCGAAACAGCCAAGGCCGCGGGCCTCGATCTCCCGCTCGTCGGGGCGGAGCTGGATCTCGATGCTCTGATCCGTCTCTACCCGCCCAAGGCGAGCGTGAGCGCCCTGCCCGAGTTCCCCGCGATCGAGCGCGACCTCTCGCTCATCGTCGACGAGTCCGCAAGCTGGGCCGAGGTCGAGGCGCTCGTCCTCGGGCTCGGGCTCAATCAGTTCGAGTCGCTCGCGTTTGTCGGGGCCTACCGCGGCAAGCAGGCCGGGGCGGGGAAAAAATCCCTGACCCTGCGCCTTCGCTTTCGGAGCGGTTCTGGGACCTTGCGGCACGACGATGTGGACCCGCAGATGCAAAGAGTCATCCAGGCGGCCCAGGACCAACTCGCCGCAGCTCTGCGAACCTAGCCGCACATTCATGCGTATTCACGACCGTTCGCCGCGAGATATCGCATGTTCGGGTTCCGATCTTCGCGACGTCGGGCCAGAGGTCCGGTATACAATCAACCATGCCAGCGGAGCGGACACCCGATGTCTAGCCTCGGCAAGCTTTCTGGAGCAAGGCCTCTGGAGCAAGGAGCCCGATCATGACCAACGTCGCGACCGACACCAAAGCCGCCCTCACCAAGGCCACGACCACAGACCTGCCCATGGTCTACGTCAACGGCAAAATGCTCCCCAAGTCCCAGGCCGCCGTGAACGTCTTCGACCACGGGCTTCTCTACGGCGACGGCGTCTTCGAGGGCATCCGCGTCTACAAGGGCAAGATCTTCAAGTGCGAACAGCACATCCGCCGGCTCTACGGCTGCGCCAAGGCCATCCGCATCGACCTCGAAGAACACGTCACCCGCGATGAGATGGTCAAGATCCAGCGCGACTGCATCGAGGCCAACAACCTCGTCGACGGCTACATCCGCCTCGTCGTGACCCGCGGCGTGGGCACGCTCGGGCTCCACCCCTTCAAGTGCCCCGTCCCGGGCATCATCTGCATCGCCGACCAGATCCAGCTCTTCCCCCCCGAGCTCTACGAGCAGGGCATGCGTGTCGTCGTCGCCAAGCGCCCACGCATTCCGGTGGAGTGCCTCGACCCCCGCATCAAGAGCCTCAACTACCTCAACAACATCCTCGCCAAGATCGAAGCCATCGACCGGGGCTGTCTTGAGTGCATCATGCTCAACACCGAGGGCTTCGTCACCGAGGGCTCGGGCGACAACATCTTCATCGTCAAGGACGGCGAGATCTTCACCCCCCCAAGCGAAGCCGGCATCCTCGAGGGCATCACCCGCAAGTTCGTGATCGAAGAGCTCGCGCCGCTGGCGGGCGTCCACGTCACCGAGAAGAACCTGCGCATCGAGGACGTCTTCGCGGCCGACGAGGTCTTCCTGACGGGCAGCGCCGCCGAGGTGATCGCCGTCACCCGCATCGGCGACACCGAGGACGACGCGCACACCGTCGGCTCGGGCACCGAGGGCGCGATCACCAAGTCCCTCCGCGCCAAATTCCGCCAGATCGTCACGGGCGACCACATCCCCGAGGATTGAGCCGAAAGTCAGAACGAACGAAATGGGTGCCACGGGTTGTCTCGCAACCCGTGCTCCTGTGCGCGCACGGCTTGCCGAAGACGGACAAGCCGTGGCACCCACACCGCCGCGTTCGTATATCCTGACCCCGATGCACACGCCCTCGTCACCCATGCCGCTCCGCCTTGCCGCGATCGTGCTCGGCCCGGCGCTGGCATTTGTGATCTACGCGATCCTCGGCAGTTCAAGCCTCGACCACGCCCCGCGTGCCGTCGCGGGCATCGGCGTCTGGATGGCGCTCTGGTGGATGACCGAGGCCGTCCCGCTCGCGGTCACGAGCCTCCTGCCCCTGGTCCTTTTCCCGCTGGCGGGCGTGCTCTCGATCAAGGACGCGGGCGCGCCCTACGCGCACCCGCTCGTCATGCTTTTCTTCGGCGGGTTCGTGCTGGGGCTCGCCGTCGAGAAGTGGGGGCTCCACAAACGCATCGCCCTGACCATCGTGCTCGTCGTGGGCACCAGGCCCGCGCGACTCATCGCCGGGTTCATGCTCGCCACCGCGCTCCTGAGCATGTTCATTTCCAATACCGCCACCGCGATCATGCTCCTGCCCATCGCCGTCTCCGTCGTGGGTCTGCTCGACTCACTCCACGAAAAAGAGGGCGGCACCGGCGCCAACTTCCCCGCGGCCCTCCTGCTGGGCATCGCCTACGCCAGTTCCATCGGGGGCGTCACCACCGTCACCGGCACCCAGCCCAACATCATGCTCGTGGGCTTCCTCGAAGAGAGCGGCGTCACGATCACCTGGGCCCAGTGGCTCCCGCTTGGCATCGCGCTGACCGTGTGCATGCTCCCCATCGCTTGGCTGATCCTCACCCAGATCGCCCTGCCCGTGCGCATCGCCTCCGTCCCGGGCGTGGGCTCAATGCTCAAAGCCGAACTCCGCAAGCTGGGCCGCATCGGACGGGGCGAGTGGACCGTCATCGCCGTCTTCTCGTGCGTGGCGCTCGGCTGGATCACACGATCACCCCTCACCAACTGGCTGAACGCGAGCGGCTTCGACTGGCTCGGCGCTCGCATTTCCCTGCTCGATGACGCGGGCATCGCCATGCTCGGCGCCGTCGCGCTCTTTGCCATTCCCGTCTACCCAAGCCGGCGCGAGTTCGCCATGGACTGGCGCACCATGTCCAAAATGCCCTGGGAGGTCCTGCTCCTCTTCGGGGGCGGGCTCTCGCTCGCCGCGGCTATGAAAGCCACGGGCCTTGACAGCACCATCGGCAACTCCCTCACGGGCCTGCGCGGCGTCCCGCCCATTGTGCTCGTCTTGATTGTTTCCACAACGGTCATCTTCCTGACCGAGCTGACCAGCAACACCGCGACCACCGCCGCGTTCGTGCCCATCCTGGGATCCGCCGCCCCCGCGCTGGGTGTCCACCCGGTCCTGCTCATGGTCCCGGCGGGCATCGTCGCCAGCTACGCGTTCATGCTCCCCGTCGCCACGCCCCCAAACGCCATCGTCTTCGGGTCGGGTCGGCTCTCGGTCGCCCAGATGGCCCGCGCCGGGTTCCTCCTCAACATCGCCGGGATACTCGTGACCACACTCATTGTCAGTCAGCTCGCGGGCACGCTCCTCGGGATTGATTTGAATCTGCCCGCCCGGGCGGGCGAACAGACGGGCCTACCCTGACCAAGCTCCGTCGTGGCGAGCGGCCCACGCGGGGCGACGGGCATTGCCCCGAACTCCGCCACGGGCCGCGACAAGGCGATCCAAGCAGCATGCAACCCAAGCGATCGACCACCTGGCGACTCATTTCTTACTTCGTCCGGGGCGGCATCGCCCTCGTCGTCGTCGCCATCTCCCTCGGCGCGTTCATGGCGCTCAAGGCCCAGCGCGTCGACCCCGAACGCACCCAAGCCATCCAGCGCGGCATCCCTGTCCGAACCATGCTCGCCAAAGCAATGCCCGTCCCGCGCGTCTGGGAGGGCTACGGCACGGTCCGCGCGATGAACGCCTCCACCCTCTCGGCGCAGATCTCGGGCCGCGTCGTCGAACGCCCCGCCCAGATCGAGGCGGGCATGCCCATCGCCAAGGGCGACACCATCGTTCGCCTGGAAACCACCGATGCGATCAGCCGGGTGAACTCTGCCGAGGCGAGCATCGCCTCCTACCAGGCGCAGCTGGCGAGCCTGGACGTGCAGGAAACCCGCGTACAGGAGCAGATCGAGTCCGCCCAGGCCGAGCTCGATATCGAACGCCGGAACCTGGAGCGCGTGCAGGAGGCAACCGAGGGCGGCGCGGGCAACCAGGCCGACTTGGACAACGCCAACGCCTCGATCCGCCGCGCCGAGCGCACACTGACGGCTCTCGAGCAATCGCTCGACGTGCTCCCCGCCCGCCGCGACGAGCTCCGCGCCCTCCAGGCCAGCGCCCGCGCTTCGCTCACACAGGCGCAGGAAGAGCTGAGCCGAACCACGATCGCCTCGCCCATGACGGGCGTGATCCAGGACGTCTACGTCCGCCCGGGCGAGCTGCTCTCGATCGGAACGCGCGTGGCGCGCATCGTCGACCTACGCCGGCTCGAGGTCCCCCTCCGCATGCCGATCTCCGCCGGTTCGACCGTCCGCACAGGGGACAAAGCCGTCCTGCGGAGCGACGGCTCGATCCCCCACGAGTGGCAGGGCGTCGTGGGCCGGATCGCCCCCGAGGCCGACCCCGCCTCGCGCACCATGACCGTCTACGTCGAGGTCACCCAGGACCCCAACGCCCTGGGCGTGGGCGATGCGCTGCTCCTGCCCGGGCAGTTCGTCGTCGCCAGCGTCTCCACGAGTGATGAGCGCCCGATGGTGCTCGTGCCCAGGCGCGCGGTCTCGGGCGACCGAGTGCTGACCGTCTCCGCGGGCGAGATCGAGGGCCACCACCGCGTCGAGCCCGTCGACGTCGAGGTGAGCCACTACATCCGCGCCGCGATGCCAGACATCGAACCGAGCGAGCGCGAGTGGGCCGTCATCGAATCGGGCCTGGCGCCCGGGAGCATGGTCATCATCTCCAACCTCGACGAGCTCGTGGGCGGCATGCTCGTCGATCCGACGGGCGAGCAATCCTCTCAGCAGCCCGGGGGCGGCTCATGAACCTCGCCCGCTTCGGCGTCCGCCAGCCCGTCGTCGCCAACCTCGTCATGTTCGCGGTCATCGCCGCGGGCCTGATTTTCGGCTTCACGCTCAAACGCGAGTTCTTCCCCGAGGTCCGCCCCAACCTCGTCTCCGTGATCGCGCCCTACCCGGGCGCCAGCCCCGACGAGGTCGAGGAGGCCCTGGCCCAGCGCATCGAGGACGTCATCGATGACCTCGACGACGTCGAGGAGATCAACGCGACCGTCTCCGAGGGGCTCGCCTCGATCGCCATCGAGTTCAAGGAGGGCGTCGACATCGACGCCAAGGTCGCCGAGGTCAAACGCGAGATGGACGCGCTCCAAGACCTGCCCGAGGAATCCGAGCGCATCCGCGTCGAGAAAATCGAGCCCAACCTGCCCACCATCAACGTCTCGATCTTCGGCACCGCCGACGAGCGCACGATGAAGCAGGCCATCAAAGCCATCCGCGACGACCTCGAATCCGTCCCGGGCATGGGCGACATCACCATCTCCGGCGTGCGAGGCGACGAGGTCCTCGTCGAGGTCCGCCCCGAGTCGCTCATCCGCTACAACCTGAGCCTGCCCATCATCGCCGACCGCATCAAGGCCGAGATGCAGGAGCTCCCGGGTGGCACGGTCAAGTCGACCACCTCCAACACCGCCGTCCGCGTGCTGGGCGCCGCCGAGCGCGCCGACCAGATCCGCCGCATCGTCGTCAAGGCCGACGCCGACGGCTCCGTCGTGCGCCTGGGCGACGTCGCCGACGTCACCCAGGGCTTCGTCGACGTCGACAAACGCTCCCGCCTGAGCGGCCAGCCCGCGTACTCGCTGACCGTGTTCAAGGTGGGCGATCAGGACGCGGTCCACATCGCCGAGATGGTCAAGGCCTACGTCGCCGGCGCGCGAGGCGAGGAGATCGACCTCAAGCTCACCGAGCGTCTGGCGATCCTGATGGCCAAGGGCCAGCGCGATCAGAAGTACAAGCAATCGCTCAAAAAAGCAGAGCAATCGGGCCAGCCCATCCCCGCCAAGCCCAAGATCCCGCCCGCGACGGATCGGCTCCTGGCCTACAAACTCGGCGCCGACCGTGCCGCCGCGGGCGGCATCCCCCCCGGCGCCGGCATCGAGTACACCACCGACCTCGCCAAGTTCATCGTGGGTCGGCTCGACCTGCTCACACGCAACGCCCTCTGGGGCGGGCTGCTCGTCTTCGCGACGCTCGTGCTCCTGCTCAACTGGCGCGTCTCGTTCTGGGTCGCCCTCGGCCTCATCGTCTCGATGATGGGCACGCTCGCGGTCATGTACTTCGCGGGCATCTCGCTCAACCTGCTGACCATGTTCGGGCTCATCATCGTGATCGGCCTCCTCGTCGACGACGCGATCGTCGTCGCCGAGAACATCACCTCGCGCCACGAACAGGGCGAGCCCGCGCTCGAAGCCGCGATCAACGGCACCACCCAGGTC
The DNA here is from genome assembly GCA_041742315.1 of Phycisphaerales bacterium. GTDB lineage: Bacteria > Planctomycetota > Phycisphaerae > Phycisphaerales > UBA1924. The sequence continues at coordinate 11,136 of JBGSIX010000115.1, read as the reverse complement.
GGCTGGCCCGTCGTCGCCACCGTCCTGACCACCATCTGCGCCTTCCTCCCCCTCGCCCTCATCCAGGGCCAGATCGGAGACTTCCTCGAAGTCCTGCCCATCGTCGTCACCTGTGCGCTCGGCGTCTCGCTCATCGAAGCCCTCTTCATCCTCCCCTCGCACATGGGCCACTCGCTCGCCAAGGCCGAACGATCCAAATCCAACGGCGGGAACTGGTTCACACGCATCGAAGGCAAATTCGACCGCGCCCGCGATCACTTCTTCAACGGCATCCTCATCCCCGCCTACCTGAAGCTCCTCCGCAAAGCCGTCCGCTTCCGCTACATCTCCGTCGCACTCGCCTTCGGCGCGGTCGTCGCCTCCTTCGGCATGGTCGCCGGCGGGTTCGTCGAGTTCATCTTCTTCGAGGCGAGCGACTCCGAAACCGTCAACGGCGAGCTCCGCATGCCCATCGGCACGCCCACCGACGTCACCGACGCCTATCTCAAGCGCATCGAAGACCTCTGCCTCGCACAGCCCGAGGTCGAGCACTGCTGGGCCGTCGCGGGCGAGTTCAGCTCCCTCGACGGCGGCGGGGGCGGCGAGCAGACCCACCTCGGGCAGATCATCCTCGAGATCCTCCCCGTCGAGATCCGCGAAGCCGCCGAGCCCCCCATGCGGTCCTCCGACGTCCTCATCGAGGACATCATGAACGAACTCGGCGACATGCCGGGCGTCAAGAGCTTCCGACTCGAAGGCGTCGCGGGCGGGCCCGACGGCCCCGCGATCTCCATCACCGTCGTGGGCCGCTCCGAAGAACTCATCGCCCGCACCATCGAAGAGGTCAAGTCCACCATCGGCTCCTACCCGGGCGTCACCAATGTCACCGACGACGCCGACCGCGGCCAGCGCGAACTCCGCCTCACGCTCCGCGACGGCGCGAGCGAACTCGGCTTCACCACCGCCAGCGTCGCGCTGCAGGTCCGGGGCTCCGTCTACGGCCTCGAGCCCTACAACTTCGCGGGCGACGACGAAACCATCGACGTCCGCGTTACGCTCCCCAAAGCCTTCCGATCGAGCCTAGCCAACATCGAGACCATGTTCCTCATCGCCCCGGGCGGACAGGCCGTGCCCCTGCCCGAGGTCGTCGGCGTCGAAGAGGTCGAGGGCTACGCGACCGTCCGCCGGCTCAACGGCCGCCGAGCCGTCACCGTCACCGCCGACGTCGATCGCCAGAGCGGCGCCAACCCCGAGCAGCTCACCGCCGCCTTCATGCCCGAGCTCCGCGCGATCGTCGATCGCACGCCGGGCGTCGACATCCTCGAACGCGGCAGGCAGAAAGACGTCGCCGAATCATTCTCGACATTGCCGCTCGGCATGCTCGTCGCCGCGGGATTGATCTACGTCACGCTCGCCTGGCTCTTTGCCAGCTACACCCAGCCCCTGGTCGTCATGTCCGCGATCCCATTCGCGACCATCGGCATGATCTGGGGCCACTTCATCATGGGCTACAGCATGACCTTCCTCTCGCTCATCGGCTTCGTCGCACTGGCGGGCGTCGTCGTCAACGACTCGCTCATCTTCATGGAGTTCTTCAACGAGAAACGCGCGATGGGCATGGGCGTGCCCGACTCATGCCTCGCCGCGGGCAAGGCGCGCATCCGCGCGATCCTCCTGACCACCATCACCACAGTGCTCGGGCTCATGCCACTCATGCTCGAGACGAGCTTCCAGGCCAAGTTCCTCATCCCCATGGCGATCACCATCAGCTTCGGGCTCATCTCCGCGACCGCGATCATCCTGGTCGTCCTGCCCTGCCTGCTCATGGTGCTCAATGACATCAAGGCCGTCACGCACACCCTCTGGACCGGGCACACAGGCGAGGGCCCATCCCCGGGCATCGTGGGCGAAACCTCATCGGGCGTGCACCACCACGGCTAGGTTCTGTTTGACTGATCGTTCTTCGTGCCACTGACCTGGTCTTCCAGGTCAGTGCGTGCGAGACACCGACCCGAAGACGGGGTCGGTGGCATGCCCACCACGGGTTGCAAGACAACCCGCTGCACGCCGCGCTACCGCGCCGGGTAGATCGTCGTCCGCCCCTGCCGGCTCCCGCGCGCGACCTCGATCACCACACCCGAGCGCGGCTCGACCTTGGCGAACACCGCGCCCACGTCCTTGGCCCTGTCCACCTCGCGTCCACCGATCCGCAGAAGCCGATCACCCGCCATGAGCCCGGCCTGCCGCGCGGGTGAATCCGCTTCGACGCCGTAGATCACAAGCCCCTCCGCCAACGCGTCCATGCCCAGGTATGTATTCACTTTGGGCCCCAGCTCGATCACCGACATCCCCGCCTGGGGCAACTCAACCACGCCCAGCATCTCGCGCTCATACGTCGCGAACTCCGTGAGCTTCACCTTGGTCGTGAAGGACTTGCCGTCGCGGATGTACGAGAGCTCCGCCGGGTGGTCGATGCCCGAGATCGCGATCGAGTTCCGGAGCCGGTTCACGCTGTCGATCTCGCGTCCGTCGAAGGCGTAGATGATGTCCCCGTCCTTCAGGCCCGCCTCGGCCGCCGGGCTCCCGGGCAGGACGTCGGAGATGAACACGCCCTCGGAGTCCCCGAACATCGCGCGGTCCTCGGGGGTCAGGTCCGTCATCGTCACGCCCAGCCACCCGCGGACCACGCTGCCCGACTCGACGATCGAGCGCATCACGCGCTCGACGATCGCCGAGGGGATCGCAAAGCTCAGCCCGATCGACCCGCCGCCCGATTTGCTGTAGATCGCGGTGTTGATGCCCACGACCTCGCCGTCGAGATCGACCATCGGCCCGCCCGAGTTGCCCGGGTTGATCGCCGCGTCCGTCTGGATGAATTCCTCATACAGCACGCGGGGCTGATTGCTCCTCATGCGCTGCGTCTGCTCGAGCACGCCCTGACGCCCGAGCGCACTGACGATCCCCGCCGTCACCGTGTTGGAGAGCCCAAACGGCGAGCCCACCGCCAGCACCCAGTCGCCCACCTGGAGCTTGTCCGAGTCGCCGAACTTCGCCGCCTTCAGGTTGTCCGCGTCGATCTTCAGGACCGCCACATCCGTCTCGGGGTCCGAGCCCACGACCTCGGCGATGAAGCTCCGCCCATCCAGAAGCCTGACCTCGAGCTGCTCCGCGTTGGCGATCACGTGGTTGTTCGTGATCACGTAGCCCTCGTCGCTCACGATCACGCCCGAGCCGAGCCCCGAGTCCTGGAACGACGCCTCGCCCCGCGCGATGATCCGCCCGAAGATGTCTCTTCGCACCGGCGTGATCAGATTCCGCCTCTGGATGAACACCACGCTCGGCTCGATCGACTTGGCCGCCGTGTTGAACGCGAGCGACAAGCTGTTGGCGTGGCTCCGGCTCTCTTCGAGCTCGGTCGGCTGCGCCAGCGTCGGCGAAACAGCAAGAGCCAGTGCGAGTGCGAGCGAGGCGATCGATCGATTCAACATATGCAAGGTTCCCCTTGGGCTCGCCCGGCCCGGGTGAGCCCAAAATCCCTGATGCGCACCGCCGGGCGTCCCGTCATGTGCCCCGGGTGTCCCCGAACAAGTCTATGTGCAAACGCCGGCAGTACCGCCAGCCACGCTCCACACACGCCCGGATCACCCAGTCCGTTGTACCGGCTTCCGGCGGCTTCGTTCCCTCGGGCATCAGCATCACGTCGCCGGGCGACACCCCGCCAAGCTCCGCCAGAAGCCCCTCGATCTCCGGCAAATCCCCCGGCGAACCGACCACGAACTTCAACTGACGATCCGCAAACCCAGCAACCAATCGCCCGAGCACGCCCACGTCGATCCGCCGAGCCTCGTGCCGATCGTGCCACACGCCGAGCGGATCCCGCGCATCCGTGCGCGCAGGCGTGGAATTCGCCAGCTTCGGGCTGATCGACATCAGATCGCACGCCAGATCCATCCATTCATCCGGAAAGACGGTGCCCGCCGTCTCGATCGTGATGTGCATGCCCTTGTCCCGCAACGCCGCGCATAACTCTGGAAGTTCCCGAAAGATCATCGGCTCCCCGCCCGTCACCACCGCGTGGCGAACCCCCGACTCCAGCGCTTCCGCCGCGAGTTCCGCGACCGTGCGCTTCGCCCCCTCCGGGTTCCAGCTCGCGTACGGCGTGTCGCACCACGAACACCGCAAATTGCACCCGGAGAGCCTGACGAACCACGAGGGCACGCCCGTCAGCTTCCCCTCGCCCTGCAGCGAGGTGAACGTCTCGGCGACCAGCACGCTCACGCGTACCTCGTGGGGTCGTCGACCCCCGCCTGCGCAAAGCCGCGCCGCCGGAGCACGCACGAATCGCACCGCCCGCAAGCCAAGCCCTCGGGTGTCGGGTCGTAGCACGACACCGTCAGCGCGTAGTCCACGCCCAGATCCGTCCCGAGCTTGATGATCTCGGCCTTGGTCATGTCGATCAGCGGCGTCTGGATGTTGATCCCCATCCCCTCGACCCCGACTTTCGTCGCGCGGTTGGCCGCGTTCTGGAACGCCGCGATGAACTCCGCCCGGCAGTCCGGGTAGCCCGAGTAGTCGAGCTGGTTCACCCCGATGTACAGGCTCTGCGCGCCCAGCACCTCGCAGAGCGCCGTCGCGAGCGAGAGGAACACCAGGTTCCGCGCCGGGACATACGTCGCCGGGATCTCGGAGCTGATCATGGTTTCGTCGCGGTCCTTGGGCACGTCGATGTCGTCGGTCAGCGCGCTCCCGCCGAACGCGCGCAGGTCCACGCGCACCGTGCGCACGGGAACGCCCATCGACCCCGCGATCCGTCTCGACGCCTCCAGCTCGCACCGGTGGCGCTGCCCGTAGTCCACCGCGAGCCCCACGGGCGACAGGCCGTCACGCCGGGCGATCGCCAGGCACGTCGCGCTGTCGAGCCCGCCCGAGAGCAGCACCACCGCTTTGGGCCCCTCGGTCATTTCTTGCCCAGCGCCTCGCACGTGCGCACAAGGTTGCCCATCAGACTCTCGAGCATCCCGCGCGTGCGATCATTCTTGAGCCGCCCCTCGTCGTCGAACGCCTCGTGGGCCGAGGCCACCGACACCATCCCCGGCACGATGTGGCACTGGATGTTGTGCAGGATCTCCCGCACATGGTCGAGCCCCCGCAGGCCGCCCAGCCCGCCGGGCGAGGCCGCCGTTAGCGCGACGATCTTGCCCGCAAAGCACTCCAGAGGCTTCTCGCCTTCCTTGGGCCTGCTCGCCCAGTCGATTGCGTTCTTGAGGGCTCCGGTGATCGAGCTGTTGTACTCCGGGCACCCGATGATGAAACCCTGATGGGATTTCATGAGTTCACGGAACTTGAGCGCGTTCTCGGGAATGCCCGAGGCGTCCTCGTCGTCCTGGTTGTAGATCGGCATGGGGTAGTCGGCCAGCGAAATGAGGGTCACCTCGGCGCCGCGCTTGCGGGCGTGCTCGGCGGCGTGCTCAACGAGCCGCTGGTTGTAGGACTCCTTGCGCAGGCTGCCGGAGAAAGCGAGGATCTGTGAGGCCATGATCACGTCCTTTCGTGTCGGATTGAATCGAGCCCGACGCGGGCTTTGGATGGTAGTCGGGTGCGCGCAAGAACGTCCCCGGGCTTCGGACCCGGGGACGGCTCAAGGAGAGCAGGACTGTTTGGGCTTAGCGGCGACGGCGGACCGCGGCGATGCCGCTGAGACCGAACAGGACCGCGGAGGCGGGCGCGGGGACGGGGCGGAACAGGAAGTTCGTGCCCAGACGTGCCAGGTTGGTTGAGTCGCCGGTCGGGAAGTTCAGCCCGCCGAGGTCGGGGTCGTTCGGGAAGACGCCGTTCGTGGTCGGGTTGATCTCAGGTGCGAGGCCCAGCGTGCTCGGGCCGCTCAGGTAGCTGTCGCCGTCGTTGATGTCGTAGACCGCTCCGATGGTGTAGCGCTCACCCGGGCTGAGGACGATGTCGGCCACATCCGTATAGGTGAAGCTGCCCAGGACGCTGCCGCCCGGACCGGCAACGCCCGAAGTGAGCAGGGTGCCAGCGGAGTTCCACAGGCCGACTTGGTGGGCAGCGGTCAGGCCGTCGAGGTCACCATTGAAGATACCGATGTCGCTCAGGATGATCGGTGTGTTGACATCAAACCGCCAGCCCACGACACCGGGAGCGGCAGCACTCCACGCTCCGAAGAGCGTTCCGCCGGTGAAACTTGTCACTGCCTGTGCGCCAGCCGAGCCGGCGACCGCGATGAGAACTGTTGCTGCAAATGCGCGTACCATGACTTCATACCTCCACGAGTATGCACCGACCGCGCCACTCCGAAGGTACACAAGAGATACGGCACAACGGACCGAGCGAACGGTCTGGTGCGATATTCCACGAGCGCTACGAGATCGCCCGTTCAATAAAGCTTCAAAGATGTCAATTATCACCCATGCCCGAGCGGGCTACCACGAGGACGATAACCATAGGGGAAAGTACCCCAACTCGTTTGGGTGGCCAGAAAAATTCGCTCAGAGTTGCTCGCTCTTCACAGAAAAGCAATCAGAAGGGCTCTAGGACGGCTTCACGAGCACGGTCGCGTGGAAGTTTCTGCCCTCTTGACGGAACTTCCGCTCGAAATTCGTGCCCACCAACTCGCCCTCGCCCGCGGAATCGGGCCTGGCGAAGGGCTTCTCGGTGAACGCCGGGATCGGGCCCGCGTGATGCGGGCAGGGGCCGGCGCTACACCAGCGCTCAAAGTGGGCGCGGTCCCACGCCCAGAGCTCGTCGTGATCGGTCACCACGCGCAGCTCGCCACCAGGCCTGAGCACCCGCCACGCGTCGGCGAGGAACCGGTCCTGGATCACGCGCTTCTTGTGGTGCCGACTCTTGGGCCAGGGATCGGAGAAGTACAGGTGGATCACATCCACGATCGCGCTGGGCATCCGCCAGCGGAGGAGCTCCGTCGCGTCCGTGCGCATAAGCCGGATGTTGGGGATCCCCGCCCGGCGCACCCGGTCGGCGGCGTAGTTGCAGAACTCACCCGCCCACTCGATGCCAAGGTAGTCCGTCTCGGGCGTCAGCGGCGCCTGCTGCATCAGGAACGTGCCCTTGCCCGAGCCGATCTCGATCTCGAATCGGCGGTGGGAAGATGAAGCAGGAGAATTCCCAGCACGGTGTGCTGGGCCACCAAACCAGGCGCGCGGATCGACATACCCCGCTTCGGGGTTGGTCAGCACGTCGTCGGGCAGCGGGCCCAGCTCCTCCTCGGAGACCATCACCACGCCCGGGGCGACATCCAGAGACCGACCTCTTGAGAGTCCAAACGACATCGCAGCAACTCTAGTGCCACTCGCGGGCCTGTGAAACCGGTGAAAAAATCCCAACCGCGCGGGGGTCCGGGGCGTATGACTCTCTAGTGGGCGGCTTTCTGGCCGGGTCGGCTTCAGGATTGAGCCATGATCCCCGATAACCGCCCATGCGGCCTGCGCGCCCATGCCCGACGAGTGCTTCGCGGCCTCGTTCGGACGGTCCAGCCAAGGCAGTCCTGTCCATCGACCGATCCGGCCGATGGTTGGGCGGCAGGGCGCGTGACACGGAGGGTCGCATGGAACAGGCACACCACGGCGAACTGGCGGATCTGATCTCGAAAAAGCTCGACCGCGAACGATTCCGCACCCAGAACTGGGAAGGCTCCTTCTGGGAATACCTCGACATCGCCAAGGCCAACCCGGGCGTCGCCCGCAACGCCTACCAGCGCCTCTACGACGCCATCCTCGCCCAGGGCTTCGAGCACTACAAGCTCTTCAAACGCGACTGCGTCCGCTACCACTTCTTCAGCGACGCCATCGACGGCGGGTCCGACGCCGTCTTCGGGCTCGACTTCGCGCTCATGCAGCTCGTTGACTTTCTCCGCTCCGCCGCCGAGGGCTACGGCACGGACAAACGCATCCTCCTGCTCCACGGCCCGGTGGGCTCGGCCAAGTCCACGATCGCGCGCATGCTCAAGAAGGGCATCGAGGCCTACAGCCGAACCGAGGACGGCGCGCTCTATTCCTTCAGCTGGCTCCTCGACGAACGCTGCGAGGTCAGCCCAATGGAGGGCCACCCGCACGAGGCCCAGAAGTCCCACGCCTACCCGAGCCCCATGCACCAGGACCCCATGATGCTCATCCCCCGCGAAGCGCGGGGCGACATCGAGCACGCTCTCAACGACAACTACAAGCCCAAGCACCACGGCGGGAAAATCAAGATCGCCGGTGAACTCGACCCGTTCAGCCGGAAGATCTTCGACGACCTCATGCTCTTCTACGACGGCGAGTGGCAGAAGGTCATCGAGCACGTCCGCGTCCGCAGGCTCGTGCTGAGCGAAAAGGACCGCGTCGGCATCGGGACCTTCCAGCCCAAGGACGAGAAAAACCAGGACTCCACCGAGCTCACGGGCGACATCAACTACCGCAAGATCGCCATGTACGGCTCCGACTCCGACCCCCGCGCCTTCAACTTCGACGGCGAGCTCAACATCGCCAACCGCGGCATCTGCGAGTTCATCGAAGTCCTCAAACTCGATGTCGCCTTCCTCTACGACCTCCTCGGCGCTTCGCAGGAGCACGCGATCAAGCCCAAGAAGTTCGCACAGACGCACATCGACGAGGTCATCCTGGGCCACACCAACGAGCCCGAGTACAAGCGCCTCCAGTCCAACGAGATGATGGAGGCCTTCCGCGACCGCACGATCAAGATCGACGTGCCCTACAACATCCGCCTCGAGGACGAGGTCCGCATCTACCGCAAGGACTTCGGCCCCGAGCGCATCCGTAACATGCACATCGCGCCGCACACGATCGACGTCGTGGCAATGTGGGCCGTGCTCACGCGCCTGGCCCCGCCCAAGAAGGCGGGCCTGACGCTCATGCAGAAGATGAAGCTCTACAACGGCAAGGCCATCCCGGGCTTCACCGAGGACTCCGTCAAGGAGCTCAAGGAAGAGGCCCCGCGCGAGGGCATGGAGGGCATCAGCCCCCGCTACATCCAGGACAAAATGAGCAACGCGCTGGTCAGCCGTCAGGCGATCGCCGAGAAGATGATCAACCCATTCATGGTGCTCAACGCCCTGGAGAACGGGCTCGACCACCACTCGCTGATCGACGACGAGGAGCTCCGCAAGCGCTACCGCGAGCTGCTCGCCGTGGTGCGCGAGGAGTACGAGGACATCATCAAGGGCGAGGTCCAGCGCGCCATCAGCGCCGATGAGGAAGCCATCAAGCGGCTCTGCGGCAACTACATCGAGAACGTCCGCGCCTACACCCAGAAGGAAACCGTCGAGAACCGATACACCGGCCGATCCGAGGAGCCCGACGAGCGCCTCATGCGATCGATCGAGGAGAAGATCGATATCCCCGATAGCCGCAAGGACGACTTCCGCCAGGAGATCATGAACTACATCGGTGCCCTGGCGCTCGACGGCAAGAAGTTCGAGTACAACACCAACGCCCGCCTGCACAAGGCGCTGGAGCTGAAACTGTTCGAGGACAGCCGCGACACGATCAAGCTCAAGAACCTCGTCTCAAGCGTCGTCGACGACGAGACGCAGGAGAAGATCGACATCGTCAAGCAGCGCCTGATCAAGAACTTCGGGTACAACGAGGCCAGCGCGACGGACGTGTTGAACTATGTCGCCAGCATCTTCGCCCGCGGCGACAGCAAGCACGGCTGATCATGACCCGATAAGTCTTTCATTCTGCTGAAAGCGCGTCGAACAGGCACCACCCCTCTGGCATTGTGGTGGGGCTCGGTGTATCTCTCTTCCTCACCCCGAGGCGTCATGCCCTTCGGGCACATGAGGAGAGATGAAGATGCTGACCGTTCGCGCTGCTGTTCTGGCCGCCTGTGTGTGTGGAACCACTTCGGCCCTCGCCGAGCCCACGACGTGGTACATCGACCAGCCCTGGGAGTTCTACACCGCCAACACGCCGCCCCAGACGAACCTCGTCGGCACGGTCACCTGGGACCGCGATGTCAGCAACTACTACCCCGCGTCGTGGAGCTTCACACTCGTCCACTTCGACCCGATCTTCACACCCGATTACCCCATCACGATCGAGGGGACGTATCCCAACATCTTCGACGCGCCCGGTTTGGCGTGGGACTTCAAGAATGACCCGTTCACCTCGGTGCGCCTCGGCTTCTCGGGGATCTCGGTCGATGTTCTCCTCGATGGAACTCAAGAAAGCGTCGCCTTCGGCGCCTACGAGTACGTCCAGATCTCAACTCGCTCATCGCAGCGCATCATCAACAACGGCACCATGACCCTCGTCCCCGCGCCGGCCTCACTGGCTCTTGCGGGCGCAGGCGGGCTCGTGCTGGTCAGGCGTCGCCGCTGAGCTATTCCCGCTCCCCAAACTCAAACGCGATGCAATATCCCGTCCGCCAGATCGGGTAATCGGTGTCGCACCGGAACCCCACGTAGTCGCTCGGGCTCAGGCCCTTGGCCTCAAAGAGCGTCCGCAGGAGCTCGGTGTACCGGCTCCACGCGCTCGTCTGCGCGCGGTCCAGGCCCGAGTTCAAAAGCTTCAGGCTCGGCGGGTTCTGGAAGCGGGTCTGCCAGCGCTCGCCGACGTGCTGGGCGAAGTCGGGACGCCAGAGGTGGACATCCAGGCTCGGGACGCACTGGCGGGCGATGTCCCTGTGCATGAAGACATCCAGCAGCAACCGCCGGACCGGGAAGTTGACGAGCGCCCAGACTTCTTCCGTGTTGACTGCTCGCGTGGAGGGGTGCGACATGCCGCCATCGAGCGCGAAAATCAGGTCGATGGGCGAGGCCTCGGGCTGATCGGGGCTCGGCTCGATGGTCTGGACGATGAACTCGTCCGGGTGCGCGCTGTGCACGACGGGCGCGGGGTTCGTCGAGAACTCCGTGAGCAATTCGTCGGGCACGCCCTCCACGCCCGAACTGCGGAGCGGGCGGAAGGTCGTCAGGTCGCTCCGTTTGCTTTCCTCGGGCTCGCCGAAGATGTGGAACGTGAGCGGCACAGCGTCGTGCTCGGCTCGGTGCCCGATCAGGCCGTGGGCGCGCGTCTGTGCGATCAGCTCCGGGCGGCCCGGCACGGGCGTGTAGATGTGCGCCGCGAGCCAGACGTCCGATGACCGACCCGTCAGCGCGGCGGAGGCGTCGAAGAGCGCTCG
>JBGSIX010000114.1:0-16271 GCA_041742315.1 Phycisphaerales bacterium | reverse complement strand
CAAGATCGCCGCGACGCCGGTGGTCACCACGGCGCCCGCTGCGAAGGAAGCCTCGGTCGAGCTCGGGCGTCTGCGCCTGATCCCGCGGACCGCGTGGACGCGCGAGCGTCCCGACATCACCAACACGAACCCGATGAACGGGATCCAGGCGATCACGGTGCACCACGACGGCATGCCGCCCGAGATCATCCGCACGCAGGCCGAGGCCGCCAGTCGGCTCGAACTGATCCGCAACTCGCACGTGCAGGCGCGGGGCTGGGCGGACATCGGGTACCACCTGATCGTCGATCCGCAGGGCCGGATCTGGCAGGGCAGGCCCATGAACCTGCAGGGCGCGCACGTCAAGGACTACAACCCGCACAACCTGGGCGTGCTCATGATGGGCAACTTCGAGGAGCAGCACCCGACCCGCGAGGCGCTGGCGACGCTCGATCAGCTCCTGGCGCAGCAGGCGATGGCCAACCGTGTCGCTTTCGGCTCGATCCGCACGCACCAGGAATGGGCGAGCACCGCGTGCCCCGGGCGCCACCTGCAGGCCTACATGGTCGCCACACGCTCCGGCACGGGGCGTCTGCGGTCGCTGCTTGTGAACTCGTAACCCCCCCACGCGGCGCTCAATCTCTCTCTTCTTCGGGGCCTGGCTCGCGCTCGCCGAAGATGGCCGAGCCGACGCGCACGATGTTGGCGCCCTCTTCGATGGCGATCTCGAAATCGTTCGTCATGCCCATGCTCAGGATGTTGAAGTGCTCGGCCTCGTAGCCCTCAAGCTTCATCTCCTCAAACATCTCGCGCAGACGGCGGAAGTGCGTCCGCGAATCCTCGGGGTTGTCCGAGAGCGGCGCCATCGTCATCAGGCCCCGCACGCGCAGGTGCGCCATCTCCTCCATCGCGTCGGCGAGCGGCACGCACGCGGGCAGCGGGCAGCCCGACTTGGACTCCTCGCCCGAGACGTTGACCTGCACGAGCACGTCGATCGGTTCCTCGTTGCGCAGGCCCACGGCCTGGAGCTCCTCGGCGAGCCTGAGCGAGTCGACCGAGTGCACGAGCCGAACCGCGTCGGCGATCTTGCGCGCCTTGTTGCGCTGGAGGTGCCCGATCATGTGCCACCGCGCCGGGCCCGCGTTGTTGTGGCCCAGCGCGGCCCGTCTGCGGATGAATTCGTCGATCATCGCGGCCCGCTGCAGGAGCTGGGGCACGCGGTTCTCGCCGAAGTCGCGGTGTCCGAGCTCGACGAGCTCGCGGACGTCGTCCATCTCGGCGTATTTGGTGACGGCGACGAGGACGATCTCCTCGCTCGCGCGGCCCGCCCGGGCGGCCGCGGCTGCGATCCGATCCCGGACCGCGTGGTATCGCTCGGCAAGTGTCATGGCTGTATCGATCATCCCTGAGCTCCGCTCAAGTGTGTCAGTTTGCAACGCGGCATCCGTGCCTCGTCTGTCTCTACCTTATCCGACCGGTAGATTCGGCGCTCGACATTCGACGCCTCGGGCTGAAAGAACCTGCTGCTTTCCTTCCTTCTACCGCGACATGGAGCGGTAGTAATCGCTGTAGCTGTAGCCTCGGGACCGCCCCGACCTTTGCGGGCTGGGGCCGAACAGGTAGGACGACGCCCGTGCGCCCGTCCCCGGGTCCTGCCCGCTGGCCAGGAGGGAAATCCCAACGACGATGACACTGACTACCGCAACCACTCCGGTGATCGCTGCGACTGTCTCCACATCTTCATACCACTCGCCCGAGCCGTAGTAGTGCCCCACCGATCGAAACCAGGAACACCCGGGCGCCACGCTCATCCAGAGCACCAGCGTCAGAGCGAGACCGACCTTTCTGTGCCTCTGGACGCTCATCTGCTGTGCCAACCGGAGTGGTACCCGCCGTGCCCGTAATGCCCGCCGTAGGAACCTGAGTAGTGCCCGTGCCCGCCCGAGCAGGCGGCGACGACAAAGAACGCCGCAGCGACGAGGGCGACGCCGACGTCTTCGTACCAGTAGGTGTTGCAGCTGCCGTAGCGGCCTGAGCCGTGGTACGAGGCGCACGCGGGCGCGAAGAGGATCGCTCCGGTGAGTGCCGCCGTGAGGGCGATCCTTCGGCGTTTGCTTCGATTCATCATCGCTGAGCCCCTGGGCAAGGATGCGGGCATTGTTTGTTAGTGCTAGCTTATAAACCGATCGTCGGCTCCGCAACCCGGTTTCTGCACCGATGGTCATTTTTTTGTCCGAGTCGGGCCCGCTAGCATGGCGCATGACGACGCCCAAGCCCCGAAACAGCCCCTTCGTTCTGATCATCCGCGACGGCTGGGGGACCAATCCATTCCCCGAACAGGCCAAGTACGACGCGGTAGCGCTCGCCAGGACGCCCGTCGCCGAGGCGCTGATGGCCAGGTATCCCTGGACGCTCATCAAGACCTCGGGCCTCGACGTCGGGCTCACCGAAGGCACGATGGGCAACTCTGAGGTCGGGCACCAGAACATCGGGGCCGGACGCATCGTCGACCAGGACGCGGTGCGGATCAGCAAGGCGTGCGAGAACGACGAGCTCGACCGGATCGAGCCCTTGGTGCGCGCGGTCACGAAGGCGCGGGATGGCGGGAAAGCCGTGCATCTGATGGGCATCAACTCCGACGCGGGCGTGCACGGGCAGCTCGAGCACTTGTACGCGCTGCTCCGGCTGTGCAAGTCGCTGGGTCAGCAGAAGGTGTTCATCCACCTGTTTACGGACGGGCGTGACACGGGGCCCTTCACAGGCAAGGTGTTCGCCGAGCGCGTGGAAACGGAGGCGCGGAAGATCGGCGTCGGACGGATCGCCAGCGTTGTTGGTCGGTACTGGGCGATGGACCGTGACAACCGCTGGGAGCGCGTCAAGCGAGCGTACGACCTGCTGACGGGTCGCGCGGGCGCACCGAACTACCCCACCGTTTCCGCGGCGATGCAGCACGCGTACGACGCGCCCGCACAGGCGGGGCTCATCGGCGACGAGTTCGTCGAGCCCTCGACGATCGGCGATGCGCTCGAGAGCCGGATCTACTCGGGCGACGCGGTGATTTTCTACAACTACCGGGGCGACCGCCCCCGCGAGATCTGCTCGGCGTTCCTGCTGCCCGATTTCGACGGGTCGGAAGAGCTCAAGCCCTCGCCCGACTCGGGGCACCGGGGCTTTGACAGGGGCGAGAGGCTCGACCTGCACTTCGTGCTCATGACGCCCTACTCGGAGCGGCTCGCGCAGCTGGCGGCGGTGGCATTCCTGAAGCCGCCCAAGATGCCCATGATCGGCGGCGAGACGATCGCCAAGCTCGGGCTCCGGCAGTTCCGGTGCGCCGAAACGGAGAAGTACCCGCATGTGACGTTCTTCTTCAACGACTACCGCGACGAGCCCTTCGCGGGCGAGAGCCGGGAGATCATCCAGTCGCCCCGCGTGGCCACGTACGACCTCCAGCCCGAGATGTCGGCTGCCGGGGTGTGCGACGCGGTGCTCCGGAGGCTCGGGGCGGACGACTGCGAGGATGTGATCGTGGTGAACTTCGCCAACGCGGACATGGTCGGGCACACGGGGAGCCTGGAGGCTGCGATCAAGGCGTGCGAGACGGTGGATGCGTGCGTCGGGGCGATCGTCGAGAGAACGCTCGCCCGGGGCGGCTCGCTCATCGTGACGGCCGACCACGGCAACGCCGAGCAGATGTTCGACCCCCAGACGGGCTCGCCCCAAACGGCGCACACGGTGTTCGATGTGCCGCTGATCGTCGTGGGCGAGGCGTTTACGGGGCGCACGCTCCGGGGCGACCGGGTCGCGGCCAACTGGAACGACCCGAAGGCTCGCGCCGAGCGAGGCCGGTTGGCGGACATCTTCCCGACGGCCCTGGAGATGATGGGTCTCGAGCAGCCCGCCGAGATGACCGGGGCGTCGCTTCTGGTCTGATCTGGGGTTGACCGAAGTGGGCTCAACCGCCCGGGTCAGCGGCCACCGGGGAGGCGTCCCGAGTGCGGGGGCACTTCCGGCTCGCTGGAACCGGGATCGGCTGCGGTCATGACCCGATCGAACTTCTCTTCGAGCTGGTCCAGACGCTTGGCGAGCTTGAGCACGCGCTCGCCCAGTTCGCGGATCGCCTGGTCGTGGTCGTCCGAACGCTTCTCGGCGAAGAGCTGAGCCTCTTCGATCTTGTTGGCACGGCTCTCATTCATCCCCACGCTCCTCCCTCTTTGCGAGGATGATACCGTATGCCCCATGCGCCACACACCCATCGCCCTTGTCTGCGTTCTGACCCCGCTCGCCGGAGTTGCCCGGGCGCAGCCGAGCGCACGCAACTCGTTCTTCGAGCCCTCGGTGCTCTCGGTGCCCGCGCTCGATTCCGTCGATCCCGATGATGCTTCTGGTGCGAAGGCGACCGCGTTCGGCAAAGCCGATACGCAGACGTTCTCCTTCGGCACGATGGCCTCGCCCGATTTCATGGGGCACTACGACCAGAGCGTGTTCGCTCAGTACACGTATTTCATCGTCGATGACTTCGAGGTGGGTGTCGAGGGCGCGTTCTGGGGCTTCTTCCAGGAAGACGACACGGTGGGCGTGAGCACGAGCCTCGTGATGCGGTACCACTTCTATCAGGCCGAGCGATGGTCGGCGTTCGCGGAAGCGGGCATGGGCCTGATGATCGCGGGCGACAACGTGCCCGACGAGGGAACGAGCTTCAATCTGATGCCAAGGCTCGGCGCGGGGATCACCTGGCGGATGTTCGAGGATTCGCCGACGAGGCTCATCACGGGCCTGCGCTGGCACCACATCTCCAACGCGCGGATCACGGGCGAGGAAGCCAACCCCGCGCGCGATGCGCTGGGGCTCTACGTGGGATTGCAGTACCAGTTCTGACTCAGGCGGCCTTGGTGAATTCTGAGGTCTGGCCGCTGCTCAGGTTGGTCGTGACGACCCGGTCCCGGCCGCCTTTTTTCGCACGGTAGAGTGCCTTGTCGGTGTCGGCGAGCCACTGCTCGGCCGAGATCTCGACGGCTCCGTCGGCGCCGGCGATCCCGATGGAGACCGTCACTTTGCGTTCGGGGTGCGCGGACCAGTTCATCGCCGCCAGTTCCTGCCGGATGCGCTCGCAGACAATCGCGCCGTCTTGGGGTGTGGTCCCGGGCATCACAATCGCGAACTCTTCCCCGCCGTAGCGGCACGGGATGTCGCTGGCGCGGATCTCGCGTTTGATGAGCTTGGCAAAGCCCTGCAGCGCCGCGTCACCCGCGGGGTGGCCATAGGTGTCGTTGAGCGACTTGAAGTGATCCAGGTCGAAAAGTGCGATGCAGAGCGGGCGATCGGAACGGTGATTCTCAGCGATGTTCGCGGCCCAGCGTTCGTCGAAGTGTGCCCGGTTCCAGAGACCGGTCAGGCCGTCGATGTGCGCGAGCTTGCCCAGCATCTCGATCAGGTCGGACATGCGGATCGCCGAGCGGAGGCGGACACGCAGTTCCATGAGATCGAATGGCTTGGTGACGTAATCCACCGCGCCCAGGTCGAAAGCCACGACCTTGTCGGCCGGGCTGTGCAGGCCCGAGAGGACGATCACGGGGATGTCGCGGGTGGCCGCGGTTTCCTTGAGATGCCGGAGCACCTCGAAGCCGTCCATGTCGGGCATGTCGAGGTCGAGCAGGATCAGGCTCGGCGATTCGCTCGCGGCGATCTCGAGCGCCTTGCTGCCCTCGAGCGCCGAGTACAGGTCGATGTTCTCCTGTCGGAGCCTGGCTTGGAGCAGACGATGCACATCCTCCGAGTCGTCCACGACAAGGATGGAGTGACGTCTTTCCTCGGTATTGATTTTGAGTTCCGACATGCGCTGCAGTTCTCGGGGCCTTCTGGTTTCTAGATCGGTCGATTCACTTCTCAAATTCGTTAGGCTGCCATTCGGTTACAGACCGCAATCAGGCCCTCGAGCTCCGGACCGGCCATGCTGATCTCTTGATCGTTCAGGCTCAGGAGGCGCTGCTCGAGTTTGTCCGCCGCGGCGGTCAGCTGAGGGAAGCCGTAACCCCCGCCGGACCCTTTGAGCTGGTGCACGATCCGGATCAACTGCTCCCGGTGACAACGCTCGTAGGCGCTCAGGATCGAGTTGAGCCTCTGCGGCATGGAACCCACGTATTCCGTGACCAATTCGGACATGTCGGGATCGTCTGAAAACTCGCTCCGGAGCGGGCTCTCATAGTTCGGCGGGTTCATGCATTCCCCCTGGGACAAGGCAGACCGATCGATTCGGGCTCGAAACCACGGCACACCCGGTTCAAGCTCAACGTACCGATCGGGGCTCTACCCAAGAGGCTTCAGCAGAAACCCTGATTTGAGTCCCGTTCGCCGGATGATCGCCGCTGCATACGGGTGGTCGTCGGCAGAATCGGCAGAGATTCACCCAGCCGGGGAGCCGGGTTCAGTCGCAACCGAGATGATAATTTGAGAGAAAGGCCGAGAAATCTGACGGATCGATCTCGCCGTCGAAGTTCTGATCGGCCAAGGGATTCCCGTCGTTGAACGCGTTCAGCCACGCCGAGAAGTCCGAGTTCTCGACCCTGCCGTTGAGGTTGACATCCGCCGGGCAGACATGGATGCCCATGGCCGCGGCGACCGCCCGATAAGCATCGACGCGTCCAAAGCCGTACTGGGAATCAAATCCCGGCGCGCCTTTGTCGATCGAGGAGATCTTCAGGAGCGACAGCACGCCCTGCGTGTTGAGCTCGGGTCTTTCAGAGAGCATCAGCGCCACGACCCCGGCCACGAGCGGGCAGGCCGAGCTTGTGCCCGACTGGTAGACGTACGTGGGCGAAGAGAAGAAATCGTCCCAGGTCGAAAGGATGTCCACGCCCGGCGCCACGACGTTGACCTCCGGCCCTGTCGTCGAGAACTCCGCGAGAACGTCCTGGCTATCGGTGGCGCCGACGGCGATCGTTTCCGGATACCTCGCGGGGTACTTCACGCCGGGCTGGCCCGTGTTGCCCGTCGAGGCGCAGATCACCACGCCCCGCTCGGTCGCGTACTGCACCGCGGCGTGCAGAAAGTCGCTCCCCGAATCGAGTCCGATGCTCACCACCGCCACTCTCGCCTCGTTGTCCGCCGCCCAGATCAGACCCTGGCCGAGCCAGACGTCGCTCGTAAACCCGAGAAGGTTGGCGACCTTGATCGCCATGATGGGCGAGCCCCAGCTCATCCCGGTCATGCCCTCGCCGTTGTTCGAGCTCGCCGCGGCGATGCCTGCGACGTGCGTGCCGTGGGAGTTGAAGGGGTCGTGGGCGTCGTTGGGCCCGCCCACGCCGGTGACATTGCGCGTTTCGATGATCTTGTAGTACAGATCCGGGTGCTCGTAGCTCACACCCGAATCGAGGATCGCGATGGTGATGTGTCCCGAGCCCGAAGAGAGCTCCCACGCCTTGGTCGCCCGCACATCGGCGCCGGGAAGACCGGGGACGCCGCCCACCATCTGGCCGAGATTCTGGAGGCTGTACTGAAAGGGGAAGCCGGGGTCGTTGGGGCTATGGCTCTCGTCCCTTGCCACGGCACCGACACGCACCGGCTCGGCGTGCTGCACGGCCCGGCCGAACCTTGCATTCAGTTGTGCGCTTATTTTTGCGGAATCAGACACAACGCCGTCGAACTCGATGAGGTACATGCGATCCAGGCCGAGCCTCGCCGCGAGTTCGGCGTCCCGGGGCGGATCGGCCAGCAAGGGCTCAGCCCCGATCGCGCCAACGCTCGAGACAAACTCATTGAGCTCACGCAACCTCAGATCGGTGTGATCGCCCGCACTGCTCGTGAACAAAGCGGATCTGCCGATTGCAATATCCGACGACACCTTGACCACCGCTGCGGTCTGAAGGAACCCTCTTTGTACATCCTGCTGGTCGGGGTCACTGTGGGTGAGGACCTGAGCATTCAATGACCCACATGCAGCCACAAGGCACGTGGCGACCACGTGCGGGCGACGTTTCCTGGGCATGTCTCTCTCCCCTGCGAGCGGCTCTTCCGGGCCGTTATCAGAACCAGACTACATATTGGTTCGGCTCAACGCCACAGAAACCGGGAAGCTTCACACAAACTCGTTCGTATGCCCAAATGGGCCTCTTTCGGTGGGTTGGCCTTTGATCGGATCACAGAGTCATCAACTGTTCAATCCGTCATTTTCCCTATCACAGACCAATTTGGGCTTGACATATAACCGGACCTCCGCCACTCTGGGGGGACATGGAGACGGGCATTTCTGCCCGGGGAAGAGATCTGGAGAGTCAGCGGCCCTGGGACCTAAGACACCCCACGCGCCGCATGAGGGAGACATGACATGTTCGATCGCACTCCGAAAGGGAGCCTTGCGCTCGCGGCGTTCGCTTTGATCGCCACGGCGGGGACGGCTTCTGCCGATATTTCGTCCATCATTTTCAACATCACCGCCGAGGTGAACGGCAACACCTACCCGTGGAGCGTCGAGCTCAACCCGGGCGATGTTGACGCCGACGGCAACTACTTCTGGCAGCTCGCCGAGCCCGTGCATGTCATGGACGGCGCCTCGGAAATCTTCGAGCTTTCCACGGCTTCGGTCACGATTTTCGCCGACCCCTCGGTCGCACTGAACTTCAACGTGATCGCCGGCCAGCAGAACACCGTTTTCACGGTGGACTCGGCGGTGCTCAGCTTCGCTCCGCTGGCCAACTCGGTCGGCCTGGCGACGGCTGCCGTCTCGGTCACCGACCTCAACGGCGACGGCGCGACCTTCACCCCGCAGGGCCCGGGCGCGTACCGCAGCTACTACAACGGCGGCGGCACCAACTTCCAGAACCTGATCGGCGCCCCGATCGTTGCTGGCGCGTTCAGCTCCGCTGGCACCAGCGACACCTTCCCCGCGGTGGGCTACCAGAACATCGGGACCACCCTGAATGACATCGAGTCGGAGTGGCGCTTCACCCTTTCGAGCGGCGACCTTGCCTCGGGCACGAGCGAGTTCGAGGTCATCCCGGCCCCCGCTTCGATGGCCCTTGGCGCCCTCGCCTTGGCGGGCCTGCGTCGCCGCCGCTCAACGACAGCCTGAGAACCTGTCTGAACCATTCATACCCCAAACACACGGTCCCGACAGGGGCCGTGTGTGTTTTTTTCAGAAAGTGATTGGCATTCCCGAAAACAACTCATTGACACCCTCGCCTCGGGGTCCCATACTACTTGTGGAAGAGACGGACTCCGGGGGGTTTCCCCCGGGTCTTTGCCGGTGAGCCAGGGAGAGGAGAGACTCCATGCCTCGGATTTCAAGCATTGTTGCCGCTGCGCTTGCCGCATCGGCTCTGACGGCGGGCGCTCAGGTGACCGACCCGCTGATCACGATCAGCGCCTCAAGTGCGCTCGGCTCTGGGAGCGCAAGCTTCTCGAGCGGCGACGTCGGCGCGATCGTTCAGCCCAACGGCGGGATCGTGTTCATCCTGTTCACGCCACTGACCATCGTCGACCAGAACAACAACAACATCATCGGCCGCGTCACGCAGCTTTCGGTGGTGAACAACGCCGACAACACGGACACGCCGGGTGTTTCCGATGCGCTTTCGAGCATCGGTTTCACCGTGTTCGCGGGCGACGCCGACACGACGTTCAACATGACCGCCAGCTTCATCAACACCGGCGCGATCGCCAATGCGGCGCTCCGCGCGACCGCGAGCGTCAACGTCACCGACAACACCGGTGACGGCGCCACGCTCGCTGGCCTCGGCGCGGGCGGCACGTTCTTCAACGCGGCTTACAACGGCGGCACCACGTTCGCCGACGTGGTCACCGGCCCGCTCGTCGTCGGTCCCGTCAGCTCGACCAGCAGCTCGCAGGACGTTCCCGCGGGCCCGGGCGTCTTCTCGCCGATCGGTGTGGCTCTCAACAACATGCAGGCCCAGTTCAACTTCTCGCTCACCGCGGGCGACTCCGCCGGCGGGACGAGCGGGTTCTTCTCGGTGCCGACGCCGGCATCGACGGCTCTCTTCGGCCTCGCTGGCATCGCCGCGATCCGTCGCCGCCGCTGACTCCCGCAAACTGTGCACAACACCACACGCCGCGGGGCTCAGCTCCGCGGCGTTTCTCATAGGGTTTCGCAATTCAATCGTCCGAGCGGATCACGTCCTGAAGCGATGCAACGCCCGGCATCGGCTCGCCCTTGAGCTCGATCATCGCGGCACTGCCGGTCCTGAGACCAACCGAGCAATAGCCCATCCCCCGCGTCAGGATCGAAGCGAGCTCGGAGACCGTCGGGTTGTGCCCGACCAGCACGACTTTGGGCCGATCCAGATGGGTTTCAAGGACGTGCAGCGCCTCGCCCGCGGTGCGGCCGAGCATCAGTCCGGGCGTCAGAACGGGCTCGATCCCGAGCACTTCGCAGATGAGCTCGGCGGTCCTCCTGGCACGTTCGGCTTGGCTGGTGAGCACGATCGCGTCCGAATAGCCCGCCAGCAGAAGCTCCCGGCCGAGCCACTCGGCCTGCCGCTCGCCCCGGGGGGTGAGCCTGCGGTCGGCGTCCTTCCCCGTGGGGGAATCCGCCTCGGCTTTCCCATGTCGCGCGATCACCAGTCTCATCGACCCGATAGACTACCAGAGAACCCCGGCTTTCACCCGGGGAAGGGCGTCTTGGGAACCATTGGGGCTCTTGGGCGTCTAGCAGGGTGTCGATCCTCGGAAGCCGTGTCTCGGCCCGCCGCGGGGAGATGGCACAGGAGGCCACACGATGGCGCGTCTCACACAGTCCCTGATCGTTGGGTGCTCGGTTCTGGCCTTTGGCGGGTTGATCCCCGGCACGGTCGTCCCCGGGGTGGGCACCGCCCAGGCGCAGACGGACCGGGGCGACACCAAAGCCATGCGTCAGAATCTGGCGCTCATGCTCCGCCCGATCACCGTCAACTTCGAAGACCAGCGCCTCGAAGACGTGATGAACTTCATCCGCGACTTCACCGGCGCCGAGCTCGATATCCACTACGCCGACGACCGCAAGCCCGACGGCCTCGACAAGGACGTGCTCATCAAGATCAACGCCAAGGAGATGACCGCGCTGCGCCTGCTCGAGCTCGTGCTCGAACAAGCCGCCCGCGATTCGTTCGAACAGAACACCTGGCAGATGACGCCCTGGGGCGCGATCGAGTGCGGCCCAAAGAGCCTGCTCAACCGGCGCCAACGCGTGGTCATCTATGACATCGCCGATCTGCTCCTCGAACTCCCCGACTACCAGGACGCCCCGGACATCGATCTGCAGAACGTGCTCCAGAACACCGGCGGGGGCGGCGGCGGGCAGTCCCCCTTCGACGGCGCGCAGAATGAAGACGACGAGGAACGCGATCTCCAGCAACGCAGGGACGACATCATCGGTCTGATCCAGGCCATCGTCGAGCCCGAGCAATGGGCCGACAACGGCGGCGACGGCGGCACCGTCCAGGTCTTCCAGAACTCGCTCGTCATCAAGGCCCCCGACTACATCCACCGCCAGATCGACGGCTACCCCTGGTGGCCCAGCCAGGCCACGCAGGTCGCCGGGACCGGCACCCGCCGGTACGTCAGCTTCAATCTCGACACCGGCATTGGCACCGTCGACGGGTTCGAGTCCTACCCCGTCCCCGCCGTCGTGGGCGGTGGCGGGAACAACGGCGGTGGCGGTGGCGGCGGCGGCTGATGCCGAGCACTTCAACTGATTGAAAAAAGAGCCGCGGGCGTGAGCACGCGGTTTCTCTTTGAACACAACCATGTCCGCGTGCTCACGCCCGCGGCTCTATTCAGATTCAGACGCCCGCAACTTCCGAGACACTCGGGCACGAGCACATGATGTTCCGGTCGCCGAAGGGGTTGTCGATCCGCCCCACCGCGGGCCAGAATTTGCGCTCACGCAGCCAGGGCATGGGCCACGCGGCCCGTTCGCGGCTATACGGCTTCTCCCACGTGTCCGACGTCAGCACCGCCAGCGTGTGCGGCGCACCGGTCAGCAGGTTCGTCTCCTGGTCCGCCTCGCCACGCTCGATCTCGGCGATCTCGGCCCGGATCGCGATCATCGCCTCGCAGAACCGGTCGAGCTCGGCGAGTGATTCGGACTCGGTCGGCTCGACCATGAGCGTGCCCGCCACGGGCCAGCTCATCGTCGGGGCGTGGAAGCCGTAGTCGGTCAGCCGCTTGGCGATGTCGTCGACCTTGATGCCCGCGCTCTTCTCGAAGCCCCGGCAGTCGAGGATGAACTCGTGCGCGACGCGCCCGCTCTCGCCCGTGTAGACGATGTCGTAGTGCCCCTTGAGCCTGGCGACCATGTAGTTGGCGCTCAGGATCGCGACCTGCGTGGCCTTCTTGAGGCCCGAGGCGCCCATGAGCGCGATGTAGACCCAGCTGATCGGGAGGATGCTCGCCGAGCCGTAGGGGGCCGCCGAGATCGGGCCGATCGCGTGCTCGCCCGCGGACGCGGGGTTGCGCACAGGATTCCCGGGCAGGAAGGGGAGCAGATGCTTGGCGCAGGCGATGGGCCCCATGCCCGGGCCCCCGCCGCCGTGGGGGATGCAGAAAGTCTTGTGGAGGTTGAGGTGGCAGACGTCGGCGCCGATGTCGCCCGGTCGGCAGAGCCCGACCTGGGCGTTCATGTTCGCGCCGTCCATGTACACCTGCCCGCCGCGGTCGTGCACGATCTTGCAGACCTCACGGATGCCCTCCTCGAACACGCCGTGGGTGGAGGGATAGGTGACCATGAGGGCGCCCAGCGTGTCCTTGTGTGCCTCTGCCTGCTGACGCAGGTGGTCGAGGTCGATGTCGCCCCGCTCGGTGCTCCGCACGGGCACGACCTTCAGGCCCGCGATGACCGCGGAGGCGGGGTTGGTGCCGTGGGCGCTGGTCGGGATCAAACAAACGTCACGCTTGGAGTCACCGCGAGAGGCGTGGTACGCGCGGATGACCATCAGGCCCGCGTACTCGCCCTGGGCCCCCGCGTTGGGCTGGAGGCTCGTGCCCGCAAAGCCCGTGATCTCTGCGAGCCAGGTCTCCAGGAGCCTGAACATCTCCGCGTAGCCCGCTGTCTGGTCCGCCGGGGCGAAGGGGTGCAGCGCGCCGAACTCGGGCCAGGTGACGGGGAGCATCTCGCTCGTGCCGTTGAGCTTCATCGTGCAGGAGCCCAGCGGGATCATCGAGTGCGCCAGCGAGAGGTCGCGGTTCTCAAGCTCCTTCATGTAGCGCAGGAGCTCGGTCTCGGAGTGGTGCGTGTTGAACACGGCGTGCGTCATGAACGCGCTCGTGCGCTCCAGGGCCTCGGGCAGGGCCCTCATGCCCGAGCGGGCGAGCAGCGCATCGACATCGACCGAGTCGCTGCCGCCGAAGGCGCGGAGGATGTCGACGACGTCGCTCCGGGTGACGGTCTCGTCGAGCGAGACGCCCAGCGTCCCGTCGCTCAAGTCGCGGAGGTTGATGCCGAGCTTCTTGGCGCTGGCGAGGACATCTGCCGTGGGGCCCGCGGGCTTGACGCGGAGCGTGTCGAAGAAGCAGAGCTCCGGATCGCCCTGCCCGACGTCGCAGCCGAGCCCGATGAGCCCCTCGGCGAGCGCGACGGTCATCGAGCGGACACGCCCGGCGATCCGCTTCACACCCTCGGGCCCGTGGTAGACGCCGAACATCGAGGCGATGATCGCCAGCAGCGCCTGGGCGGTGCAGATGTTGCTCGTCGCGCGGTCGCGCTTGATGTGCTGCTCGCGCGTCTGGATGGTCAGGCGCAGCGCCTGGTTGCCCTGGGCATCGCGCGAGACGCCCACGATCCGACCCGGCATCTTGCGGATGTGCTCCGTCTTGGTCGCCAGGAACGCCGCGTGCGGCCCACCAAATCCCATGGGCACGCCGAAACGCTGGGCGCTGCCCACGACGATGTCCGCCCCCCACTCACCGGGAGGAGCAATCAGCGCCAGGCTCAGCACGTCCGCGTCGCAGACCACCATCGCACCCGCCGCGTGCACGCGCTCGGTAAGCGCCTTGTAGCAGCGCACGCGGCCGTCGGTGTTGGGCACCGAGACCAGCACGCCCGCAACGTCGTCATCGATCTCGGCCTTGTCCACCGGCTCGACGCGGACCGCGATGCCCATCGAGCCGGCGCGGGTGCGGACGACCTCGATCGTCTGCGGGTGGCAGCGGTCATCGACGACGAACGTCCGCTTCTTGTCTTTGCCTATCGCGACGCACATCGACATCGCCTCGGCAGCCGCGGTGCCCTCGTCCAGGAGCGAGGCGCCGGAGATCTCCATCCCCGTCAGGTCCGCGATCATCGTCTGGAAGTTGAGCAGCGCCTGGAGCCGGCCCTGCGCGATCTCGGCCTGGTAGGGCGTGTACTGCGTGTACCAGCCCGGGTTCTCCAGGATGTTCCGCAGAATCACGGGCGGCGTGATCGTGCCGTGGTAGCCCATCCCGATGTACGAACGCGCCACGACGTTCTTCTTCGACATCCGCTTGAGCTCGGCGATCAGCTCGTGCTCGCCCCGGGGCTCGCCCAGCTTCAGTTCGCCCTGCATGCGGATGGACCTTGGCACCACCTGATCAATGAGGTCGCCCAGCGAGGCGCACCCGACCTTGGCGAGCATCTGCGCGATCTCTTCGTCGCTGGGTCCGATGTGCCGCCCGACGAAGAGATCCGAGGCATCCAGAACCGACGAAGACGCGACTTTGCCAACAGACGAATCGACCATGGTCATCCACTTGCCTCCGGGGAGCCGATCGGGGTCCCCCGTCGGCTGGCAATGCTAGCTTGTATACAGGCGATTTCGAGGCGAAGGCCCCGCCGGATCAGCGCTCTTCATAGAACCAGAGAAGCTTCTCGTAGCCCTCTTCGGTGATCATGTCGAAGCCCTGCCATTTGAGGTCGCGACCCACGCCCTTGATCAAACGCAGGCGGTGGATGTCCGTGCCGATGGTCTCGTACCGGGCGTTGGGCGCGTTCTCGGCCATGGGCATCCGGGCGAAGAGCTGGTTGATCGCCTCGAAATCTTCGGTGAGCATGTCGAAGGCTTCGCCCGGGTCCCTGCCGTGCTGGGCGAACTCTTGCTTTGTCGCCTCGCTCAGGATCTGCTCGGTGAAGAGCTCCCGCTCGTTGTTGCGGAGCGTTTCGTAGATATGACGCATCAGATGGCGCGGCCCCTTGGCGCGGAGCGTGACATTCCCCTCCTCGTCCACCTCGCGCTGCGCCTCGGGGGGCAGGTACCTCGGGTCCGAGATCCGGGATTTGCGGTCCTTGACCGCGCCCGGGCCGCTCACGCCCTCCATGCCCGCGAAAAACGGATTGACGGGTCTTTCCTCTTCGACCGGGGCGCACCCGACCATCGCCGCGAGCAGGGCGGTTGCGACAGGTCTCGCCCGGGCCCTCACCCGGTCACCCCGCCCGGCACCGCGACGGGCTCAAGCTTGGGCTCGCCCTCCCCGCGACGCCAGCAGTCGTGGACCGCGAAGGCCTCGTCGGCTCCGGACGTGTCCGTCCGCGTGTGGCAGCCCCGCGACTCGGCGCGCCAGAGCGCCGACTGCGCCACGAGGTGCCCCACAGTGAGCATGTTCTGGACTTCCCAGCCCTCGGGCTCGTCGAAGATCTTGTCGAGCGTGTACCGGGCCCAGAACTCGAGCATGTCGACCGCGTCGGCGAGCATCGCCCCTGTGCGCTCGATCCCGACGTTGCGCCACATCGCCGAGCGCAGGCTCGAACGCACGTCCTCGATGTCGAGGACGCCGTGCTCGCTCGGGCGGATGTCGCTGACGATCGAGATGGGCGTCTGGAGCCCGAGCTCCGCCGAGGCGAACCCGGCGAGGCTGCCCGCTTCGCGTCCGATGACGAGCCCCTCGAGCAGCGAGTTGCTCGCCAGCCGGTTCGCGCCATGCAAACCCGAGCATGAGACCTCCCCCACCGCAAAGAGCCCGGGCACGCCCGTGCGCCCCACGGCGTCCGTGCGCACGCCACCGATCGTGTAGTGCGCCGCGGGGTGCACCGGGACGAGTTCGGTCTGCGGGTCGATGCCGTAGCGTTTGAGCTCCTCGGTGATCCCCGGGAAACGACCTGCGAAGTTGGTGATGTGCCGGGCGTCGAGGTAGACCTTGGTGCCGCCCGTGCGGGCGATTCGGCTCACGATCGCCCGGCTCACGACGTCGCGCGGGGCGAGTTCCGCCAGCTCGTGCTCGCCCTGCATGAACCGCGTGCCGGTCTCGTCGACGAGGTGCGCCCCCTCGCCGCGCACGGCTTCGGAGATCAGGCTCCTGGGCGCACCCGGCAGATAGAGCACCGTCGGGTGGAATTGCACGAAAGCCATGTCCGC
>JBGSIX010000113.1:0-6781 GCA_041742315.1 Phycisphaerales bacterium | reverse complement strand
CGCCCGCCTCGTCGACGAACCGCGTCGGGTCCACGAACACGCGCTTGGCGAACCGCGTCGAAGCGATCACGCGCCCGCGTCGATCAAAGATCTCGCCCCGCACCGGCTCCTCGAACCGCACGCTCTGGCGCAGGCCCACGTTCCCGGTCAGCCGCTCGTCCGGCTCGATCTGCAACTGCGCCACGCGCCCGATCACGCCCAGAAAGACCAGCACGCACAGCGCCGTCAGCAACTTGCCCACAAACGAAACGCGGTCACTCATCGCCCGGCGCCTCCGTGGGCACGTCGATCACCCCGATCTGCTCGGGCGTGATCAGCATCGAGATCTCCGAACGCAGCCGCCACAGGTCCTTGTCCTGATGCGTCTGGCGGAGCCTCGCCGCGGATTGTTCATGAAAGGCTTGAAGCCTGAGTTGCCTGTACGACAGGAGCGAGAGCGCGATCACGCCCAGCCCGACGATGAGCACCGCGAGGCGGCACGTCAGGCTCACGCCCGATGCCCGGCCCTGCGTGTGCCCGTCCGTCATCATGCCCGCTGCCCGCGCGGATAGCGCAGCTTCATCCCGACACGGATGTCATCGGCGTCCTGGATCTGGTCCTTGTTGAGTTCGATCAGCTCGTTCATCCGGCGCATCGTGCCCATCAGCTCCTGCGAGATCTCGCTGAGCGTGTCGCCCTTCTTGATCGTGTAGGACCCGTACGCACCGCTGGCGGTCTGCGTGTCGGGCTTGGTCACGGGCGCCTGGGTCACCGGCGCGCTCGGCGTCAGAGCGGGCTTCTGCACCGGCACCTGGGCCGATGTCTGGGCGATCGCCGCCCCCCCGCGCTGCGGGATGACGAGCTTCGCGCCCTCGAAAACCCGGCCTTCTTCGTCCGCCGCGGACTTGTTCGCCTTGAGCAGTTCGGGCCAGAGATCGCCGTTGCCGTAATACTTCGACGCGATGCCATAGAGCGTCTCGCCCTCGGCGACCACGTGCGTGATCTGCTTCACTGGCTGGGACACGGGCTGGAGTGTCGACACTTGCGAGCGGTCGTCCTGGAGCTTCCGCGCCAGCTGCTCCGCGGTCGGTGTGAGCGAACCGTTCGCCGCAGGGCGGCCGTAGCCCTCGACCGGCTCGAACATCGGAAGGGGCGACGTGTTCGCCTGCGCCGTCATCCGCACCTCGACCGGCGACGACTCCGAGGAGTCATCGAGCATCGATCGCCCGTCGCTCAGGGCCGGATCGGAAACCTTGGGCAGGAGCGCGGCCACGTTGATGCTCTCGCGGGGCTGGGCGTTCATCCCCGGGAGCGAAACCGGTGTGCCCGGGTCCATCGCCACCGCGTCGCGGCCCGCCAGCGGCAGGCCCGTCTCGCCGATCCCGGGGGGCACATCCGCCAGGCGGTGCACCACCATGGGCTGATCGATGTCCGTGTCGGCGATGATCGTGTCCGTTCGCGCACGCGAAAGGTGATCGCTGATCAGCACGCCAACCGCAAGAATCAGGCTGAACCCGATGATGAGGGCGAGTTTCTGTTCGCGTGTCACGGCGCTTCCCTGCTCTTCTGTGGGGCACGCAAGGTACCCAAGAGCAACGACTTCCGTGTCGCCGCCCCGCATAGTCAATGGATCCCAGGCCCCGGACGCTCCGCCGGGTACGGGTTCATCGGCTTTCGTCCCCGGTTTCCCTCAACACTTTGACCACCCTGAATTTAGCCGAACGCGACCGCGGATTGCTCTCCTGCTCCGCCTCGTCGGCGACCGCGGGCTTCCGCGTGATCCGCTGGGCGAGACCCTCGCTCGAAAGCGCCACGAACGCCCGCTTCACCGGCCGATCCTCGAGCGAGTGGAACCCGATCACCCCCACACGCGCCCCCGGCGCGAGCCAGCACGCCCGCGATGCGTCCTGCGCCGCCGGCTGCTTGGCGGCCCGCTCGACGTACAACAAAAACGCATCGAGCGCTTCGAGCTCACCGTTCACCGCGATTCGAAGCGCCTGGAACGTCCGCGTCGCCTGGTCGATCCGCCGACGACCCTTGGGCGGCGGGCCCGCAGCCTTCCTGACCACCGCCGCCAGATCCGCCGTGCCCTCGAAGCGATGCTCCTTCCGCCGCCGAACGATCGCCCCCGCGATCCGGCGCGAGGCGCGCTCCTCGCCGAACTGATAGATCAGGTCCGCAAGCTCACGCTCGTCCATCTCGTTGACCAGTTCCGCCGCCGTCATGCCCCGCGATCGATCGAGCCGCATGTCCAGCGGCCCATCCTCGCGGAACGTGAGCCCCCGCTCAGGATCGTCAACCTGATTCGAGGCAAACCCCAGATCCGCGAGCACCATGTCCGCCGCGATACCACGGTCTTCCAGGGCGCGGGGCAAGTCCGCAAAGCTCCCGTGGATCGCAACGATCCGCCCCTCAAACTTTCCGGTGGGCGCGGCGTCCCGCCGCCCATCTCCAATCCCTCTCAGTCTCGCCTCGGCCCGCTCCAGATTCCCCGCATCCAGATCGTTGAGCACGACCGTCCCGCTCGGCCCGAGCCGATCCGCGATCAGCGCCGCGTGCCCGCCCAGCCCAGCCGTCGCGTCGGCGTACACCTCGCCCGCCCGCGGCTCAAGCAGTTCCACCACCTGCGCCGGCAGCACCGGGATATGAACACGTTCATCCTCGCTCATGCCCCCAGCCTACGCGACCGGCCCGCTCGCTATCCTTCGGGCATGAGATCCATCGCCCTCTTCGTCGCACTCGCGCTGACTTCCGCCCTTGGCTGCATGCCCAAATCCATCACCATCCAGCTCAGCCCAGACAGGGGCCAAGTCGAGCAGCACGTCGTCTACCGCGACCAGCTCGGCGGGCCCAAAGTCGCACAGATCGACCTGACGGGCGTCATCACCTCCGCCGAAACCTCCGTCTTCGGGTCGGCCGCCCTGCTCGACGACATGGCCCTCATGCTCGAACGCGCCGAGCACGACCCGAGCGTGCGTGCCGTCATCCTCCGCATCAACTCGCCCGGGGGCTCCGTCGCCGCCAGCGAGACGCTCGCCGACATGATCGAGGGCTTCAAGTCGCGCTCGGGCAAGCCCGTCGTCGCGTCGATGGCCGAGGTCGCCGCCAGCGGCGGGTACTACACCGCCATCGCAGCCGACCGCATCGTCGCCCAGCCATCCACCATCACGGGCTCCGTGGGCGTCATCGTCCCCACCATGAACTTCTCCGACGGGCTCGCACGCATCGGGATCAAGTCCCGCTCCGTGATCAGCGGCCCCAACAAGGACATCGCCAACCCGCTCCAGCCCATGAACGAGGCCCACTACGCCATCCTCCAGGGCATCGTCGACGAGTTCTACGCCGACTTCCGCGCCCGCGTGCTCGCCGCCAGACCCAATATTCAGAATCCGGACAGCGTTCTCGACGGCTCCGTCTACACCGGCCGCCGCGCCCTTGAGCTCGGACTCGTCGATACGCTCGGCGGCATCAAAGAGGCCTTCGCCGAGGCCAAGCAATTGGCCAACCTCGATTCCGCCGTGCTCGTCAAGTACCACCGCGGCGGGCCCGCGCCGCTCACGCCCTACGCCTCGGTCGCCGCGCCATCGCACGAACCCCGCGAACAGAGCCCCGTGGGCGCGATCCTCGGCTGGCAGGACCGCATCCGCCAGTCCGGCGTGAGCGACCCGGGGTTCTACTACCTCTGGCTCCCGCCCGGCTCGCTCGGAATCGACTGACCATCGGGTGCCACGGGTTGTCCCGAAGGGCAACCCGTGTTTCACGCCTGTCTCGCACGGCTTGCAAGACAAGCCGTGGCACCCGGACGAGATCGACTACGCCCCCGCGCGCCGCGCCGACGCCTCGCCCGCCATCGCCGTGAACCGCTCGGTCATCCGCCGCGCCATGATCGCCTTGACGCGCGCAAGGCTCGGGCATCGATCGCCCATGAGCCTGCCGAGACTCGTCACGGGCCGGCCGTGCAACCCGCACGGCACGATCAGCCCGAAGTGAGCCAGGTCCGGATCGACATTGAGCGCCAGCCCGTGGAGCGTCACCCACCGGCGCACACGCACGCCGATCGCCGCGACCTTGGCAAGCTCATCGCCGTCACGCGTCCAGACGCCCGTCGCGCCCTCATCGCGCTCACCCTGAATCCCCAGATCCGCGAGCACGCCGATCATGATCTCCTCGAGTGCGCGCAGGTACTCGATGATCCGGCAGTTCATCCGGTTCAGATCGACGATCGGGTACACCACAAGCTGCCCCGGGCCGTGGTAGGTGACGTCGCCTCCGCGGTCGGTCTCCTCGCGCGACACGCCGTGCCTGGCCAGGAGTTCGGGCGTGGCGATGATGTGCTCGCTCACGCCGGGCCTGCGCGTCACGGTGATCACCGGGTCGTGCTCGACGAAGAGCACCGTCCCGATCGCCCCATCGCCCTCGCCCCGGCCCGCCAGCACCGCCGCGTGACGGGCGTTCTGGATGGCGTACGCGTCCGCGTATGACATCCGCCCAAGGTCTTCGATCGTCAGCAGCTCCGGCACGAGGGATGGTAGTTCCAAATCCCCGTCCGATCCCCTACCATGCACCCATGCCCCTTCGCCCACTATCCGCGCCGGAACCGCGACATGCCTGAGCCCGCAAAGCCCTTCCAGCTCTGCGTCCTCGCCTCCGGCTCGTCGGGCAACTGCGCCGTGCTCACCTACGGCGACGGCCTGACCACGCGCGCCTGCCTCATCGACGCCGGGCTCTCGCCACGCAAAACACGCACGATGCTCGCCGAGCTCGGCATCCGCTTCGATCAGCTCGACCACATCCTCGTGACCCACTTCGACCGCGATCACTTCCACCTGGGCTGGCAGGCCGCCAGGCTCGACCGCATCCGCATCCACGCGCACGCGAGCCACGGACCCTCGGCGCACAACACCGGCGTTCGCCCCAGACACTTCTGCTTTTTCAACGAGCCCTTCACGCTCTGGGACTCGCTGACGATCAACTTCGCGCGGCTCGCCCACGACTCGCAGGGCGTCACCGCCTTCCGCATCGAGAATGAGCTCGGCTCGCTCGGGTACGCCACCGACCTGGGGCGTCCGGCGCCCGAGCTCATCCGCGCGCTCCACGGCGTGGGCACGCTCGCCATCGAGAGCAACTACTGCCCACAGATGCAGCTCGCCTCGAGCCGCCCCGTGTTCCTCAAGAATCGCATCATGGGCGGCGCGGGCCACCTGTCCAACCAGGAATCCGCGATCGCCGTCCGCGACATCGCGCCCGCGTCGCACGTCGTGCTCCTGCATCTCTCGCGCCAGTGCAACCGGCCCCAGATCGCGCTGACCGAGCACGCCGGCACCGAGTGCGAGGTCGTCGTCTCGGGCCAGTTCGAGCGGACGCCCTGGGTCACCGTCGCACCCGCTTGCGCCCAGGCCCTCCCCGAGCCCGAGCCCGTTCAGCCCTCGCTTTTCGCGGCGACCGCGTACCGATGAGTGAGCACGCCCACCAGCACGACTCCGAACGCCGCATCTGGCCCACCCAGCAATCGACCACCACGAGCCAGTGGAACCGGGCCTCGATCGGGATGCGCCGGTTTGTGCGCCGGATCGTGGGCACCGGAGCCGTCACCACCGATGACGGCGTGCGCTACCGGCCCGTCGGGCACCACTCGCTCACGCGCTCGCTCTCCAAGCGGGGCCCGGGGTACAAGGACTACGACGTGTTCTTCCCCTCGGGCGAGACGATGCGCATCCGCGTCGAGCCCCAACGCGTCTTTGCCGATCTCACCGGCTCGCGTTTCGCCTTCGAGCAGGACATGCTCGGCGGACGCATCAGGCCCGGGAGCCGGGCGCTCGTCGTGAGCGCGGGCACGGGCGACACCGCCCACTGGCTCGCAAGCGAGGTCGGGCCCTCTGGCGCGGTCGTCGCGCTCGAGACCGACGAGCACAGCGTTGAGTTCGCCAACAGGCGCTACCCGGGCGAATCCGTCTCCCACGAGCACGGCGACGGGTCGCTCCTGGCCGCCGAGCCCAACGAGTCCTTCGAGTTCGTCCTCGCCCCGCGCGCCTTCGACCCGAGCCAGGACCAGATCGATCTCTCGCCCCTTGGCCGACTGGTCGCCCCGGGCGGCTCGCTCACGGTGAGCACCGCCTCGGGCTCGGCGCTCGCCTCGGTCCTCGCGGATCGGCTCTCTGAGTGCCTGGAGCCCGGATCCAAGGTCCAGCTCCTCGAACGCGCGGGCATCACCCTCGCCCTCGCCCAGAGGCCGAACTAGGCTTGACCAGACATGAAACAAACCAACGACCCCAACACCATCACCCAGAAATCCAAGCAGCGTGAGCAGGCCCGCACCTTCGCGGTCGAGGCGGCCCGCTCGCTCAAGGACACCCAGTGCACGGACGTGGTCGTGCTCGACCTGCGGGGCAAGAGCCCGGTCGCGGATTTGCTCGTGATCGCCACGGGCACCTCGGATCGGCAGATGCAGAGCGCCGCCGACGATGTCAAGGAACTCGCGCCAAAGACCGGTCACGCCCTGATCCGTCAGGCCGCCGACGAGCGGCGCACCTGGATTGTTTCCGATTTCGGCGACGTCGTGGTCCACATCTTCGAGCCCGATGCGCGCGATTACTACGACCTGGAGCTCCTCTGGGGCGACGCCCAGAAGGTCCGCTGGGCCCGCGAGGAGTAGGCGCGCCATGACCGCAAGCGTTCCCGTCACCACCGCGTCGGCGAGCTACGACGTCAGCATCGGAGCAGGCGTGCTCGCCCAGCTCGGGGACGTGCTCAAGGCACAGGCCCCGCGCGCCCGGCGCGTGTTTGTCGTGGTCGACTCGGGCGT
>JBGSIX010000112.1:0-1583 GCA_041742315.1 Phycisphaerales bacterium | reverse complement strand
GAAGGGCTCGCCCGCCTCGGCCCACTTGCGGAGGGTGCGGAGCGTGACGCGCTTGGCCAAGGGCTCGCCCGTCGTGTTCTTTGGCGTTGATTCAGAGCCCACGGCTGCCACCTCGACTGGTTCGCGGCGATCGGATGTCGTGCGATTCATCGTCTATTCTAGGGGTGCGATGCAGCCCACGCTCCGACTCATCCAAGCCGAGGAATCCTCGGCCACCGGTGCGTCCGGAGCGAGCCGAAGCGTGAGCGAAACCGAGAGGCAGGTCGTCGCCGAGAGGCTCGGCAGGTTCCTGTCCGCCGGGCCCGATCGGCATCGCGGGCAGACGCTGCGGATTCTGGATCTCTCGCCGATCGCGCTCTCGATCTCGCCGGCACTCGCCCGGAACGGGCACGCGGTCCGCGTGACGAGGCTCGCCGAGTCCGAGGTCGCCGGCGAACTCATCCGCGACGCCGACCCGGAAGCCGAGGTTCTGGTCTCGACGCTCGACCAGCTTCAGAGCGTGACCCTGCCCGAGGCGTTCGATGTCGTGCATACGGCGCTCGTGATCGGCTCACGCCGGGAGCTGCCCCTCATGACGGCTCTGGCGCAGCTCGGACGCCTCGCCGAGAGCGGGTTCGTGTGGACCGACCGCGTCAAGCAGCATCATACGCTCAAACCCAAGCGCGTGCGCGATCTGGCGAGGCGTGTGGACCTCGGGTTCTGTGCGCCCAAAAAGCCGATCGGCTCGGCGCTGTTCACGCTCTCGGGCTGGCGGGCCTCGCTCTAGGCCCTGTTTGACAGATCATCTCCATTGAGGGTGCCACGGCTTGCCGAGGACGGACAAGCCGTTGCACCCGGATTTCAGATCCATCAAAACAGAACCTCGCTCACGCGAATCGTGCGCGGTGGCGCTCGAGGATCCGGCGGAAGGGCGCCTCGTCCGCGGGTTCTTCGGTGATCCCCGGCTCGAAACACCCGCCGAGCACCAGGGCGCCCTCGCGCGGGAACATGTAGCGGTAGCCGTCGTGGTAGATGTAGCCGAGCTTCTGCGGCTTCATGTGCACGAGCAGGCCCCGCGCGGGGTACATCGCCTCGTCGCCGAAGAGCGATTTGCTGCCCATCGCTAGGCAATTGACGAGCACCCGCTCGTCGAGCGAGGCGACCTCGCCAAGCGAACCAAAACCCTTCGTGACGCGCTGGCCTCCGAGGCGATCGATCTCGCTGACGAGCTCGGTCAGGAACGTGGGCGTATCGATAAAGAGCGTGCGGAACACGCGGCCATCGCCGAGCCCGGGCACAGCCGGGTCGCTCGCCACCATGGGCCTGGGCGGCGTGATCGCGCCGGACTCGAAGAACTCCGGGTGGTTCTCGGTGTCGATCGGCTCGTACACGTCGTACTCGTTGACACCCCACCGCTCGGCGTCCATCGCCTTGAACAGCTCGTGCGATCGGCGGAGCAGCGCGTTGAAGCGGTCCCGAGCCGGGCCGGGCTCCGGGAAGTCGATGCCCGTCGGGAGCCAGAGCGCCCCGGCGATGTTGCTCACCGTGTCGAGCGCAAAGGTCTGGGCGTAGACCCGCACCGGGTGCCCCGCGCGGAGCAGCGC
>JBGSIX010000111.1:0-13151 GCA_041742315.1 Phycisphaerales bacterium | reverse complement strand
CAGGGCTCGATCGCGCAGGCGTGCCCGAGCCCGTCGCGGATCGCGCAGGCGAACTCGTACCACGTGCAATCGCCGCCGTCGGTCACGTGGAACAGGCCCGTCGCGTCCGCATCCGCCAGCGCGAGCAGCATCCGAGCCAGGTGCTCCGCCGACGTCGGCCGGCCCCGCTGGTCATTCACAACCTTGAGCGAATCCTTGTCACGCGTGAGCTTCGCCATCGTCCGGACAAAGTTGCTCGCCCACGGCGCATAGAGCCAGCTCGTCCGCACGATCACGTGCTCTGCGCCCGAACGCTCGATGATCTCCTCTCCCGCGGCCTTGGTCCTGCCGTACGCGCCGAGCGGACGACGGGGTTCGTCGATCCGGTATGGTTTCTCCGCTCGGCCGTCGAACACATAGTCCGTCGAGACATGGACCAGCCGCCCGCCCGCGTCCCGGATGCGTTCGCAGAGCGCCGCAAGCCCGGGCCCGCCGTTAACCGCCAAGGCCTGGGCCTCGTGCTCCTCGGCGCCATCGACGTTCGTCCAAGCCGCGCAATTGAACCACACCGCGTCCATCGGGAGCTTCGATCGCGCCACAGCCCCCGCGTCGGCAACGTCGAGTTCCTGGCGATCCACCTCGGGAAAGCTCAGGCCCCGCTGATCGAGCAGCCCGCTCAGCGCGCGCCCAAGCATCCCCTTCGCACCGAGGATCACCACGCCACGTTCCACCAACACCGAAGGCGGCCTCATCCGTGCTGAACCTCCCACGGGAAGCCCGCAAACCCGTCGTGGGCCATCCGCTCCTCGTCGGGATTCTGCGGGTCATAAGCCTCGGTCACGAAGTAGAGCAATCCCGCAGACTCCGGCCCCACCGTCGCCGCACCGTGCCAGAGCGTGGGCGGGATGATGACCGTCCCCGGGCGCTTCTCGCCCGTCACGCACGCCCAGCTCACCCCGTCCGTCTGGCGGTGCACGCCGACCTTGAGATGCCCGCGCAGAACCATCCAGAAATCCGTCTGCCGTTTGTGCCGGTGCCACGCCTTGATCACGCCCGGGTACTGCGTGCTGAAGTTCACCTGACCCTTGGGGCTGAGGACGCCCTGGAGCTGGTTCATCAGCGACCAGCCCCGATCATCCGCAAAGTGCTTCGCCGGCACGAACACCGGCTCGTGCTCGGCCAGCGCCCGGCGGTAGCCCGTCTCGACCGTATCGTCCCAAACCGGAATGCCAACCACGCGCACGCCTTAGCCCCCCACCGCTGCGGGCATCTGCAGATGATTCGCCCCGCCCTCGGCGACGAGCTTCGTCGCCCGGTACAGGCTCTCGATCGTGCCCGCGTCCGTCCACCAGCCCTCGAGCACCTGGCTCGTCAGATTGCCCCGGCGGATATATTCATTATTCACGTCTGTAATCTCGAGCTCGCCCCGCTTCGAGGGCACCAGCGTCCGGCAGATATCGAACACATCGTTGTCGTAGAAATAGATCCCCGTCACCGCCAGATTGCTCTTGGGGTCCGCCGGCTTCTCCTCGATCGACACGATCTTCCCGCCCTCGGACTCGGCGACCCCGAACCGCTGCGGATCGGGCACCTCCTTGAGCAACAGCTTCGCCCCAGCCTTCTGCGTGAAGAACTCACCCGCCGCCTGGCGGATGTTCCCCTCGATGATGTTGTCGCCCAGCACCACACAGACCTTGCCGCCGTCGGCGAAGTCCTCGGCGAGCTTCAGCGCATCGGCGATCCCGCCCTCGCCCTCCTGATAGCCGTACGCCAGGTGCTTGACCCCCAGCTCCTTCCCGTTGCGGAGAAGCTTCAGAAAGTCGCCCGCGTGCTCGCCGCCCGTGACGATCATGATCTCATCGAGACCGGCGTTGAGCAGGCACTGGATCGGGTAGTAAATCATCGGCCGGTCAAAGACCGGGAGCAGGTGCTTGTTGGTGACCAGCGTCAGGGGCCTGAGCCTGGAACCGAGGCCGCCGGCGAGAATGATGCCCTTCATGGAAACGTCGCCTTTCTTCGGGTGTTCCGGCAGTCTAGACCGTCTCCTCCGGACCCCACTCCCATCGGCGCTCACCCTGTCCCGGATCAGCCCGAGTCGATAGGATGCCCGATACGGAGGGCCAAAACATGCGACCGAACCCAACCACGCTCATCTCCTGCCTCGTCATCTCGCTCCTGTCGGTTGGCGGCTGCGAGGACACCTCAAACACACCCTCCAACAACTCACCAAATCAGGGGAGCCCCGGTGCCCAGAGCCAGCTCGGCAAGTCGGTTGAGATGGGCAAGGACCTCCGCGAGCAGATCCAGGGCCGCGACATGGCAGCCGGCGCGATGGCCGACTCGATCTCGGGCGGCGACGGGGCGGTCCAGATCGGCGGACTCACCATCCCCGTTCCCTCCTCCTGGACCAAGGTCACGCCCTCCAACTCCATGCGCCTCGCGCAGTACGAAGCCGACAACGGCGAAGTCGTCATCGCCTTCAGCCAGGCCGGCGGCTCCGTCGAGGACAACATCAACCGCTGGGCGAACCAGGTCACCGAGAACGGCCAGCCCGTCTCCCCCGACATCCAGAACCTCACCGTCGCGGGCCTGCCCGTCTCGATCGTCGACCTCGCCGGCACATTCTCAGAGGGCGCGATGTCCGGCTCGCCCAAGGTCTACTCGAGCTACGCCGTCAAGGGTGCGATCATCGATCTGGGCGCGACCAAAACATTCATCAAAATGACCGGCCCGATCTCGCTCGTCGACGATCACGCCGCCAACTTCGACAACATGATCCGAGGCATCGCGCGCAACTGATCAGGCCGCGATCTCGCCCCTGACCATCTTGTCGTACCACTCGCGCCGCTTCGGATCGCCCAGCACCGCGTACGCCTTGGCGATCCGGTCGAATCTTTCCGTGGCATCGGGCGAGTGGTCGTGGTCCGGGTGGTGCTTCTGCGCCAGCTTCCGGTAGCTCCGCTTGATCTCGTCCTCGGTCGCGGCCGAATCGACGCCCAGCACCTCGTACAGGTTCTCGAAGTCGATAAACGCCTGGGGCGGCGCCGAAGCACCATCCGCGCCGCCCGAATGCCCGGGTGCCTGCCCGGCCTCGGGTTCGCCCGAAATCCTCGTCGATTTGTTGGCAAAGCCGAACTGCCCGAGTTGCCGAAACGCCACGCCGACAGCGGGCCTCGGGTCGACGATCTGGAACCCGGCCTCGTACACCGCCGGCAGCCAGCACACGCGCCTGACCCACTGCACACGGGCCTTCACCGCCAGCTGCTTGGATTCGGTCCGGATGCGGAGCTCGTGGATCTCGCCCTTCTTCAGATCCATCCGCTTCCGCGAAGAGAGCCGAAAGCCCGTCTCGGAGACATCGCGCACCGTGCCCACCGGGCACGACAGCGTGTTCGTTTCGAACCGCTGCGCGTTGCGCGGCATCTGCAGGCGCGAAGATGTTCCCTTTGGACCGAGACCCATAAGCAATGGGGTCGGCCACAAAGTCGATCGGCTTGATCGAAAGTCGCCGCTCCCCCATCAGGGGCAGTCGGCAAGCGAGTTATCTGACCCCGAGAAGCTCGATCTCGAAGATCAGATCGGCCTTGGGCGGGATCGTGGGCGGCGAGCCATGCGCGCCGTAACCCATCTGGTACGGGATTGTCAGCTTGCGCTTGCCGCCGACTTTCATCCCGGGGATCCCCTCCTGCCAACCCTTGATCAGGTTGGTCAGCGGGAACTCGATGGGCTGGCCACGCTTGTAGGATGAATCGAATTCAGTGCCGTCCATCAGCGTGCCGCGATAGTGCACACGCACAACCGCGCCCGCCGGGCAATGCACTCCCGAACCAACAACGTCGTCCTCTATCAAGAGTTCACTCACTGGCTGACTCATTCTCACTCCCTCACGGATGCACACATCGAGAGCCGGCAACCCACTCAAGCTACCGACCGGCTGAAATCGTTACCAGCGTGAATGAGTAAAGCTACCAAGATGCCTGGAAAAGTCAGGAAATTCCCTGTATCAAATCCTGAGCAAGATCCTGTCACAAACAAGCACCTCACGTGCAAACCCCACATCTTTCTGAGACAATCACCCCCATGAACACCATCCACCGCCGACGCTTTCTCGCCGCGACATCTCTGACCGCCATGTCCGGAATTGCAGGGAAATCCCTTGCTGCTCCACTCCAACACCTCGAACCGGGCGATGAGCACCGCGGCCCCGTCAGTGTCGCCTCCGGCAACGGCGTCCGCGCCGTCGAACAGGCCTGGGCCTGGATGAAAGAGGGCCGAGACACCGCCGAAGCCGTCGTTGCGGGCGTCAAGATCGTCGAGGAAGACCCGAATGACATGTCCGTCGGTTACGGCGGCCTGCCCAACGAACGCGGCGTCGTCCAGCTCGACGCCTCCGTCATGCACGGCCCAACCCACAAAGCCGGGGCAGTCGCCTGCATCGAGAACATCAAGACACCGGCATCCGTTGCTCTGGAAGTCCTCCGCCGAACCGATCACGTCATGCTC
Organism: Phycisphaerales bacterium; assembly: GCA_041742315.1. Taxonomy (GTDB): domain Bacteria; phylum Planctomycetota; class Phycisphaerae; order Phycisphaerales; family UBA1924. Next base: position 8,669 of record JBGSIX010000111.1, on the reverse strand, counting down.
GTGGGCCAAGGCGCCAAGGAATTCGCCCTCGCCCTCGGATTTCCCGAAGAAAACCTCCTCACCGAGCGCGCCCGCGAAGCCTGGCTCCGCTGGAAAGCCTCCCACGGCCCGGACGACGATTGGCTCAACCCCGAGCAGATGGACTGGCAATTCGACAACCAAGGCCACGGCAAGCACACCCGCGTCGCCCAAACCGACGACCAAGGACCCATCCCCTACACGACCGGCACGATCCATTGCTCGGCGCTCAACGCCAAGGGTGAGATCTCGGCCTGCACCACCACCAGCGGCCTGTCCTACAAAATCCCGGGCCGCGTCGGCGACTCCCCCATCATCGGCGCGGGCATGTACGTCGACAACGAGATCGGCTCCGCCGGCGCGACCGGGCGGGGCGAAGCCGTCATCCAGTCCTGCGGCTCGTTCCTGGCCGTCCAGTTCATGGACCAGGGCATGGCCCCAACCGAAGCCTGCCTGGCGGTGCTTAAACGGATCGCCGACCGCACGAAACAGCACCGACTCCTCGACGAGAAAGGCCGACCCAATTTCCAGGTGACGATGTACGCGATGCGCAAGGACGGGGCCTACGGCTCGGCGAGCATGAAGCCGGGCGGGACCTTCGCCGTCTGCAACGACGAAGGTCCCCGGCAGTTGCCGTCGGTGCCGCTGTTCGATTGACCCACCAACCGCCAGCGCGGCCCGGCCTGATCCGGCAAAGATCAAATCTTTGCCTCTGAGAGAAATATCTCTCCTCGCCCGAAATATCAAACAAAGCTTCATCCGTGACCGATCCGCCTGCACGCCCCCTCGCGGACCGGGATGTTTATCTGCACAAACATGTACGCGGGCTTCGGGCATGTGTTCCGAAGATTTCAACGGCATTCCCGCGGGCGTATTGCGGCCTTGCTTGACAGACCGCAGGCTCCGGATATGCTGGAACTGCTACGGGTGCCCCGATCTGTGTTGGGGTGAAAAGGGAAGTGCGGTTGAAAGCCGCCGCGGACGCGCCGCCGTGATGGGCACGATTCCGCCGGATCATCAGAGCCACTGAGCCCCCTTCTGGGGTTTGGGAAGGCCGATCCGGCGAGAGCCCAGAGCCGGAAGACCTGCCCGGAGTGATTCGTTTGACGGCCCTCGCGAAACGGGCGTCGGCGGCAGCTCCGCGCGTCCGCTTCCACGCACGGGGCCCCACCGACATCAACCCTCGCGAAGACCACTCCACCGGTCGGAAGCCGTGCCGCGCGCCTCGGCACGAACGCGAAAGTCTCTCATGCATACACGCCAGGTTTCACTGTTGGCAACCGCCACCGCCGTCTCGTTCGCATGCACAACTCAAACACGCGCCGACATCGGCGTCTCCTACGAACTCGTGAGTTCGTTCACACTCCCGGTCGGCGCCTACGACCTCCTCCCCGACGGCAGGCTCTTCTCCATCGACGGCACCGGCGCCGTCTCCATTCAGACCGCGCCCAGCAGCTCAACTTACACCCAGGTCGGCTCCATCGGCGCCGTCAACGCGGGCGGCTTCTGGCCCTCCTTCGTCTCGCTCAGCCCCGATGGCTCTACTCTCGCCGTGGGCAACAACGAGTTCAACGCGAATAGCGCCGTCCTCTTCTTCAACGCCGCCGAAGCCTTCGCAGGCAGCGCCACCCCCACCGGCTCGATCCTGACCCCAAATTTCATCGGCGACTGGGCCGACAACGACACCTTCTACGTCAGCGGCGGCGACGCGAACACCTTCGCCACCCTCGTCAACCGCCTCGACCTGAACGCCGGCACCTCCACAACCGTCATCAACCCCGCCGGCGGGTTCAGCGGCGCCGTCGCCGTCGCGGGCGGCTCGCTCTACGCGGGCGAGGGCGACACGGGCGACGTCTACGCCTTCGATCTCGCGACGCTCGCCTCGGCCAGCAGCGCCGCCCCGATCAACGCCGGCGCCTTCACCGCCTCGGGCGCCAGCGCCGGCTCCATCGACTTCGACCCCTTCGGCAACATCATCATCGCGGGCGGCGTCTTCGACTTCGGCTCGGGCCTCTTCTCGGGATCCGCCGACGTCATCGACCCCGCCACCCAGGACCGGCTCTCGCTCATACCCGCGGGTGCCGACACCTTCTACGGCTCGTACTTCAACCACGCCACGAACCAGCTCGTCGTCACCGCCGACGGCGCCGCGTACGTCTACGCCATCCCCGCCCCCGCCAGCGCCGTCCTGCTCGGCGTTCTCGCCCTGCCGCGCCGCCGCCGCCGCACAGGAGCGAACTCGTGAGCCGCACAAAGCGCACATCTCTCGCGTTTCTCGCGCTCGCCCTGCCCGCGCTGGCGCACGCGCAGTTCGCCTCGCGTGTCATCGCCTACACACCCGCCCCGGGCCAGTTCGTGGATGACCCCGCTTTCAACGATCCGAGCCGCGCGCTGGGTGCCCCGATCGGGGGCGGGCTGCTCACCGCCGACCTCACCTCGCTCGCGACCCTTGGCGGCTTCGGAGGCTCGATCACCCTCGCCTTTAACGAGCTCGTCGAAGACAACGCGAGCAACCCGCTCGGGCTCGATTTCATCGTCTTTGGCAGCGCCTTCTACGTCGCGGGCAACCACAACCGGCGCTGGGCCGAGGCGGGGCTCGTCGAGATCAGCCTCGACACCAACGCCAACGGCCTCGCTGACGACGCGTGGTTCACCATCCCCGGCTCCGCGCTCTCGGCGCCGATCACGCCGCCGTTGCCCAGCGCCTTCAACGGCCCAGTCCTGGAAAATCTCTCGGGCAACGAGACCGAGCAGCACTGGGGCTACGCGGATCTTTCTCCTGCTCTCCTCCTGGGCGACACCGACGCGGACAACATCGTCGATGACCAAAGCGCCGACCCCGCGGACTTCTACACCTTCCCCGATGACCCCACGACCATCGGCGTCGACCCGGGCTCAGCCGGGGGCGACGCCTTCGACATCGCCTGGGCGATCAACCCCGTCACCGGCGCCCCAGCGAACCTGCCCGGGTTCCATTTCATCCGCATCACCACCGCCGTCGATCACACAAACGCCGTCTTCGGCGAGGTCTCCACCGAGATCGACGCCATCGCGGACGTCCGCCCCGTTTCCGTCTGCCTCGCCGACGTCAACGCCGACGGCACGCTCACCCCCGCGGACTTCACCGCCTGGATCGCCGCCTTCAACGCCCAATCCCCCGCGTGCGACCAGAACAAAGACTCCACATGCACACCCGCCGACTTCTCAGCCTGGATCGCCAACTTCAACGCCGGGTGCGCCCCATGAGCCGACGCGCCTTTACGCTCATCGAACTCCTCGTCGTCATCGCGATCATCGCGACGGTCATGGGCATCCTGCTCCCTTCGCTCGCCCGCGCGCGCAGCGCCGGGCAGCGCCTCGTCTGCGCCTCCAACGCCCGACAATTGCAGCTCGCAAACGCCGCGTACGCCGCCGATCACGACAGCCACTACGCCCCCGGCGCCTCGGACATGCGCACCAACCTGAACCGCTGGCACGGCTCACGCCAGAATCCCGCCCAGTCCTTCTCCGCAGAGGCCGCCCCGCTCCTCTCCTACATGGGCGAAACCCCCGGCACCTCGCACGCCATCCGAAGCTGCCCAACCCTCGCCCGCACAATCGCAGCCGACGCCGACGCACCGGCCGCCCGCACCGGCGCGTTCGAACGATCCGCGGGCGGCTACGGCTACAACAACGCCTTCGTCGGCACACTCCAGGGACAACTCAACCCGCGCACCTCGAACACCTGGCGCGTCGTCTCCGACGAAACCGGCTCCCCCGAGCACCTCTTTACGCGCCCAAGCGAAACCATGGCCTTCGCCGACGCCGCCTTCCCCGCCTCGCGCGCCATCGGGGGCGTCATCGAGTACAGCTTCCTCGAGCCCCGCTTCCAGCCCGCCTTCGGCCGCGCGCACCGCGCCGACCCGTCCATCCACTTCCGACACGACGGCCGCGCCAACATCGCCCACCTCGACGGGCACGTCGAATCACGCGAACTCGGCTTCAGCTGGTCGAGCGGGCTCTACACACCCGCCGCCATCGACCTGGGCATCGGCTGGCCCGAGGGCGACGACACCAACCGCGGCTACGGGTACCGGTGAGCCATGCCCGTCGACCGATGCGTCTGCCACAACGTCACACTCGCCCAGCTCAAGGCGATCTCAAACAAAGCCACCACCGTCGAAGAACTCAGCGAGCAAACCAAATGCTGCACCGGCTGCGGCATGTGCCGGCCCTACGTCGTCCTCATGCTCCGCACCGGAGGAACATCCTTTCCGGTCCTCCCGCCGCACGAAGCCGAACAGATCGCCGCCCTGAGCAAGTAACCAGTGGCGGAGGCTTCCAGCCTCCGCTGCATGCTCTCCTCCCCCGTCGCCGACGCGGGAGGTGGCTGCGAAGCAGACGGAGGGGGTCCGAGATCAGCACCGACTCGGTGCGCCACCTGCTGTGAATACTGACTGCGGAGGCTGGAAGCCTCCGCCACTGTCACCGTCTCTCTCAAAGAAAAACCCCCGCAAGCGCGAGGGGGTTCTTGAATATTCACTTTCAGGCAAGACCGATCAGCTCTCCTGACCCGCCTCCGCGACCGTCACATCGCGGACCTCGACGTGCGGCACGCCCAGCGCCTCGTTGCGGTCCGCGCCCAGACGCTCGGCGGCCATCGTCGCCTCCTCGAGCATGCTCATCTCGTCCAGGTCGTCCGCCTCGGGCAGCTCCCCGATCGTGCGGATGCGGATGTCCTGGTGAGCCTGGAAGCCCGTGCCCGCGGGGATCAGGTGACCAAGCAGCACGTTCTCCTTGAGCCCGATGAGCGTGTCGACCGCGCCCTTGAGCGAGGCCTCGGTGAGCACCTTGGTCGTCTCCTGGAACGAAGCGCCGGACAGGAAGCTCTCGCTCTGGAGCGAGGCCTTCGTGATGCCCAGCAAGAGCGTGCGGCCCGAAGCCGGACGCGCCTTCTTCGTCTTGGCGATGTCCCGGCCCTCGGCCTCCGCCTTCGCGTTGGCTTCCTTCACCTCGTCCCGGTCGATGAGCGCGCCCACCGGCAGGTCCGTGCTGCCCGACTCCATGATCTTGAGCAGGCTCGAGATCTTGCTGTTGGCCTGCTTGAAGTGGTAGCGGTCGAGCACGTCCTGAGGCAGGAGCCCCGTGTCGCCTGGGTTCTCGACCTTCACCTTCCGCAGCATCTGCGAAAGAATCAGCTCGATGTGCTTGTCGTTGATCACCACGCCCTGAGCGCGGTACACGTTCTGCACCTCGTCGAGCATGTACGCCCAGAGCGCTTCCTCGCCCTTGATCTTGAGAATATCGTGCGGCACGAGCGGGCCTTCCGTCAGCGGATCGCCCGCCAGCACCGTGTCGCCCGTGTGCACCATCAGGGGCTTGTCGTTGGGGACGTGGTGGTCCTTCTCAATGCCCGAGTCGGACACGACGCGGATCGTCATCTTGCCCTTGCGCTTGTCCGAGTGCAGCTCGACGCGTCCCGAGATCTCGGCCATGACTGCCGGGTCCTTGGGCTTGCGCGCCTCGAAGATCTCCGTCACGCGGGGCAGACCGCCGACGATGTCCTGCGAACCCGCCGCCAGACGCGGCTGACGCGCGAGCATCTGACCGGCCTTGATGGGCGTCCCGTCCTTGACCTCGATACGCGCCTTCGCCGGCAGGTAGTGGAAGTCGAGGATGCTGCCGTTCTCGTCCACAATGTTGATCTGCGGGTGCAGGTCGCCCTTGTGCTCGATGACGGTCAGCGCCTTCATGTCGCGGCCCGCATCCTCTTCGCGCACCGTCTCGCCCATCTCGATGTCGACATACTGCACCGTGCCCGACTTCTCCGCCAGAATCGGCGTCCGGTGCGGGTCCCAGGTGACCAGAACCTGGCCCGCCTTGACCGTCGAGCCCGGATCGACATGCACCGAAGCGCCGTACGGGATCTTGGACTTCTCGATCTCCCGGCCCTCGCCGTCGAGGATCGCAATCTCGGAGTTGCGCTTGAGCACCACCCAGATGTCGTTGCCCTCGGCGTCCTTGACCTTCACCTCGTTGCAGTCGCGGAGCTCGACCTTGCCCGCGGCGATCGCGCGGTACTCGCTCTCGGCGATCGTTCGCGTACCGATGCCGCCCGTGTGGAACGTCCGCATCGTCAGCTGCGTGCCCGGCTCGCCGATCGACTGGGCCGCGATGATGCCAACCGCCATGCCCGGCTCGACGAGCTTGCCGGTCGACATATCCATGCCGTAGTCCAGCGCCGAGCAACCCGTCGAGCTCTCGCTCGTCAGCGGGCTGCGCACGACGACCGAATCCACACCCAGCTCCTCCGCCCGCTCGGCGGCGTCGGGAAGGATCATCTCGTTGGCCGCGATGATCACCTCGCCCGTCGCCGGGTTGGCGATCTGATGCACGCTCACGCGGCCGATGATCTGGTCACGCAGACGCACGTCGACCTGCTCGCCCTTGTACACGGCCCGCTTGACGATGCCGCGCTTAGAGCCGCAGTCGTACTCCCCGATGATCACCGACTGCGCCACGTCGCAGAGCTTGCGCGTGAGGTAGCCCGAGTCCGCCGTCTTGAGCGCGGTGTCGGCCAGACCCTTCCGCGCGCCGTGCGTCGACGAGAAGTACTCAAGGATGTTCAGACCCTCGCGGAAGTTCGCGCGGATCGGGGTCTCGATGATCTCGCCCGAGGGCTTGGCCATCAGGCCTCGCATGCCCGCGAGCTGCTGCATCTGGCTCACGTTGCCGCGAGCGCCCGAGTCCATCATGAGATAGACCGGGTTCAGGTAGGCCGTGCCTTCCTTCTTTGTGATGCTCGCGTACTCGCCCTCGCCCATCCGGCGATCGTGCTTGAGCGTCTCGATGAGCGTCTTGGTGATCTCTTCGCGGCAGTGCGACCAGATGTCAAGAAGCTGGTTGTAGCGTTCACGCGGCGTGATGATGCCGTCCTCGTACGAACGCTCCACGCGGTCGACCTGCTTCTGCGCCGCGTTGAGCATCGCCTGCTTCTCGTCGGGAATGCGCAGATCCGTGATGCCGAACGAAAGACCCGCGGTCGTCGACTGCTTGAAGCCGATCGCCTTGAGCTTGTCGAGCATGTCGATCGTCGCCGCCCGGCCCGAGTACAGGTACGCGTCGTCGATGACCCGCGCACAGCCCTTCTTGCCCAGCGTGCAGTTGTAGAAGGGCATCCCAGGACTCAGGATGTCGGCGAACAGGATCCGACCCGCCGTCGTGACGATCCGGCTTCCCTCGGTCAGCGCCTCGGGCGTGGCGCGCTCCTTGGTCACAACCTGATCGAAGCCCTCGACACGCACCACGATCGGGTCGTGCACGTCGATCTTGCCGCTGTCGAGCGCCATCAGCGCCTCGGTCGCGTCCTTGAACCTGGGCAGCTTCGTCGGGTCCGTCTCCGCGTCGTTGCGCATGAGCGTGATGAAGTACACGCCCATGACGATGTCCTGCGAGGGCGAGATGATCGGCGCGCCGTTGGCCGGGCTGAAGATGTTGTGCGTCGCCAGCATCAAGACATGCGCCTCGGTCTGCGCCTCGACCGACAGCGGCAAGTGAACCGCCATCTGGTCGCCGTCGAAGTCCGCGTTGAAGCCCGAGCACACCAAGGGGTGCAGCCGGATCGCGTTGCCCTCAACGAGCGTCGGCTCGAAGGCCTGGATGCCCATCCGGTGGAGCGTCGGGGCGCGGTTGAGCAGCACCGGGTGCTGGTAGATCACCTCTTCGAGCACGTCCCACACCGCCGGGTCGCGACGCTCGAGCATCCGCTTGGCGCTCTTGATTGTGTCGGCGAGGCCGTGCTCCTTGAGCTTGCGGATAATGAACGGCTGGAACAGCTCCAGCGCGATCTTCTTGGGCAGACCGCACTGGTAAAGCTTCAGCTCCGGCCCCACCACGATCACCGACCGCGCCGAGTAGTCCACGCGCTTGCCGAGCAGGTTCTCACGGAACCGGCCCTGCTTGCCCTTGATCATGTCTGTGAGGGACTTGAGCGGGCGGTTCGAGCTGCCGAGCACAGGCCGCTTGCAGCGGTTGTTGTCGAACAGCGCGTCGACCGACTGCTGCAACATCCGCTTCTCGTTGCGGATGATGACCTCCGGCGCGTTCAGGTCGACCAGCTTCTTCAAGCGGTTGTTGCGGTTGATGATCCGGCGATAGAGGTCGTTCAAGTCGCTGGTGGCGAAGTTGCCCGAATCCAACAGGACCAGCGGCCGCAGGTCGGGCGGAATCACGGGGATCACGTCCAGCACCATCCACTCCGGGCGGTTGTCGCTGTCGCGGATCGACTCGACGAGCTTCAGCCGGTTGATCAGGTCCTTCCGCTTCTGCTTGGAGTTGGTTTCGGCCAGCTCGGTGCGGAGCTCGTCGGAGAGCTTGACCAGGTCCAGGTCGACCAGCAGCTTGCGGACGGCCTCCGCGCCCATGTCGGCCTTGAAGGCCCCCTCCGGATACTCTTCGCGCGCGGCGCGGTACTCCTCTTCGGTCAGCAACTGCTGTTTCTTCAGGGCGGTCTCGCCGGGCTCGGTGACCACGTAGTCCTGGAAGTAGATGACCTTCTCCAGGCTGGTCGTCTTCATGCTCAGCAGCGTGCCCAGGCGGCTGGGCATGGCCTTGAAGAACCAGATATGCACCACGGGGGCGGCCAGCTCGATGTGCCCCATCCGCTTGCGGCG
>JBGSIX010000110.1:0-5751 GCA_041742315.1 Phycisphaerales bacterium | reverse complement strand
TCTGACGCTCACGCTCCCGCTCCGCGACTCACGGACGCTGAGCACGCTCGAGACCAAGGCCGAGATCCTGAGCCGCGACTACGAGGGCGACCGCGTCACCCTCCGCGTCCGGATCGGCACCCGCCTGCTCGCCCAGCTCCGCGCCGGCGGCGCGCCCATCACCCTTGACCCCAGCGACGACGAGCCCAAGCGCGCCTGGAAACCCGCGCCCAAGCCCGATGATTCGAAGGTTTGGGGCTTCTAGGAGGCGATTCGCCTCTGCTTCGTGTACATTCTCCGCACGAACCACCGGAGCCCACGATGCGCCCACGACTCGTACTCATTCTTCTGCTCGCGTTGATCTCCTGCTCGCACGCGATCGCACAGGGGTTGCCCGCTTCCGCCTGGACCGAGGACCTCTGGATCGGTCTCGACGATCACCCAGACCGCCAGAGCGGAGATGCGCCGTCTTTCAAGGGTGCCCACTGGATCGCCGCGCAAGAGAATGTCCAGCAATTGCCAAAGGGCGCCTCTGTTCTCGGCACGTCCTTCCTCCTTCTCGAAAGTGCCAACCCAGACACCGCACGCCTCATCATCACCGCCGACGACCGCTTCGAGATCGCCGTCAACGACCACCTCATCACCGGCGGCGGCAACTGGCGCTTCGCCGAGCTCCACGACCTCACCGAGTTTCTCACGCCGGGCATGAACACCCTCCGCGTCCGCGTCACCAACGACAGCCCGGGCCCCGCTGGCCTGCTCCTGCGCCTCGATATCGAGAAAGAAGGCCAACCAACCCGCACCATCACCTCGGGAGAGGGCTGGACGATCGGCTCCGACGGCCCCGACTGGAGAACAACCGGCAAGAACGAACCCGACGCCTTCGTCATCGCCCCATGGGGCGGCCCGCCCTGGCAGGACGGCGTGCGTCTGCCGCCCACGCTCGCAATGAAGCCCCCCGCCGTCCTGCGCCACGAGTTCACGCTCGACAAGCCCGTCAAGAGCGCCACGCTCCATGTCGCCGCACTAGGATTTGCCGATGTTCACATCAACGGTGATCGCATCACAGGCCGATTCGTCAGCGAGTGGACCGATTACAACAAGCGTGTCTATTCAGAGTCGTACGACATTACCGACGCATTGGGCACGGGCGACAACGCCATCGTGACCACGCTTGCCGACGGCTGGTACTCGGGCTACCTCGGCTACGGCCACGGCCGCGAGCACTACGGCAAGCATCCACGCGTCGCCTGCATCCTCAACATCACCTTCACCGATGGCTCGACCACCACCATCACCACAGGCAAGGACTGGAAGGGCAACACGGGCCCCATCCGCGCCGCCGACATGTTCATGGGCGAGATCATCGACCACGCCACCACAACATCGGGCGCTGAGAACGCCGATTTCGACGATGCCGACTGGTACCCCGTGAGCGTGGGCCTGCCCGAAGCTCGCCCCGTTGTCGAACCCTCGCCCACCGTCGCCATCGACGCCTTCCACGAATTCACGGCGCTGAGCATTACCGAGCCTACACCCGGCGCGTACGTTGTCGACTTCGGCCAGAACTTCGCGGGCGTTGTTCGCTTGGAAGTCTTAGGGAAACCTGGACAAACCATCACCGTCCGCCACGGCGAACGCCTGAACCCCGACGGCACCCTCTACACCGACAACCTCCGCTTCGCCAAGGCCACAGACACCTTCATCTGCAAAGGCGGCGAGGAAACATTCGAGCCGCGTTTCACGTTCCACGGATTTCAATTCGCCGAGATCACAGGCTTGACCGAAAAGCTGCAACGGAGCGACATCACCGGCATCGCCATCGGAAGCCTGACACCCCGCGTGGGCGGCTTCGATTGCAGCAACGAGATGCTCAATCAATTGGCCAGCAACATCTACTGGACCCAGCGTGCCAACTTCATCTCCGTCCCCACCGACTGCCCCCAGCGCGACGAGCGGCTGGGGTGGATGGGCGACGCGCAGGTCTATATCCGCAGCGCCGGGCTCGTGTGCGACGTGCACGCCTTCATGCGCAAGTGGCTCGTCGATGTCATCGACGCCACCGACGCCAGCGGCAACCCGCCCAAGTTCGCGCCCGTCATCCAGACCGACGGAGGCGGCGACGGCGGGCCAGCCTGGGCCGACGCCGCGACCATCGTCCCCTGGGCGCTCTACGAGATGTACAACGACACGGACGTCCTCGCCCGCCAGTACGACAACATGAAGGGCTACGTCGATTTCCAGGCCGCTCGCGCGACGCCCGAACGCCTCCCGCCCGCGAATTTCCACGCCTTCGGCGACTGGCTCGACGTCCAGGACCCCACACCCAAGGAAGTCATCTTCATGGCATACTGGGCCGAGAGCACCCGCATCGTCGCCGACACGGCCAAGCTCCTCGGAAAAGAGGAAGACGCGAAGAAATACAGCACGCTCCGCGACCAGATCATCGAAGCCTTCAACGGGCACTTCGTCGATGACGAAGGCCACGTCTTAGGCGACTCGCAGACAGCGTACGTCCTCGCGCTGCGCTACGGGCTCGTCTCGGGCGAGCGATACGAGCAAGCCGCGAGCCGCCTCATCGAGCTCATCGAAGCGCGCGACTGGCACCTCTCCACCGGCTTTATCGGCACCAAGGACCTCATGCTCGTGCTCGCACAGATCGGGCGCAACGACATCGCGTACCGCCTCATCACGAACACCACATACCCCTCGTGGGGCTTCACCATCGAGCACGGCGCCACCAGCATCTGGGAACGCTGGGACGGCTGGACGCCCGACCACGGCTTCCAGAGCGTCGGCATGAACAGCTTCGCGCACTACTCCTTCGGAGCCGTCTACCAGTGGATGGTCGAGAACATCGGCGGTATCCAGCTCGTCGAGCCGGGATACGCGTCGTTCCGCATCGCGCCCACCCCCGGAGGGGGCCTCACCCATGGAGGTGCGAGTCTCGAAACCATCCACGGACAGATCCTCTCTCGATGGGACATCGAGGGCGACACCATCACGATGCGCGTCGAGGTTCCCGTCGAAACGACATGCGTGATTGTCGTTCCGACCGATGATCCAGAGAACATCGGTTTGGGCGGCAACCACATTGTTGCTGATATGAAAGAGCCCAGCGTTCGCTTTGAAGGCTCGTCTTTGCACGTTGGGCCGGGTATGTACACGATCACGGCGCCGTACCGGGGCGACCCGGTTCGCTAAGGCCGAACATCGGGAAGTGTCGCGGCTAGTGATCCGAGATCCCACCGGCGCACGGGGCGATCGAGCGCGGAAACGAAGAGGACACTGCCCTTTGCGTCGAACTCCATCGCCAGCACCGCTCGCTCGGCGTCGAGGCCCGCAAGGACTTGAAGATTCTGCGCATCCAGCGCGTACACCACGCCCGCGCGGTCGCCCACGAGGAGTACATTCCCCTCCGGGTGCGGCGCGATCGCAAAGAGGCTGTGCTCGCTGATCCGACCAGAGTACCGCACACGACCGCTCGCCGCGTCGATCGAGGCGACGCTGCCCTCGTCCCCGACGGCCCAGATGCATCGACCCTTTGGTTCCCACTCGATGCCACGCATTTGCGAAGGGAAAACCGCAATCGCCCGGATCACGCGGAGCGTCTTTCCATCGAGAATGGTGACACTCCCATCGCGCGAACTCGCCGCGACGGAAGTGCCATCGGGCGACCAGCGCACCGCAGAGACCATCGATCCGTTTCCCACCGCGATCCGCTGAAGCTCGGCCCCACGCGTCGGTTCGAGTAGCACAACGTTTCCCGCGCGCGTTCCAACGGCGAGCTTTCGCCCATCGGACGAGAAGCGGGCGCTGGAGAGCCAGCTCCCCTCGCCTGCCCACTGGGAGCTTTCCTTCCCGTCCTCAATCGAGCAGACCACGAGCCGCTCGTCGTCGCCGATCAGCGCCGCGAGCCCGGCTTGCTCGCTGACCGCCACTTTCAAGACCGGGAAGCCGATCTGGGGCCCCACCCACTCGGGGACCTTTGATTCTCCCGCATAGCGCACGAGCCTCCCCTCGGCGTTGGCGGCGTACACACGGCTTCCGTCGTCGCTCAGCGCGATGTCGAGCCCCCGCGAGGTGGCCTTACCGAGCGAGACGTTCCAGCCGAAGCCGGGCGTGGCCCACTCGCGCACCACGCCCTGCCGATCGGTCGTCAGGATGCGAGAGCCGTCGAGCGAGAAACACAGGTCGCTCGCCGCGATCGCGTGCCCGGGGAGCACCGCGACCTGCTCGACCGTGTCGGCGCGCCAGATCCTTGCGTTCGGGCTCCCGAACTCACGCGTCGCCAGGAGCGTGCCCTGCGGGTTCATCGCGCCGGTGATCCGGGCCGCCACCCACGTGTGGTGCTCGGTCACAGCGTTCTCGTCCTCCAACTCACGGATCGAAGCGCCCGTCGCCTGGAGCACCACCGCGCGTTGTTCCTGCCGATCAACGAGCACCTGCGCCGGTTTCTCGCCCCAGCCGTCGGCACGCTCGTTCATGAGCACCCGGCGCGATCGTTCAGGGTGATCGAGGTCGGTGATCACGAGCATGCCCGGCTCATCGAGCCAGATGCACTGCCGAGCCTCGGGATCGAGCCACACCGTCTGCCCACCCGGGATACCTTTGCCCTGCCAGAGCACCTCGAAGCCCGGCATCCCGTAGATCACGAGTTCCCCGCCTGTGAGTGAAGTGCAGAGCCCCCACTCCTCAAAGGCGAGACCCACGATGTCCGCGGATACGAGTATGCTGGGTGATCGCCCGACAACCGCACCCGATTCCGCATCCACGCAGATGAACGCGTCGCCGGTGTTCGCCACGATCCATCGCCCGCTTGGCAGGAACCACGCCGCCCCGGTCTCCGCAGGCAGCGCAACACCCGGTGCGAACTGATTCTCGCGGAGCTTTGTCACTTTGCCGCCCGCGCGGATAACGCCGAACTCGTTATCGTCGAGCGCCTGCACCGTCGAGGGTTCCTTCGCGGACATGCGAACCACGCGCACGCATTCCGCTCTCGACTGCATCTCAACAAACGCCCAGATCGCCTCGAGCCTCGATCGATCACCCGACCAGAGCGCCGATTCCGCGTCCTCACTCGTACGGATGCCCGAACGCCCGAGGATGGGCCAGAGGATCTCCTCGGCCCTCGCCCGCGCATCGCTCTGGATGTGCGCATGGAGCTGGCGGAGCGTGCTCACGCGGAGCGCCTGGCTGAGCCTGGCGTTCCCCACAGCGAGCGCGACCGCGACACTCACGAAACCGACGAACGCCGCAGCCAAGACCGACACCAGGAGCCTGTGACGTGCGAGCCCCTTGCGAAAAACATACCACCGGCTGTCGCGCCTCGCCTCGATCGCCTCACCCGCGGCAGCCCGGCGAAGATCACGCGCCAACTCACCGGCGGACTGGTACCGCCGCTCCGGCGACTTGGCCATCGCCTTGGCGAGCACCGTCCACGTGTCGCGGTCGAGCCCGGCCTCCGCAGCGTTGGGCGCTTCGGCGCTGATGATGTTTCGGATCACCGTTTCGAGCGAGCCGTCCACGGCATAGGGGAGCTTGCCCGTCAGCGCCTCGTAGCCCATCACACCCAGCGCGTACACATCGCTCCGCACGTCCGGACCCGCGTAAGACTGCGAAACCTGCTCGGGCGCCGCGTACGCGAGCGTGCCCGTGAACTCGCCGGTCACGGTCACGCGGTCGAGGCTCACATCCCCGCCCGCGGACCGCCGACGCGCAACGCCAAAGTCCAGCACCCGCGCACGGCCCGATGCGTCGATGAGCACGTTG
>JBGSIX010000109.1:0-18265 GCA_041742315.1 Phycisphaerales bacterium | reverse complement strand
GCGCGCGCCAGGCCGCGGTCGCGCTCCGCATCCTCGCCGAGGGCACGGCAAAACTCCCCATCCAGCTCGAGTCCTATGACGCCTGGACGGGCGAATCGCGTTCGATCGACATCAGCGCCGCGCGCGATCCCGATTGCATCTGCTGCGGCAAGGGCCAGCACGAATTCCTCGACGGCCAAGGCGTCGGCCGCACCGTCCGGCTCTGCGGCCGAAACGCCGTGCAGGTCACGCCCGCGGGCGTCGGGCGCATCGATCTCGCCGCCGTCACCGATCGCATGAAGAGCGCCGGCCCGGTCACCGCCCTCGACGGCATGGTCCGAGCGGTGATCTCAAGCGAATCCGAGAGTGCCTACGAGATCACCGTGTTCAGCGACGGACGAGCCATCGTCAAAGGCACCGAAGAACCCGCCCGCGCCCGCTCCATCTACGCCCGCTATGTCGGCGGCTGAATCAGCCCAGCGGCGGAGACTTCCAGCCTCCGGGCTCCTGAATCAGAGGGGAATCCGCCGACAGTTCGACGCTTTCGCGATGCAGGTTCAAGGGCGACGACGCCCCTTCTTGTCGATCGCTGACTTGATGACTTTGGCTTTCTTGCGTTCACGCTCGCGGCGCGCGGCCAGCTTCTCCGCGTTCCGGGCCTGCTCCTGACTCAGCTTCTGGAAGCTCGCAAAGCGCCTCGCCTCAAGCTCGCCCGATTCGATCGCGGCACGGACGGCGCATCCCGGCTCCCCCTCGTGCCCGCAATCGCTGAATTTGCACTCAAGGACGATCTTGACGACATCCTCGAAGAGGTCCGACACGCCGTCCTCGCAGGGAGGCAGCTGGAACTCCCGCACGCCGGGATTGTCGACGAGCACCCCGCCGCTCGGCAGCAGGTGCAGCGACCGCGAAGTGGTCGTGTGCCGACCCTTGGCGTCATTCTCCCGAATCCGGCCCGTCCTGACTTCGCCCGCCCCGAGCGCCTCGGCCAGTGTCGATTTCCCGACCCCCGAGGAGCCGAGCAGCGCGACCGACGCCCCGGGGCCGCACCACGCCCGAAGGACGGCCGCCTGCTCCGGGCTTCGGGCGTCCATCAGCTGGACCGACAGCCCGGGGTGCAGCTGCTCGGTCTGCCGAACCAGGGCGAGCGGATCATCGCAGAGATCGGATTTCGTCAGCACGACGACCGGCGTGGCCCCGGCCTGCAGCGTCATCGCAAGATACCGCTCGATGCGAGACAGATTGAAGTCGGCGTTGCACGAGCTCACGATAAAGACGGTGTCGATGTTGGCGACGAGGAGCTGGGGCTTGACCTCCTCTCCAGCCGCCTTCCGGGTCAGCAGCGATCGGCGTTCGAGGAGTCGGATCGCCAGCAAGCCCTCGGCGTTGAGCACGAGCCAGTCCCCGACCGTGACCCTCCCGACCGCCTCGGCGCTCTGCACAGGGATTCGGAATTCGCCGCGGTCGCCGTGCAGTGCCACCTGCGACCCGTGGTGCGCCGACACACGGGCAAGGGTGACCGACGCCCGATCCACCGATGCGAGTTGATCTTCAAAGAACGAGTTCCATCCGAGTGAAATGAGTGTCGAGCTGGTCAATTCGGCGTTTCCTCGGAGAGCAACCACACGGCATGGGAGGTTGATCGCAACCGAACCCGCAAAGCCGACGTCGGCGGCACGCCTGCAAAAGCCGTCCGCACATCGTCACACCTGAAAGACAAACCTACATCCCCTGCACAAACGGATTCGATCGCTTCTCTCGGCCGATCGTCGTCTCCGGCCCATGCCCGGGCAGCACCCGCATCGCATCGGGCAATGCGTAAAGCTTGTTCTGAATCGACTCGACCAACACCCCGTGGCTCGAGCCGGGGAAGTCCGTCCGCCCGATCGACCCCGCAAAGAGCGCATCGCCCACGAGCGCCACGTTCGCCGCGTCGCACACGAA
Source organism: Phycisphaerales bacterium (assembly GCA_041742315.1). GTDB lineage: Bacteria > Planctomycetota > Phycisphaerae > Phycisphaerales > UBA1924. The sequence goes on along the minus strand of JBGSIX010000109.1, from coordinate 16,342 downwards.
CGTCAGCCCGCCCGGTGAGTGCCCGGGCGTGTGCAGCACGCGCCACGCCGACTCGCCCAGCTTCAGCACATCCCCTTCGTGCAGCAGCCGGCTCGCCGCGGGCGCCGTCACGCCCTGCCCGAGGTACGCGCTCAGATTCAACTCCGGATCCGCGAGCCAGTCCTGTTCCTGCTCGGCGATCCAGATCGGCACCCCCGGGTACTTCTCCAGCACCTCGCGGATCCCCGCGATGTGGTCCGAGTGCGCGTGCGTCAGCACGATCGCCTCGGGCGTCAGCCCCGACTGCTCGATCAGCGCCAGAAGAGGCCCCGGCTCGTACCCCGCGTCCACAACCCAGAGATGACCGCCCGACTGCACCGTGTAGCAGTTCGTCTGGTACCCCCCAAGGGCCGCGGATCGGATGATCGGATCGGAACTTGGTGATGGTTCGCCCATGATGACCGATGGTAGACTGTGGCAGGAGGCCCGCAAGACATGATCCGCAACATCAACGATGTGCCCATGAAACCAGTCGAGATGGAGGGCGTCAAAGGCGCCCAGATGGCCGTCATGGTGGGTCGGGGCGACGGCGCCCCAAACTTCGCCCTGCGGAGCTTCCTCGTCGAGCCGGGCGGCCACACACCCCGTCACAGCCACGACTACGAGCACGAGGTCTTCATCGTCTCCGGCTCGGGAACGATCCTTCTCGGTGACGAAACGAAACAGATCCGCGCTGGCGACGTTATATATGTGGAGGCCGATCTGGAGCACCAGTTCCAATCCGGCTCCGAGCCGCTCAGGTTTCTCTGCATGGTCCCCGTCGAACGCAACTGCGGCGGGCCCACACCGGGCAGCGGCTGAGTTCTTTCTCTGAGGCAGAGTGTTTGGAGCCAAGCATGAAAAAGCAGAACGGGTCGGTCTCGGTAGTCCTGCTCACCATGGCGGCCATCGTCTCGCTCATGATGATCGCCCTGGGCGTCATCGAATCCCAGCGCGAAGGCGGGAGCGATGACCTCGCCAATCTGGGCATGCTCGGGCTCATCATCGCCGCAAGCGCCGCCGCGGTCGTGCTCGCGGTGCTCGCCCAGCAGAAGTCGGGCTCACGCGACCACACCGATCGCATCGTCGACCAGCTCAAACAGGTCCAGCAATCGATGGACCGCGTCTCGCAGCAGGCCGCGCTCTCGGACGATGCGCGCCGCGTGCTCAACCGCGCCAAGGAGCGCGAGCTGCTCTGCCGCGCCATCGAAGAGGACATCCGCTCGCAGGACTGGTCCGCCGCCCAGGTGCTCGTCACCGAGCTCTCGTCCCGTTTCGGCTACGAGCGCGACGCCGAGCAATTCCGCATGCGCATCGAGATGGCCCGCACCGAGGGCCTCGACAACGAGGTCAACGAGGCGATCCAGAAGCTCGACCATCTCATCGTCCAGCGCCGCTGGGACGACGCCCTCGTCGCCGCCGACCGCATCGCCGCGGGCTTCCCGGTCTCACCCCGCGTGCATGGATTGCGCGCCCGGGTCGCCACCGCCAAGCACCAATACAAAGAAGAACTCGAGCGCCGGTTCCTGCTGGCCGCCCAGGCCGAGCGCGTCGAAGAGGCGATGGAGATCCTCACCGACCTCGACCACTACCTGACCGAGAAGGAAGCCGAGCCCTTCCGCGAGGTCGCCCGGGGCGTCATCGGCAAGGCCCGCGAGAACCTGGGCGCATCATTCAAGCTCGCCTGCCAGGATCGGCAGTGGGAGATGGCCATCACGCTGGGCGAGCAGATCGGCGAGCAGTTCCCCAACTCACGCATGGCCCAGGAAGTCCAGCAGATGATGCCCAGCCTCCGCCAGCGCGCCGGCGAGCAGGTCACCAGCTAATTTGTGTTTGGAGAATCAACGAGCCGCGACCGTAAGGGAGCGGTTCTTGACCTCGTGCGAGGATTCTCCACTCCCTTGCGGTCGCGGCTCGTCAAAACGGGTTGCACGACAACCCGTGGCACCCGTAGTCAGCCAGTCACTTCAGTCTGCGACACGCGCCTCGGCTGATCCGCGCGCCACAGGTGCCACATCAGCCCGATGATCCCGATGATCAGGAGCGCGTCGGCGACGTTGGACACGTAGGGCCAGACCTCCCACCCGCGGATCGTCACTGCCGGCAGCGGATGGATGAAATCCCGCACGCACGCGTACATGAGCCGGTCGTACAGATTCCCCAGCCCGCCCGCGAGCAAAAGCCCGAGCGACACGTGCGCCACCCAGTCCCCGGGCTTCGTCCACGCGCCGAACATCCAGAGACCCAGCGCGATTGCCCCGCCCGTGAACACGATAAAGAGCCAACGCTTGCCCGCGCCCATCCCGAAGACCGCGCCCTGGTTCAGAACGAGCGTCAGATCGAGCACACGGGGAACGACGGTCACCGGGCGGTGACGCGGGATCAGCTCACGGTTCGGGTCCGCCGAAGAGAGCACCTCCGCGCGCGTGATCGTCACCGGCCGGTCGGCGATGTGCGCAAACGCCAGTTCCTTGCTCGCAAGGTCCGCCACCAAACCCAGGACGAGCACGACGAGCAGGATCGCCCACGCGCGCTTGCTCCTCAGTGCGGTGCTGGTCGTTTCGGATCGGCTCACATCACCCGCCGCGGCGTTCGAGTTCGCGGGCGGCCTCGATCGTCAGACGCGCCCAGGGCAACTCGTTCAGACGCGTCGCCGGGATCGGATTGCCCGTCACCTCGCACAACCCGTAGACCTTCTCGTCGATCCGCTTGATCGCCGCGTCGATCTCCCGGATCAGCTTCCGGTCCACCTCGGCAAGCCCGATCGAGAGCGACTGGTCGTAGGCATCCGAGCCCTGCTCGGCGACGTCCGTCGCCGGGTCGCCGCTCTTGTCGCCAAGGTTCAGAACGCCCCGCTCCATCGTCGAGACGTCGCCGACGAGGTCTCGACGCTTATCGAGCAGGATCTCGCGATACTTGTCGAGATCTTTCTTCCCAAACGGGCTCTTCTGCTTCTTCTTGGGCTTCTCGTCTTCCTCGATGCCCGTGTTAAAAACGCTGTGCTGGCTCTCGGGCGCCTTGGGGCCAGACGAGATCAGCGGCTTGCGCTTCGTGCCCAGCAACCCAACGCCCGGGGGCGGGCCCAGGATCTTGGTCGGCTTCGCCATCGACTGGCGACGCTTGGGCTTGTCGTCCACGATCGTGATGCCCTTGCGGCCCGAGTTCTTCTTCGCGTCCGCGGCCTTCGCGTCCGCGATCCGCTTCTCAGCCGCCTTCTTCGACGCCGCCATCGACGCGGCCTCGGCTTCCGTCTGCTTCGACTTGGCCTTGGCGGGCGCACTCGACGCGGCCGGACTCGGCGTTTTTTTCTTTGACGAGGATTTGGTGGTCTTGCTCGAGGGGCTACCCGCCTTTGTGGAGGCCTTCTTCTTCGTGGCCTTCTTCGCCGGTGCTTTCTTCGCAGCCGGCTCTTTGGTGGTCGTCTTTTTGGCCGTGGAGGCCTTGGGTGCCGAGACCTTCTTCTTCGTCGGGGTCTTCGACTTCGCAGCGGCCTTCTTCACGGTCGTCTTGGATGTGGAAGCTTTCTTTGCCACCGCGATCCCTTGTCCAAGGCTGCGGGGTGGGAGGGTGTTCACGGAAACCGAACAAAACGCGGAATCCTCGCCTCACGCAGCGGTGGGCCAAGGGTAGGCCTCGCACCAAATCGAGTCAAAGCAGAGAAGATTCGCCCGAGTGGGCCGCCCCAGACGACAGCCCAGACGCCGATCCAGACGCCGGCTCCGCCCGCTCAACATACGACCCCAGGTTGCGGAACCGCTGATACCGGGCCTCCAGGATCTCGTCGATGCCCCGTCCGTCGTACGAATCGAGCTGGGCGATGATCCAGTCCCGCAGCATCGCCGCCGCCCCCTTCGGGTCCCGGTGTGCCCCGCCCAGCGGCTCGTTCACCACATCGTCGATGATCCCGAGCCGCAGATTGTCCGCCGCCGTCAGATTCAACGCCTCCGCCGCCGCCCGGTTGGTCTGCTCGTTGGCCTGCTTCCACAGGATCGCCGCGCACCCCTCCGGGCTGATGACCGAGTACCACGCGTTCCGCATCATCGCGACCTTGTCCGCCACCGCGATCCCAAGCGCCCCGCCCGAGCCGCCCTCGCCGATCACGATGCTCACGATCGGCACCCGGATCCGCGCCATCTCGCGCAGATTCACCGCGATCGCCTCCGCCTGCCCGCGCCGCTCCGCCTCGAGCCCCGGGTACGCGCCGGGCGTATCCACGAGCGTCACGATCGGCGTCCCGAACTTCTCGGCCAGCTTCATCTTCAGCAGCGCCTTGCGGTACCCCTCCGGGTGCGCACACCCGAAGTGGCACTCGATCCGCTCCTGCGTCGTCCGCCCCTTGTGGTGCCCGACCACCAAACACTTGTGGTGCCCGATGCGCCCAAACCCCGTCGTGATCGCCGGGTCGTCGCCGTAACGCCGATCCCCGTGGAGCTCCCCGAAGTCGCGCACGAAGTGCTCGATGTAGTCCCGCGACTGCGGCCGATTCGGATGCCGACTCACACGCACCGTGTCCCATGGGCTGAGCTCCGAGTAGAGCTCCTCCAGCAGCGTGCGGTGCTGGCTCTCAAGTTCCGCGATCTCGGCAGCGTTCGGGGCGGGCTCTGTTTCCACACCCTCCACACCCACCGGCACACCCGGCAGCGCCGAGCCCTTCTTCGCCTCCCGGATCCGCTGCTCAAGCTCCGCCAGCGGCTTCTCAAAGTCCAGCGTGTAGAAAGTGCCCATGTCCGCTCCGTCCGTTTGGGTGGCTCCGCCAACACTCAGTTTATGCTCGCTCCGCCGCCGGCGCTCGGCCTAGGGTGCAAAGGCAGGCTTTGGCATCACCGGGAGGATCGGCGATATGAGCGAATCCGTGCCAGCACTGGCGGTTATCGGGGGTGGCGCGATGGCCTCGGCGATCCTCACCGGTGCCGCCCAAGCGGGCGTCCTGGGCAAGGTCTGCGTCGCCGACCCCAACGAATCCAAACGCGCCACGTTCCCACACGCCGTCCCGTCCGCCGCCGAGGCGATCGCATGGCTCGATTCCAACGAGGCAGCTCCGAACACGGGCCAGATCATGCTCGCCGTCAAGCCGCAGATGCTGGGCACCGTCGCCTCCGAGATCTCCGCGCTCGTGCGCGAGCGCGTGGTCATCTCCATCCTCGCGGGCCTCCCTGGCGAGCGCATCCGCCAATCTCTCGGCGGCACATGCCGCGTCGTCCGCGTCATGCCCAACACCCCCGCGCAGGTCCGCAAAGGCACAACCGCCATCGCCCTCGCCGCCGGCGCGACCGAAGCCGACGCCGCCTTCGCCGAGCGCCTCTTCCGCGCCGTGGGCGATGTGGTCGTCCGCCTCGACGAATCCATGATGGACGCCTTCACCGCCGTCGCCGGCTCGGGCCCTGCGTATCTCTTCTATCTCGTCGAAGCCATGCAGCGCGGCGCGATCGAGGTCGGCTTCGACGCCGAGACCGCGCGAGCGATCGCCGAGCAGACCGTGTTCGGAGCCGTTGAACTCCTCAAATCCGACGGCTCGCCCGCTTCCCAGCTCCGCGCACGCGTCACCAGCAAGAAGGGCACCACCCAGGCCGCCACCGATACCTTCGACGAGCAGGGCGTGATGGACGCGATCGTCCGGGGCATCGTCGCCGCCCGTGACCGGGGCGTCGAACTCGGCCAGAACTAAGGGTGCCACGGCTTGTCCGTCCTCGGCAAGCCGTGTTGGTCGTGCAAAGAGCACGGGTTGCAAGACAACCCGTGGCACTCAACTCAAACGACTAGAAATCCCGCCTCGCAAAGATGAAGCAGCACATCCCGAGCATCACGCACTCAAACCCGATGCTCGTGCCCAGCACGCTCGCAATCGATCGGCCTTGCTGCTCCGCGACGACGCGACGCTGGTACTCGCCCTGGTCGATCTTCTCGTCCTTGCTGAACGCTGTCGGGATCTCTTTGTCCTCGCCCGTGTTCATGAGCGCGTCGTAGTCGGCCTTGCTCAGAAGTATCCGGTCCAGAATCTGCAGCGTCTCGATCGTCTTGGGCAAAGGGAACTTCGCCATCACGATCCCCCGGTGCCACGCCTCGAGCGATTTCGTCGTGCTCAGCGATTTGTCCCGGGACTGGCGCAGAGAGGGCAGCAGCGGATTGGCCGCCTCTTCTTCCGTCTTGATATCCGGGGCCCATTCCTCCCTCGGCGGCAGCTCGTCGCCATTCTCGGCCATGAGCTTGAGCCGGTTCTGCGCCATCAGCTCCGCGTTCTCGACCCGCGCCTGCCTCCGCTCCGCGACGAGCTCCGACTGCACCTTGAGCGCGCCGAGCGTCTCGTCGCCCCGGTTCAGGATGATGATCATGAGCCAGAACAGCGCCGTCAGCAGCAGAGCCGCGATCGCCGACCGCGTCACAAGCCCCAGGAACGCGCACACGCAGTAGAGATAGCTGAAGAACAGGACCACGACCGGGATCGCCAGCAGCACGCGCGGCTGCCAGTCGCCGCCGCGGATGCCGATGAGCATGAAACACGCGAAGCTGAACGCCCCGACCTGCAGCGCCACGAACACGAGCCCCGACAGATACCGCGTCAGGAAAAGCCTCACCCGCCCGATGGGTTTGGCGAGCGAGAGATCGATCGAGCCGTTGGCGATGAAGTTCGGGATGATCCCCGCCGTCGAGACGAGCGCCAGAATAGACGCCACCCACCCGAGCCAGAGCGGCACACCGAACGACAAAAACATCTGCTTATAGAACAGATCCGGCGCGAGCGTCTCCGACGTGATCGGGATGAAGCTCAGGTGAAACCACAAAAACGTGATACCCTGCTTGTCGATCCCCAGGCACGCGAAGATCGCGACGATCAGCCCCGAGAGCGCCAGCGTAATCCAGAAGAGCCGACCCGCCGCCAGCTCGCGGTACGCGTCGACCATCATCGCCCAGGTCTGCCGAATCGCGGTGCTCATCGCTTCTTCCCCTCCTCGGCCCCGGGCTTCAGCGTCGCGCCCGTCGTCGGGTCGGTCACCGCCTGCATGAACAGATCCTCCAGCGAGGGCCGAACCGCGCGGAGCGTCGTGATGACACCCCCCGAAGCGCGCACCCGGTCGATGATGGGCTGGATCAGCTTCGGATCCTCGGTCATCACCCGGAGCGTGTTGTGGTCCAGCTCCACCGCCTCGCCCGAGGGCAAAAGCCCCTTGAACCCGACCCGCCGCGCCAGCCCGCTCTCGCTCTCGGGCAGCGCAAGCTGCCGCGTCGATTCGGGCAGCGCGTGCCTGAGCAGGTCAGCCGCGGAGTCAGACTGCCCGACAACCAATTCGTACCGGTGCTGCCCCGCGGTCAGCTCATCGATCGTGCCCTGCTGCGCGACCACGCCCTTGACCAGGATCGCCACCCGGTCGCTGACCGCTTCGAGCTCCGTGAGCAGGTGGCTGTTGATGAAAACAGTCCGACCCTCGTCCTTGATGCGTTCGATCACGTTGCGGATGTCGCGCCGGCCCACGGGGTCCACGCCGTCGGTCGGTTCGTCGAGCAGCACAAGCTCCGGATCGTTGACAAGCGCCTGGGCGATCCCGATCCGCTGGCGCATGCCCTTGGAATAGCTCTTGAGTCGCCGCTTCGACCACTCGCTCATGCCCACGAGTTCGAGCAATTCCCCGGCCCTCTGCCGCCGCTCGCGCCTGGGCACCCCCGACATCGCCCCGAAAAAATCGATCACCTGCGCCCCGGTCAGGTAGCCCGGGAACGAGTGGTGCTCGGGCAGATACCCCACCCGCGCGAGCGTCCCCTTGTGCCCGACGCGATGGCCCAGGAGCGAACCCTGGCACCGCGTGGGCCGGATGACCGTCATCAGGATCTTGACGAGCGTGGACTTGCCCGCGCCGTTGGGGCCGAGCAATCCGAACACCTCGCCCCGGCGGACCTGCATGTCCACGCCGCGCAGCGCGGGGGTCGGCTTCTTGAATCGGCGTGTGTAATTTTTGCTGACCCCGGTCAGGTCGATCGCCAGGTCACTCATGGATTCCCCCCGCAACAGGACTTCATCCTATTGGGTATCGCTTACCCGCGCTTTCGTGCCACAACGTGGTAGACGTGCCAGCGCTTCTCGATCCCCTGATAATCCTGCCGGTCCCGCTCCTCTTCGTCGAACAGCTCCAGATCAAAGCCGGCGAACAAAGCCAGAGCCTGCTCGCGCGTCTGGTGGGACCGGTCCGGGATCGTGGCCCAGGAGTCCCGATCGCCGAAAAGCTGCCCCGCGAACCGCCCGCCCGGCTCGATCGCGCCCGTGACCTCATCCCAGAACCGCCCGAAGTGGTCTGGGTGGCAGAACGGGATCGAAAAACTCGCGTTCAGCAAGCGGACCCCGGGCAAGTCGCCCAATGTCTCGAACGTCGAGACCCGCGTCGTCAGATTCGGGTGGCCCTCCAGGCCCGGCCTCGAACGGAGCAGATCGATCCCAGCCTGCGAGCCGTCGATCGCCAGGACGTTCCACCCCCGTCCGAGCAGTTCCTGCGTGTCGCGCCCTTCGCCCGCGCCCAGGTCGATCGCATCCGCGGGCGGCTCATTCCCGAACCGCTCCAGCGCGAACAGAAGCGTCTCCCGCGCGGGCTTGCCCGCGACCGAGGCGAAATAGCCCGGCCAGTCGCGCGTGGCGCCATAAATAAACGTGGGCGGCAGGGGTTCGGTTTCCGACATAAGGTTCGATCGTATGTTCCCCGACGTGCAGGCATTCATCCGGGCCCTCGAAGACGCGGGCCAGCTCGTGCGCGTGCGAGAATCGGTCTCGCCCGTGCTCGAGATCGCCGCCATCGCCGACCGCGTGAGCAAACAGCGCGCCCCCGGCGGGCCCAGCACCGCCGCCAAACGCAACGACCCCCAGTCCTGGGATCGAGGCGGCCCCGCGCTGCTCTTCGAGAACGTCGAGGGCTCCGACCTGCCCGTGCTCATCAACGCGTACGGCAGCTATGCGCGCACAGAAATGGCATTCGGGTGTCACGCGGGCGGGCACACGCCGGGCGGGTTCGACGCGATCGGGCGCACGATCGGGGAACTCCTCAAGCCCGAGCCGCCGAGGTCATGGCGCGATGCGATCGGCATGGCGCGGAAGTTCGCGCCGCTGCTCAAGGTCGCGCCGAAGCGCTCGAAGAAACCCGGCAGGTGTCAGGAGCGCGTGCTGCGCGGCGGGGACATCGATCTGACGCGGCTGCCCTTTCTCCGCTGCTGGGCGCAAGACGGCGACTTTGCCTCGATGGGCTATCCCGCAGGTGTGAACGACGCCGTGCCCGGGCTCGGGCATCCATCCATTGAGCCGGCGGAGTGGATGAAGAGCTATCAAGGTCGGTACATCACCTTCGCGGGGATTCACACCGTTCATGCGGATGATCGGCACGAGGCTAGGCCGCCGAGCCACAACATCGGGATGTACCGCGTGCAGCTCATGGGCCAGGACCGCGTGGCGATGCACTGGCACGTGCACCACGACGGGGCGGCCCACTGGCGCTCCTGGAAGAAGATCGGCGAGCCCATGCCCGTGGCGATCGTGCTGGGCGGGCCGAGCGTTTTGCCCTACGCCGCGACGGCTCCGCTCCCGCCGGGCATCAGCGAGCTTTTGCTCGCGGGATTCCTGAACAAACGCGGGATCCGGATGTGCCGGGGGGTGAGTGTGCCGCTGTGGGTGCCGAGCGATGCGGAGATCGTGATCGAGGGCTTTGTGCGCACGGACGCGGGAGAGATCGGCTTCGACCCACGGACGGACGAGCTCGGGCCCGGGGCGGTCTTTGAAGGGCCGTTTGGCGATCACACCGGGTTCTACTCGCTTCCGGATCGGTATCCGGTGGTGGAGGTGAGCGCGGTCACCATGCGCGAGAAGGCGGTGTTCCCGGCGACGGTGGTGGGGCCCCCGCCGCAGGAGGACTACTTCCTGGGCAAGGCGACGGAGCGGGTGTTTTTGCCGATGCTCAGGACGCTGATTCACGACATCGAGGACTACGACCTGCCGATGTTCGGCGCGTTCCACAACTGCGCGATGGTGAAGATCAAGAAGGCGTACCCGCTCCAGGCGCGGCGTGTGATGCACGCGATCTGGGGCGCGGGGCAGATGGCTTGGACGAAGACGATCTTTGTGGTGGACGAATCGGTGGACGTGCACGACTGGCGGGCGGTCTTGCGCGCGGCGGCGGCGCACTGCGACCCGTCGTGCGATGTTGAGGTTGTGCGCGGGCCGCTGGACATCCTGGATCACGCGGCGCCGTGGCTCGGCGCGGGCGGGAAGATGGGGTTTGACTGCACACCCAAGTGGGCGGGCGAGGAGCGGGACGTGCGCGTGGGGCCGACGCGCGAGCGCACGTTCGTGGATCACGCGAGAGTGGCGCAGCAAGTCGGAAGTCTTGAGGGCGTGTGTGCGGCGTCGATGCCCGAGGCGCTGGGTGGATGGCTCTTCGTGAGCGCGGCCCTCCGCGGGCGGGCGGCGATCGGGGAGCTCGCGGAGCGTGTGATCCAGCGTACGGAGGCGGCGTTTGTCGTGATCGTGGGCGAGGGTGTGGACGTCACGGATGACGGGCTTGGGATGTTCCACTGGGTCGCCAACGCGGACATGCAGCGAGACGCGCGGGTGGTGGGGCGGACGATGTGGTTTGACTCGACGCCCAAGGAGCGGGGCGAGGTGGAGGGGGCGCCGGTGCGGGATTGGCCGGTGTATTTGGAGGCGGATGAAGAGACGCGCGGGGTTGTTGAGGAGAAGTGGGGGCGGTACGGGTTTGGGGAGTTCTGAATTGAATAATTAAAGGATATAAGAGTCCCCTCGCTTGTGCGAGGGGCTCGTTGTTTCTGGATGAGTTGGTTGGAGCGGAGGCTGGAAGCCTCCGCCACTGGAGGCGTGGGGCTTAGCCGCCGAAGGCGGGTTCGGTGTCGGTGGGGATGGCGAGCTGGCTGATGTTTCGGTCGAGGCATTCGACGAAGTCGGCGTGGAGTCGGCGGGCGCTGGCGATGGAGTCGCCGGTGGTGAGGCCGTTGAGGAGGACGCTGAAGGCGGCGCCCTGTCCGGTCTTTGGGTTGATGACGTAGCCCGAGAGGCAGCGGACGTTGTTGATGGTGCCGGTCTTGGCGTAGACCTCGTTGCCGAGTGAGCTCAGGCGGAAGCGTTGGCCCAGCTTGTTTTCGGCGGTGGGGAGCGAGTGGAGCAGTGCGGGGCGGACTTCGTCGTCGTGGTACATGGCGTAGAGCCAGGCGGTGAAGGTGGAGGCCTTGACGCGGTTTTCGCGGGAGAGGCCCGAGCCGTCGCGGATGATCATGGATGAGGCGTGATCGGGTCCGAGTGTGTCGGCGACGAGCATGCGGACGACGGCACCGCCGTTGCTCCAGGAGCCGGGCTCGCCAGTGACGACGTTGCCCATGCGTTTGAGGAGGGCCTCGGCGTACATATTGTGCGAGTCGTAGTTGACGCGGTGGAGGACTTCTTCGAGCGTGGAGACGTGGCGGGCCAGGGGTGGGCCGTCGAAGTCGAAGGCTTCGTGCTCCTCGGCGAGGCGGACGGCGGTGTAGGGGGATTTCTCGTGGCCCACGAGGACGCCGATGCTTGAGAGTCGGTCGGCGAGGATCTTGCCCATGTAGAGCGCGGGGTTGTAGAGGGAGACCTCGATGGGGGTTTGCGTGGGGACGTGGATGGTGCCTCGGATGGCCCACTTGTCGTCGGAGCCCGAGCGCTGGACCCAGACGGCGTTGCGTCCCTCGTAGACGCGGCGGGAGAGGTTCTCGATCTCGAGCCAGGGCGAGATGGGCGAGATGTCGACGGTGGGACCCGTCTCGGCGGTGCCGGGGTTCGGGTAGAAGGCGAGGACGTTGGAGTGCGTGTTGACGCCCGAGATCGGGGCGCAGTACCAGCGTTCGAGCTGGTCGGTGGGCCAGTCGGGGTGGATGAGCTGGCGGTCGAAGATGCGGTCGTCGACGACGACTTCTTCGACGCGGTTCTGTTTGTTGCGGACGACGCTCGCCAGAGCCGAGAAGAGGTCGCTTGGCATCTGGGACGGTGTGCGGTTCTTCATGACCTCGGGGTCGGCGAAGGCGGGATCGCCCGAGCCCAGGAGGACGAGCTTGCCGTCGGTGGTGAGGAGGAGGTCGGTCTGGAAGGCGAAGTCGGGGCCGAGGACTTTGACGGCGGCGGCGCTGGTGAAGAGCTTCATGTTGGAAGCGGGCGCGAGGGGGGTGTCGGATTGGTTCTCGTAGATGGTGGCGCCGGTGGCGAGGTCGACGACGCTGACGCCCGCGATGCCGTCTTTGCCGAGGGCGGCGTTGCGGACGATGGACTGGAGCTCGGACTTGAGCTGCGCTGCGGCGGCGAGGGGGAGAGCGAGGATGGCGGAGAGAGCGATGAGTGCGAGTGAGCGGGCGGTCGCCGGCATGCGGGGCCTCCTTGCGCGTGCGTGTGACTGGGTGTGCCCCAATCGGATCGGTCCTTTGGCGCGAATCCGTTGAAACGCCGAGGGATTGATTGAAGGCGCGCGGGAGTGGTCCGGTTCAGACGGGCTGGCCTTGGACGATGCCCTGAGCAAGCCGAAGAACGTCGGCGAGCTGGGCTTTGCCCTGGATGGACCACTGGGCCCACCGGGTCTGGCCGACCTGGGTGGCGTGGACGAGGACGTCGCGGAGGTATTTGCTGCCGCGGCGGTGGAGGATGTCCTCGGCGATGGGCAGGGGGACTGGCAGGGCGATGGAGGGCCAGTCTGGGGTGGAGACGAAGTAGGCGCTGGGCTCGGTTTCGCCCGCGACCCGGGCGACGAGGGTCCATTTCCAGCTCAGGCCGAGCCATTCGAGGGCGAGTTTGGAGCCGGTGATCTGCTCGAGTTCGAGGAGCGCGGTGTCGGCGAGTGAGCGGGCGTTGCCCTCGTACTGTGCGAGGAGGAGCTCCTGGGTGGGGGTGGCAAAGCGGTCTTCCCAGGGCGAGCGGACGGGTTGTCTGGCGGCTGGCATGGATCCCCCCGGCAAAGGCGCTGAATGGGCCCCGGAGATGCTATTCTCGCACATGGGCCGAGAAGTGTGAACCGACAGGCTCGGTTTTGGATGCAGATTTCGCTGGAGGATTCGGACAATGTCAGGAGCGATGAACACCGAGGACATCCTGACCGTGCCCGCCGACGCCCGGATTCTGGTTGTCGATGACAACGCGCAGAATCTGGAGCTCCTCCAGGCGTATCTGGAGGATCTGGGGTGCCAGATCGAGATCGCTCACGACGGGGCGGAGGCGATCGAGATCGCCCGCCAGCGGGTGCCCGACGTCGTGGTGCTGGATGTGATGATGCCCAGGCTCAGCGGCTTTCAGGTCTGCGAGCGGCTCAAGAAGGACCCGGCGACGGCGCGCGTGCCCATCGTGATGGTGACGGCGCTCAACGAGATCTCGGATGTTGAGCGTGCGATCGAGGCGGGTGCGGATGATTTCCTGACCAAGCCCGTGCAGAGGCTCGAGCTTTTGGCGCGCGTGAAGTCGCAGATCAACGTCCAGCATATCCGGCGCCGGCTTGAGATTGCGATCAAGCGGCTTCGGGAGATGGACGCGGGCTCGGCGAACTGACTCTCGGTTCGGTTACGGGCAGTTGGCGTTGTACGCGGCGATCCATGCGGTGAAGTCGGCGGGGGTGACGAAGCCGTCCTGGTTGACGTCCGCGGTGGGGTTCATGGCGTTGAAGTTGGCGACCCACGCGGTGAAGTCGGCGGGGGTGACGATGCCGTCGTTGTTCTGATCGCCGTAGCCCACGGTGGTGAAGGAGGCGACCGATGGTGTGGATACGGTGGCGCCGTTCTCGTTGTGGGCGAGGACCTGCCAGTAGTAGGTGGTGCAGTTGTTCAGGCCGAAGACGATGGCGTTGGTCGTCGGGATCGGGCTGGTGTTGTAGATGACGTTGGTGAGGGCGGGGTCGGTGGCGACGGTGATCTCGTAGAAGTCGGCATCATCTGCGGCCTGCCAGGTGGCGTTGACGAAGGTGCCGATCTTGGAAGCGCCGTCGGAGGGGGCGGTGAGGTTGAACTCTCCCGGGGTCGGCGCGGAGCCGAGTGGGAGGATGAAGTCTGCGATCACGGGGAAGTGGTCGGAGGCGAAGGTGCTGGTGACGGCCCCGTTGTTGGCGGGGGGGAAGCCGAAGTTGGCGATCTCGGGGGGCATGCTCGCGAAGGGGACCTGGGCGCTCTGGAAGATGAATGAGCGGCGGCGCGTGGCGATGGAATCCTGCCAGATGATGGAGTCGAGCTTGCTTGAGCCCTGCGTGTCGGGATCGTTTGAGAAGAACTCGGTGGAGGCGTCGTAGATGCCGTCGGATCCGTCGGTGTCGACGCCGGTGGTGGAGTCGTTCTGGGTCGGGCCGTAGGCGATCCAGAAGACGGGGCCGTTGCGGCCGTTGGTTTCTTCGTCCTCGTTGAGGTCGCCGCCCATGATGACGGGTGTGTTGGCGTCGAGGATGGAGGTGGCGATGGGGATGTCGCTCACGGCGTTCTCGGGGTCGACGTTGCCTGTGCCGTTGCCGTTGTACCAGTAGCGGACGAAGTACCAGATGTTCTGTGCGGCGTCGAGTCGCTGGTTGCGGTCGTCGGTGGTGCCACCGGCTTTGAGGTGGCCGTTGCCGATGACGAGGTTTCCGGTGTAGGTCTCGTTGGGGAGATCGATCTCGGCGAACTGATAGCCGCGGATGCCGCCGGTGCCGCCGTCGATGGGTGTGGCGTTGGATCCGACGGAGAAGTTGCTGTAGACGGAGCGGTTGTCGCCGTTGAGATCGGCGAATGGGTAGCGGCTGAGGATGACGTTTCGGTTGAAGTTGTCGGTGTTGGAGCTGACGAAGACGTAGGGGAGGTCGTAGCCGGGGGCGTAGAGCTGGACGTATTGGGCGACGGAGCCGCCGAGGAATGGGTCGGTGCCGCCGTGGAGGAAGAGGTTGACGACGGTATTGAGGTTGGCTTCGGAGTCGACGCCCGAGCCGGTGCCGTTGCCTGCGTTGTCGCCGGCTTCCTGGATGATGAGGACGTCGGGTTTCATGGCGGCGACGATGCGTGCGAGGGCGGCCCAGGAGCCGGTGCCGAGGTTTTTGTCGGCGGTGCGGCAGATGCCGTCTTCGATGTTCCATGTCATGACGCGGAGGTCGGTGGCTTCGGTCTTGCCCCACTGGGCGTTTGCCGGGTCCCACTGCGCGGCGGCCTGTGTGGTGAGCGCGGCGAGCGTCAGGGTGAGGAGGGCAGAGCGGATGGACATGGCTGGCTCCGGTGTGGGCTTTTCGACTTTGCGATCATAACGCGAAATCGCGGAATGACCGGGAGAAATGCGGGGCTTTGGAACGAAAGCCCGCCCGCCCCTTTCGGGACGGGCGGGTGTTTGGTATCGAGTCGCCTGGGTGTTAGTTCAGGCAGGTCGGGCCGCCGGCGCCCAGGTTGAAGTTGGCGATCCACGCGGTGAAGTCCGCGGGAGTGACAGCGCCGAGGCCGCCGCTGTTCTGATCGGCGCGGTAGTTCATGGTGTTGAACGCGGCGATCCACGCGGTGAAGTCGGCGGGTGTGACGAAGCCGTCGTTGTTGACGTCGGCGCAGAGGCGGGTCGACTGACCGGGGCACTCGTCGGGGATTCCGTCGGCGTTGATGTCGGTGGAGGTTCCGTTTGCGATGTCGGTGGCGTCATCGACGCCGTTGTTGTTGCAGTCGGTGATGTTGCCGCCGCCGAGGGGTGAGATGTAGAACAGGTAGTTGTAGCCTTCGTCGCCGGTGGCTTCGTCGAACTGCCCGTCGCCGTTGACGTCGTAGGTCATGTCCGCGGCGAGGACGAGTCCGCCGAGGTTGCCGGGGTTTGCGGGGTTGGTGGCGTCGGCCTGACCGGGGAAGCCGTCGAAGGTGGAGTTGTGGCCAAAGAGCGTGCCGGAGGAGGTGGAGTTGCTGTCGGCGATGGAGAGGAAGGTGATGACGTAGTTGAGGCCGTTGTTGGCGGAGTTGAAGACGTCACCGGTCTGGATGAGCTTCTCGAGTGTGTAGCCGCCGGTGGCGGAGTCGTAGATGCCGCGGAAGAGCGCGGTGTCGAAGTCGTCGTCGACGCCGCCGATCATCATGTCGGGGCCGTAGTCGAAGAAGGGTGCGAGGAAGTAGATGTTGCCGGCGGCGTCCATGGAGATGCCGGAGATGGATGGGCCGTCGATGCCGAAGACGGCGATGGCGGTGAGTTCACCGATCTGCATGCCCGAGGCGTTGAAGACGGGCTTGCCGACGCCGGTGTCGCCGTCAACCCAGGCGGCGAGGTTCCACTGGACGGTGCCTGCGGGATTGGCCGGGTCGAAGCGAGCGACCGAGATGCCCTGGATGGGCGCGATGGCGCTGCCGGCGCCGAAGGCGATGCCGCCGC
>JBGSIX010000108.1:0-58628 GCA_041742315.1 Phycisphaerales bacterium | reverse complement strand
CCGCCCGCTCGTGGTTGAGGCGGAGCAGGGCAGCCAGAATGAGCTGCTCGACCTCTGCCCGGCGCTCGGCGAGGGCGTGGGGCTGGCCGTCGGATTGGGGCGGGAGCGGCTGGCCTGCGCCGGTTTCCTCGAAGACCTCCGCCCATGAGGTGTCCCAGCCGCCCGCCTTGTCGGTGTGGGCGTAGGCCGCCAGGACGGCTTCATCGAGCGCGCGGTGGGCGAGGCGGAGCCAGGTGGGGCGTTCGTTGTAGAGGTTGGTCAGCGTGCGTTTCTTGAGCTTGGGGTGCTTGGCGCTGGCGGCGTCGATGGCGCTCTGGCGGATGAGGCGGTGGGCTTCCTCGCCACTCACGGCGGCGACGTCGGCGAAGTTGTCTTCGGCGTCGACCTGCGCGGCGACCTCTGCCACCCACGCGGGCGGGTTGAGCCAGTTCTCGCGCTGCTCGTTGAGCTTGTGCGCCGCATCCGCGATGGCTTCGTGGAGGGCGAAGCCTTCCTCGCCCTCTTTGGGCTCGGAGCCGGGTGGCCAGGGGAGGGGGAAGGTCTCGAAGCAGGTGGTGGGGGTGTAGCGGAAACCGCTCTCGGCTTCGCGGAGCTGCGTGCCCTGACGGCGCGCCCAGAGTTCGTGGATACTGGAGTGGAGGACGCCGAAGAAGTAGTCGTCGGAGCGGGCGAAGGCGATGAGGAGATTGTCCGGCACAATCTTCGAGGATAGCTTGACAAAAATCCTATGCTTCGCAACGTGCAAGGTGACTACGAGCTGTTTTAATCCTTCGGCAGCCGCAAAAAGCTCGGGGCGAGGTCGCCATAGGACCCAGAAGGGATACTTTGCAAAGTGCTTTGCTGTGCGTTCAGGCTTGACAATGGTTTCACAGTGATTAAATGGTGCATCATAAAGTGACGATTTTGCAGCATCCCAAGAGGCTGGGAAGTTGACAATCCAGCGGCCAACAGGGCGTCGAGTCACTTGTGATGCGTTGAGCGATGGCCTGACAACATCGAGATTGGGTAGTTGCGCTGGGTTCGGTGTTGCAAGCATCAGCTTCGCTTCAGTCCAATCCAATTCGAATGGTCCACTTTTTTGAACGCCAATGAATCCGATTGATTGGTTCTCTAGTAGATCGGTGGCGCTGGCAACATCTACAGTTGATGTAAGATCAGCATTGATCTTTTCAACGGGCAAGCCGTCCAATCGAAGAGTCTTTGTTCTTGCTCCCGTGAAGCAGACAATTGATATTTGAACGGCAGCGCCATCGAGTACCCATGTTCGATCCGACCATGCTTCAAAAATAGTTGAGCATGAAGAAATCGTTTCGAGCACAAATCGATTCGCTCCCCCCCGAATACCTTGTGTTGCGAGTAGGCCAATGCGCATCGAAATTTTATGCGTGGCGTAAGTACCAGCAATTTGAAACCAGTAGCAGCAGAGGTCGCTGAAATTAGGTATTCCAAAAGAATCGTGCATTGCTTTGACATAAGGATCACCGAGTGATGCGCGTGTGAGCTTGCCACCCAAAAACGGCGGATTCCCCACAATGAAATCCGCCTCAGGCCAGTCGGCTTGTCCGGTGCAGGCCGCGCCCACTTCCCACACGCTGAGCGGCTCGCCTTCGGGTGTTGTCCATTTCAGGATGGCGTCGCGGTTCTCGATGGTGGTGATGGGTTCGAGGATGGGGTTGCGCGGCGCGTTGAAGCCGTTGGCGTGCATCCACTGGAGGTAGCCGATCCAGATGACGACCTGCGCGAGTTCGGCGGCGTATGGGTTGATCTCGATGCCCGAGAGCTGCGTGGGTCGGACGCGGGGGAGCAGGCCCGCCGCGATGTCGGGGCGTGAGGCGTAGAGGATGAGTTCCTTTTCGAGTGCGAGGAGCTGCTGGATGGCGACGTAGAGGAAGTTGCCCGAGCCGCAGGCGGGGTCGAGAACGCGGACGGAAGCGAGGCGGTCCTGATAGCCCCGCAGGAGTTCGGCGATGGTGTCGTCGGCTTTCTTTTTGGTGGGCGCGGTGGTGGCGCTGCGTCGGCGTTCGAGCTGGGCTTCGACGGCTTCCTGCATCTCTTCAAAGGCTTTGCGGAGCGGGCGCACGATGACGGGCTCGATGACGAGCATGATGTCCTCGCGGCTCGTGTAGTGTGCCCCGATCTGGGCGCGCTTGTCGGGGTCGAGGGAGCGCTCGAAGAGCGTGCCGAAGACGGAGGGCTCGACCGAGCCCCAGTCCTTCTCGGCGGCCTTGATGAGGTACTTGATCTCGGGCTCGGTGAGCTCGATGGCGTTGGCGTCGTCGAAGAGTCCGCCGTTGAAGTAGGCGATTTCGTCGACGCCAAAGTCGCCGCCCTCGCGCATGGCGGCGAAGAGGGTGTCCATCTGCTTGCGGAGACGGGCGGGGTCCTTGTCGGATTTTTCGAGGATGCTCTGGAAGACGCCCTTGGGCAGGAGCTCCACGTCTTCGGCAAAGAGGCAGAACATGACCTTCATGAGGAAATGGGCGGCGTCGTGCGGGTCGTGCCCTCGCTCGCGGAGGCCCTGCGCGATGGCCCCGATGTTCTTGGCGGCTTGCTCCGTGACCTGCTCGGTCGTCTCTTCCGGCTTGAAGGATTCGGGGTCGGTGAAGACGCGGCGGAGCAGGGCGAGCTGCTCGGGCTCGTGGAGGCGTTCGAGCTCGACGGTGTAGACGTCGGAGCGGTAGCCGGTGAAGTTGGTGTGGATCTCGGTGTGGGCGATGTCCGAGACGATGAGGAGTGGGGGGTTGGCGAGCGCGTCGCGGTACTGCTGGAGCTGGCGCAGGGCGTCGGTGAGCGTGGCGTACTTGCCCTTGCGTTTGTACTCCCAGCCGAAGCGGCCCTTGTACCAAACGTCGGCGAACCCGCGCTGACCCCCCGAGCCCGCAGAGGCAGGCCCCGCGACGGCGACGCCCTTCTCGAAGGTGAAGGTGTCCCCGACGGGGTCGAGCTCGGCGGGGGTCTTGACGCCCAGGAGCTTGCAGAGGTCGAGGAAGTGTTCCTGCGAGGCGGCTCGCTCCGAGAGCTCGGCCCGTTTCCACTTGGCGATGAAGGCGGCTGGGGTCATGGGGTGGAGGATAGCGGATGTGGGTCGGTTGGTGTGCTGGGGCAAGGTCAGTAGACTCTGATCTGATGAGGACTCGGAGGACGCTGCATGCACGCTGGGAAGACGATTCAGATCTACAGCCCGTCGGGTGATCCGCGCGGGGTGCGGATCGCGGAGATCACGACTCGGATCGTTCAGGCGGTGGTGGTGCCCAGGGCGCGTCTGGAGGAGGCCGCTCATCGCGCGGAGTTGTGCGGCGTGGGTGTGTACTACCTCTTTGGCGAGTCGGATGCGGGCGGGTTGCCGCGCGCGTACATCGGCGAGGCGGAGGACTGCACGGTCCGGTTCAAGCAGCACAACAAGTCGAAGGACTTCTGGAACGTTGGCGTGGCGATCGTGTCGCGGACGGGGAGCTTCACGAAGGCGCACGCCAAGCTGCTGGAGTGGCTGTCGATCGAGAAGGCGACGCTGGCGGGGCGGTACGAGCTCGACAATGGGAACGCCGGGAGCAAGCCGAACGTGCCGGAGTGGATGGCTTCGGACGTGTACGAGATCTTCGAGACGCTGGACGTGCTGCTCGGGACGCTGGGGTACCCGCTGTTCGAGCAGGCTGCGGGGCAGGTGATGGACCGGGACCGGATCTTTCTCTGCAAACGCGGGGGCGCTGATGCCAGGGGGGTCTACGGGGACGAGGGCTTTGTGGTGCTCAAGGGCTCAGTGGCGAGACTGGAGACGACGAACTCGTCGGTGGACACGGTGGGGCCCAGACGCGAGGAGCTGGTCCGGAGCGGGGTGCTCGCGCAGGGGGATTCGGGCTACAGGTTCGTGCGGGACTTTGTGTTCAGCTCACCGAGCGCTGCGGCCGCAATCGTGACAGGGGGCAGCGCCAACGGGTGGATTGAGTGGAAGAACGGGCGGGGGCAGACTCTGGATGAGGTGTATAGGCAGGGGGCAGGAGTGGAGGGGTGAGGGGGAGTATGTGTGCGAATCTGGAAGCGAGCGAGATGTCGCCGCCAAGGTCATTGCTGTTGATCTATGTAGCCGCGAGAAACTCTTGTGTCACGTTCGTATACAGCTAGGCTGCTAACTCATTCCCTGCGAAAGTCGATCCTGTGATCTTCGAACAGCCTCGCTGCTGAACAGATCTGGATAGCGTAACACAACCGCTTCGAACGCTTTGTCTTGCAAGCCGATATTGCATAGTTCTTGATAACCGACAGATTGTTCCGTTCGCAAAACAACGCGTTCGACGGACGGGATGATGCCCCGCTCCTTGATCATTTGCCAAGTACGAGATGCTTTGACGTTCTTTCCGTGCTTGATAAATAGTGCCCGCTCGTATGCATAGACGGCTTCAAGGGCTTCTCGTTCCGCATCTATTACTGCCCCATGTGCATGTGCACGAAGTTCGATCGCTCGCTTCCGCGCGAGTAGCGCTGCATCAGGTTTACCGTTGGTCTCAACGTTCTTGGCAAACTGCTCGCAAGCTTCCGGAGTCTTCAGCCCAGCAATCCGTTCTCGTAATTCATCGGAAACACCACTCATTTGCACCCCGCGTTGTAGTTGGAGATCCAGGCGGTAAAGTCGGCGGGTGTGCAGGAACCGTCACCGTTCTGGTCGCACTCAGGTGCCTGTGTATTGAACGCAGCAATCCATGCCGTGAAGTCTGTTGGCGAGAGGATGTAGTCCCGGTTCACATCGGCCAGGCAAGTCACATCAAAGAGGAAGGCGTTGCCGATGCTCGTCGCCGCTTCATCGCCACGACCCACAAGTACCTTGCCATCTGAAATGGCGATTGACTTACCGAACTCATCGGTTGCCATCCCGGATGAGGGAAGGAGCTTGTACAGTTGCTCTCCGGACGAGGCCAAGAATGCGTAAGCCGATCCGGAATCGTCCCCATACTCGTTCGTATCGGTCGCGCCGATTGCGATGATCCCGTCCCGAAAGGCAATCGAAGCGCCGAAGTGGTCCCCGATGAACGCATCTGTCGGGAAAAGCTTGGTGAGTTGTGTCCCCGTGATGGCGTCGAACATGTATGCAGCACCCGCGACGTTGCCGTTGGTGCTGTCGTATTCGGCTGTGACGGCCGCGATAGTGCCAGATATGGCGACGCACCATCCGAAACGGTCACCGGCCATCCCATTTACGGGACGCAGTTTGGCTACCTGCCTCCCGCTCTGGACGTTGAAGACGTAGGCTGCTCCTGAGGTGTTCGCTGCTCCTCCGGTACCCACGATGACAAAGTCGTTGGCGATAGCGATCGATCGACCGAACTCATCTCCTGCCCGACCATCACTTGGGAGCAGCTTGTGGAGCTGCGCCCCTGTTGCGGCGTTGAACAAGTACGCAGCACCGGAGTCTTCGCCGAAATCATTGTTGTCCGTCGCTCCGACTGCGATGATGCCGTTCTGCATCGCGATAGAGGACCCGAAATGATCGCCAACTCCAGCATCGGACGGGTATATCTTCGACAGCTGTGTGCCAGTCACTGCGTCAAACATATAGACCGATCCAGATACGTTTCCGTGGTCGTCGTCTAGTTCCGCAGTGATGGCGACCAGTCCGTTTTCGATTGCAACAGCTCTGCCAAACTGGTCGTTGGCAGCGCCGTCTGTGGCGAGGAGCTTTCTGAGTTGTGTGCCGGTGTTTATATTGAAGGTGTAAGCAGATCCTGCATCCACACCCAGAGTGTCGTCCTCCCATGCCCCAACGACCGCGAGTCCGTCATCAACCGCGACCGCCCAGCCATACCGCTCTCCAACAGTGCTGTCTGTTGGGAAGAGGTCACGCTCCTCGTATCGAATCTGGCTGTACGACTCTGAAGGCAAGATCATCAAGGAGAGGAAATTGATGAGCAGGATTCGTTCGAACATGAGTGTGCCTTTCCCTAACCACATCACCTTGATCATTCAGATATCATAGTACAGTGTTCGGATGAGAATATGGGCAAACCAACCCGGAAGGCCCCCAGCTGAGACGGGTAGCAGTCGACGCGAGCTGCGCCCGCGTCGGCCGCTAGGGCCCGTAAACGCTGATTGTCATGACTCTGGCAGCATGTTAACAGCCGAAAAGAGCGCACTTCGTTTTTATAGGAGAGCTTTCAGAGGGTTTGAAAGTGTCTTGACCGGGAGAGGCAGGCGGACTGGCGTCACGCCCATTTTCACAGCGATGGTCGCCGTCCATTACCATTGGTCCATGGACACAACCCCACTCGCAGCGGCCGACCGCCACCAACCTGCCTCCAGATTTCGAAACTAGCTATCTGAACGCGTCTTAGGGCCGCTAAAGATCGTGCTCTTGCCTGCTCGGTTTGAACCCGTTTGGGACCGAAGGGCCATTTATACATAGAAGCTGCTGATTTGTGCATAACTGGGATAAGTGGTAGCGAGAATCAGCAGCGTCGAAGTATGATCACTTTAGCGCGCAGGTCGGTAATTCAACACACTGTGGTAGCGTATGACCAACTCTCTTGGGAAGGAGACGCCGATGCAAGGTGGAATCAACATGAAGTGGTTCTCTCTGGTTGTGGTTTCAGTTTCATGGTCTGTTGCAGCAGAAGCTCAATGGAGTATGTTTGGTGGCTTCGACATGGTCAATACTGCATCGGTAGTCAATGCGACGAACTCGTTGCAAGCGGAGGCTGCTTGGATCAATGCCGCAGGTGCGATTGACACGATCCACACGGTGGATTTCGAGACGTTGACACTGGGGGATTCCGGATGGCTGCACACGATCGCGCCTGGAGTAAGGATGATGGTACATGGGGGAGCATTTGCCGATGATCTGACAGTATCGAGTGGGCCAACGGGTGTGTATCCGACTATCAACGGGTTCAACTCAACCCAAGGTGGGTCACAACATATGCGGTACACTTCATACCCTGGTTCAGTCGGCAGGCAGCCGACTGTGGTCTTCTTATTCGATCAACCAATTTCGGCACTCTCGACGTTTATCACCGGTCAAGGGACGGAAGGTACTTTCGATTTCTTCCAATCAACAACAATCCATGCATTTGGCACTGCGAACAAGCAAATGGGAATCGGAGACAATGGTAACCCCTATTGGCCCTCGACCCAGCAGCCAAATGTGCGTTTCGGTGGGTTCGTTGATGGATCAGAGTCGTTCACTCGTGTCGAGGTCCGGCTCCGTTGGTATTCTTCGGGGCAGGATACACCTTGGCGTGGAAGTTTCTCATTGGATGATGTCCGATGGGTTTACGCGCCGATTCCGGCACCCGGAACAGTTGCAGTGTTTGCGATCGTCCCTCTACTCTGCTGCCACCGTCGCCATAGAACGTAATTCAACCAATTATCTAATCTCCGATTGTGATGCGGCCTCTCGATGTAGTGGTGCTCGAGCTCCTCGTTTGTGAGGCAATCGAGGTGCCCGGTCCTCCTCACGATGAATCGCTCTGCGTGGGCGTTGAGATTCGGCGAGCAGTGGGGCAGCCGGACGGGCGTTACGCACGTATCCCGCAGCGCCCCGTCGAAGGCCTTCCCGAACCTCGTGTCGCGGTCGCGGGTGAGGACTCGGCAGCCGCTCTCGCCGGTCATGGTCTTGAAGCTTGATGCCTGCTGGGCGACCCACGCGGCGTCGGGGTCGCCAAGTGCGGCGTGGGCACGGTCTATATGGCCCTGATGCAAGGGGAGCTGGACGCTGCGCCCAGGCGGATCCCGTTTGGGAGGCCGCCGGATCTGAGGCTCGCGGATGTGGATGAGTGAGCTGGAGTTTGTGTTCGGATCGGGGAGGAGGGAGGATTGCACGGTTCGGAGAGGAGAATACCCTTGTCCTCTTCGGCGATTTGAAATCCGTGTGTCTCGCAGCGCCACGCGACTTGCATGGTATCAAGACCCATGAATACTCAAACCATGTTCGCGACAGATTCGTATTCGCCCTTTGGGGGCTGTTCTGAGAGTCTCGCGAACGTCCGGCTCAGCACCGTTCTCATCGGTTTATTTTTCTTTGCTGTCTCACCCAACATCCTCGCGCAGACCGGGCCGATCAGCATCAGCGAATGGGCCCGCGAAACCATCGAACTCCCCCCAGGCTTCGCCCCCGACATGCCTTCTGGCGTTGAAGAACTCCGCTTTCCTCCCGGCTGGAGAGATCCCGATTCCGACAACTTCTGGTCCTACGCGATCGTCATGCGCATTGACGAACCTACGCCCACAACCGCGCGTCTCGAAGAACTTACCGACATCTACTACACCGGGCTCATGAGCGCTTTCGGAGTCGGAGGCAGTCCTGAATCCCCGGCTAATGAAGTCGATGTCGCTTTCGAACAAGCCGCCGACCATCAACACCGGGGCACGATGCGGCTCGTCGACGGCTTTGCGACCTTCAAACCCATCCTCATCAATATTCAGGTCAACACCCGCGCCAACTCCGACACAGAGTCGATAGTTGAGCTACGCGCAAGCCCCCAACCCGAAGACCACGAGATCTGGTCCGACCTCCAGGCTGCGATCGACCACATCCATGCCGAACAACTCAACCAGCATCTCGCCCCCCTCGCTCATCTTCCACAAGGCGAATGGCGCACCACCCCGGCCAATGGCACTCAACAACGCGACATCTGGACCTGGGGACCATCAAAGCACGCGCTGACCTCCGTCACCTCCAACAGCAAAGCCACAAGCCAATCCACCTTC
This sequence comes from Phycisphaerales bacterium, assembly GCA_041742315.1. GTDB lineage: Bacteria > Planctomycetota > Phycisphaerae > Phycisphaerales > UBA1924. The sequence continues at coordinate 49,934 of JBGSIX010000108.1, read as the reverse complement.
GGGTCCTTCCGAGTCATCTATCACCACCCCCAGCGCGACGAACTCGCGGTGCTCGCACTCTCTGCACCAAAGCTCATCCAGGCCGGAACTCTCACCCCACTTGAGGATCACAACCTCCGCTTCGACATGACTCTCTTCTATGACACGGACCGGATTTCATGGGCTACCGAACCCACACGAAGGATCGCATCCGTCTGGACCTTCGACACCCCAACCAGCTACACCAATAACTGGATCGAAGATCAGGGACAACCCGTCGACCCCTCCGTCACCGATTGGGCCTATACCAAGCACGACGACATCAGCCCCCTACCGGCCAGCGCTACCGAACCACCCGAACACATCAGACACCTCGATGCCTTTCTCCCCTTCCTCGAATCCGAGTGGACAACCGACACCACGCGCACCACCTTCGCTTGGATCCCCTACAACGAAGCGATCTTCATGCGCACCATCGACACGCGCACAAACAAAACCATCGCCGAAACGATTTTCTACCCACATCCTCATACCAAGATCATCCACACCCTCACCATTCACGGCTCTGGCGCGATCGACGAAGGAACCGCCAGCATCGACGACAACACGATCGTGATCCACGCGAAGCGAGCCGATCACATCACCACCACGCACATAGAACAACGCATCGAGCACCCCAGCGCCGAGACCATCCGCGTCCAGGCCTGGTCGATCATGGCCACCGAACGCAAGCGCCTCGCCGATACGCACACCATGCCGCAACCGACTGATTACCGGATCCGACTCAGATCTCTGTTTGGGTCTCCTTTGTAACGCTCCCGGACCTAGAACTCAAGGCGGCTCAGTCGCCCTTGTTTGAACGCACGCGGGCGATGCAGGACCTCTGGGGGGTCATCGACCGAATCAACGCCAAGTGCGGCGTGGACACGGTTTACATGGCCCCGATGCACGGCGAGCGGGGGGGCAGCGCCAAGGCGGATCCCATTCGGGCGGACGCCGGAACTGAGGCTGGCGGATGTTGAGGATTGATTAGGTCGAGGTGGAATTGGAAAGAGATATTGAGGAGTCACTGATTCAGTCGCAACCCGCGTTGTAGTTGGCGACCCAGGCAGTGAAGTCGGCGGGTGTGCATGACCCGTCACCGTTCTGGTCGCACTCTGGTGCCTGCGCGTTGAATGCCGCGATCCAGGTGGTGAAGTCGGCGGGGGAGAGTGTGCCGTCGCCGTTGGTGTCGGCTGTGCAGGGCTCGTTTCGACCAAATATCACGTAGTTCTTCCCTGCTCTGTACGCTCCGATGAGGAGGTCGTCCATTCCGTCGCCGTTGATATCGCCGCCGGAGGATACGGGGAATCCGCTGTATTCGTGGTGGGTGCTTCCGATGATGGAAAATCCGTTTGTGCCGTTGAGTGCTGATAGGTTGACCAAGCCGGCTGAGCCTAACGATGGGCGGCCGTAGATGACGTAGCTTTCGCCAGAATCTGTTCCGTATGCGTTGGCTCGGTATGCCCCGATGATGATGTCGTTGATGCCGTCGTTGTTAATATCGCCTGCCGATGACACCGACGCGCCGCAGAAGTCAACCGCATCGAGTCCGTTCATCGCAAAGCCGTTCGAGCCGTTGAGCGTGGAGAGATCGACGAAGCCCGAAGCGCCAGCTGTGGGGCCGCCGAAGACGACGTAGCTCTCTCCTGCGGCCGAGTTTCCGAATGGGTCGGCGTAGGGGGCACCGATGAGGATGTCGTCAAAGCCGTCGCCGTTGACGTCGCCTGCTGAAGAGACGGAAGAGCCGCTTCGGTCTTCGGGGTTGATCCCTTGGATGATGAAACCGTTCGAGCCGTTGAGCGATGCGAGTTCGATCGGACCCGACGAGCCCACCGAAGCACCTCCGAAAACCACATAGCTCTCACCTGCGTTGGCGATCCCGTTTGGGTCGGCGTAATTAGCCCCGATGAGGAGATCGTCGATGCCATCACCGTTCACGTCTCCTGCGGAAGCAACGGACTGTCCGCATCGGTCTTCGGCGTTTAACCCCTGGATGACGTAGCCGTTCGTGCCATTGAGCGTGGAGAGTTCGAGCACGCCGAGGGAGCCAACAGAGGTGCCACCAAAGACTACATAGCTTGCGCCTGTGCGGTCGGTTCCGTTTGGGTCGGCCAATGGGGCACCCAAAATGAGATCATCAAAGCCGTCGCCGTTCACATCGCCAGCCGATGAGGCACTTCGGGCGCATTGGTCGTCCCTATCGACCCCTTTGATTACGAATCCATTCGTGCCGTCGAGCGAAGATAAGTCGACCGAACCAGAGGAACCCACCGTCTCGCTGCCGAAGATTATGTAGCTCACTCCTTGTTCAACGATACCGGGCGAACTAGCTTCGGGTGCCGTGACGACGATGTCGTCCACGCCGTCGCCATTTATATCACCCGCCGAAGCAACGGATGTGCCGCTTTTGTCGAAATCTTTGAGTCCGTGCATCACAAAGCCGTTGGTCCCGTCGACTGTTGTGAGATCAATCGGCCCAGAGAAACCTGCCTCCGGTCTACCGAAAAGTACATAACTATCACCCGCTGCCATCATGCCTTCCGGGTCGGTGTAGTAAGTCCCGATGATGATATCGCCGAAACCGTCTCCGTTGATATCGCCCGCAGAACTGAAGCATCGATCGGGAAGGCCCGGTGGAATGCCTCTTGGTGTGTTGATCAAGAAGCCGTGGGGGCTGGAAAGCGATTGCAACTCGAATATCGCCGGGAAGGCTTGGGCCAGCGCAGGGGCGGCCAGGCAACTCCCCGAGAGGGCGATCAGAACGACTGGGGTTGGCAGGCTACGCATGGGCAGTGCTCCGTCGGATTGCTCTTCGTCTGTCTAGCCCCACTCAACTCAACATACTACGAGAAAGACTGTCAATCGCAAGATCTGAGTCGTGAGTAACCCCATTGGTCCGCCTGTATTTCTTGTATGAGCTACGCTGGATCCATGGCAGAGCAGATCTCAAACCCCCTCGTGCTCACCGGCTCCCGGCAGTTCACCTCCTGGCTCGCCCAGCACCGGGTTTCGCTCGGATTTACGACGTACCAGGCCGGGAAACTGTTTCTTGTCGGACTCCAGCCGGATGGGAAGCTCTCGACCTACGAGCGTACGTTTAACCGGTGCATGGGGCTCTGCGTGTCTGCGGATGCCCAGACCCTGTGGATGACGAGCCTCTACCAGCTCTGGCGGTTTGAGAACTACCTCCCGCCAGGCGGGGTGACGCCCGATGGGTACGACCGGCTCTACGTGCCCGTGATCGGTCACACGACCGGCGACATCGACCTCCACGACATCCATCTCGACGCCAGCGGAAAGCCCGTGTTCTGTGTCACGCTCTTCAACTGCCTTGGCACGACCAGCGAGACGCACAGCTTTAGGCCGATCTGGAGGCCCCCGTTCATCTCGGCAATGGTGCCGGAGGACCGGTGCCACCTTAACGGCCTGGCGATGGATCCAGTCACACAGAGCCCGGCGTACGTGACAATGGTGAGCCGGTCGGACATCTCCGACGGCTGGCGCGACAAGCGCGAGGGCGGCGGCCTGCTCATGGATGTCCGGAGCGGTGAGGTGGTGTGCGAAGGGCTGAGCATGCCGCACTCGCCGCGCGTGCACCCCGAGTACCCGGGCCGGGTCTGGCTGCTCAACGCCGGGACGGGGTACTTCGGGTACGTCGATGTCGAGAGCTCGGATCGGTCGTTCGTCGAGGTCGCGTTCTGTCCCGGCTTCACGCGGGGGCTGAGCTTCGTCGGTCGGTACGCGGTGGTGGGGCTGAGCGCTGCGCGTGAGAACCGGACATTCCAGGGCCTTCCGCTCGACGCCAACCTGGCGGCCAAGGGTGGCGAGCCCCGCTGCGCGATCCATGTGATCAACCTCGACACGGGCGCGACCGAGCACTGGCTTCGGATCGAGGGCGTGGTACACGAGCTCTACGACGTGGTGGCGCTGCCTGGGGTGACGCGGCCGCAGATGTTGGGGTTCAAGACGGACGAGATCCGGCGGACGCTTCGGGTGGAGACTGATCGGCCTGCCTGATCCCCGCCCGGGCAGTCTGGGCAAGATGAAGCTTTCCGGCAGACACGACCTGGCGGGTTAGATGAAAAAAAGTTATCTGTCAACCGGACACCGCTTGATCTTTCCGCTGATCGCTATTAATTTCATCAAATTGCCCAGCCCAGATCCAAAGCCGTAATGGGCCTCGCTAGGAGACACGTCTTGACTAACTATCCGATCACGCGTTCCTGCCTTGTCCCTGCCGCGATTGTTCTGGCTGCAGGGGCTGCCCGTCCGGCTCTGGCCCAACCTCTCAACTTTCAGACCCTTTTTACATTCAATGGCGACAGCGCTGGCGACACGCTCGGCTATTGCGTCTCAGGCGCTGGCGACGTGAACAATGACGGATTCGATGACCTTATCGTCGGGGCACAAGGCGACGACAACAACGGATCCAACTCCGGGAGCGCCCGCGTGCTCTCGGGAACCGACGGGAGTGTGCTGTATACGTTTAACGGCGACAATGCGAACGACGGATTCGGATTTTCAGTTTCCGGTGCGGGTGATGTGAACGGCGACGGCTTTGCCGATCTGCTTGTCGGGGCGCCCAACGATGACAACAACGGCTCCAACTCCGGCAGCGCCCGTGTGCTCTCGGGTGCCGACGGGAGTATTCTGTATACGTTCAACGGTGACAATGCGGTTGACAGCTTCGGCTTTTCGGTCTCGGGCGCGGGCGACGTGAATGGCGACGGCTTTGCCGACCTCATCGTTGGGGCGTATCGCGACGACAACAACGGGTATCAGTCCGGGAGCGCCCGAGTCTTCTCGGGAGTCAACGGGAGTGTGCTGTTTACTTTCAACGGCGACAACGCTTACGATGAATTCGGCCGTTCCGTTTCGGGTGCAGGCGACGTAAACGGAGACGGTTTCGACGACGTCATCGTTGGGGCACGAAACGACGACAACAATGGTTACAACTCCGGGAGCGTCCGTGTGTTCTCAGGTGTCGATGGGAGTGAGCTGTTTACGTTCAACGGCGACAGTGCGAACGATTTCTTTGGTTGGTCGGTCTCGGGTGCGGGCGATGTGAACGGCGATGGCTTCGACGACCTCATCGTCGGGGCGCCCGAAGTCATCTACAACGGCTCTCAGACTGGGAGCGCCCGCGTGCTCTCGGGAGCCGACGGGAGTGTGCTGTATACATTCTACGGCGACCACTCGGGCGATATCTTCGGCTGGTCGGTCTCGGGCGCGGGCGATGTGAACGGAGACGGCTTTGCCGACATGATCGTCGGGGCCCAGGGTGATGACAATAACGGCTCCAGTTCCGGCAGCGCCCGCGTTTTCTCAGGGGTAGACGGGGGTGTGCTGGCCACATTCAACGGCGACAGCACGGATGATCGGTTCGGATTTTCCGTGTCAGACGCGGGCGATGTGAACGGCGACGGCTTAGCCGACCTTGTCGTTGGGGCATACCGCGACGACAACAACGGTTCCAACTCCGGAAGCGCCCGTGTTTTCGTCGTCATGTCCAGACTCTGTGCCGATCAGAATTCCGATGGCCAAGTGACTCCGGCGGACTTTACTGCCTGGGTAGCCAATTTCAACGCTCAGAGCCTGGTTGCGGATGTGAACCAGGATGGTTTGGTGACCCCTACGGACTTCGCCGCATGGATCGCGGCCTTTAACCAAGGGGCCAACGGACCGAACTGCGTTCCGTGATCCATTGTGTGCAATGTGCGATGCTCTGATCGAATCGCCGGTTTCATGACATTGCACAGGCCACATCCCCGAACCGATTGGGCTGGCGGGGCCAGCGGGTACCGCTCCCGTGCGGTCACCCGGACCGGCCCGACGATGCGAGCCCGGAGCACCTCGTTCTCGGCCTTGAGGAACTGGATCTGGCGTTGGAGGTCGGCCTAGCCCGAGCCAGCCAGGACGGCGCACAGTCGGAGGTAGGGCGAGCGTGGCATCGGGGATGTATGCTCGAAGCCGTGCGAGTCCGCACGGCGCTCTTTTCACGATCACCCGGACAGGTGGATCGTGGCCTCGATCGGGCGCACTTGCTGAGGGTACGGGGTATTTGCACTCCGCTGGGCCTTCGGCAGAGGCGGGCCGCAGTCTGCGCGAGCTTCGCCCGCGTCGGCGGCGAGTGCCCCTATCAGCTCAAAACAGCGATTCCGCCAATCTGTTCACAGCAAATGATCTCTGTCTGTTCACCAAGAGCGCTCTTTGCGCAGGTTTGAAACCGTTCTGAACGGGGAGATGGGAGGCTCAGTCCCTGCGATAGTAATCAGTTCAAGCACCTCTGCCCGCTGTCGCCCGCGTTGAAGTGCGCGATCCACGCAGTGAAATCGGCAGGTGACACGATGTTGTCGCCGTTGGTGTCAGCTCGGAGGTTGCCGGAGTTGAAGTTGGCGATCCAGGCCGTGAAGTCCGCGGGCGAAACGATCCCGTCCCCGTTCTGATCGGCGCAGAGCCGATCGGGGATCCTGGAGATGGCGGTCGCGATGTACCCGATCGCTCGGCCCTCATCGCCGCTGGGGCCATCTTTGAAAGCCACGAGGGTGAGTTGCTGCGCCGGGCGGATCGGGCTTGCGACCCCCGCGTTGACCTGCCAGAGCCCGATGTCGCCCGTGAGATCGGGATGCTCCACGGCTACGAAGAGTGCCTCGAAGAACTCGGGTGAGTCATAGCTCGTTGTCAACGCCCCCACAAGCGTGGCCTCATCCAGCGTCGGGAAGAAATCCTCAACCTTGGCTCCCTCGCCTACGTTGTCGACGACCGCCATTACGAATGAAGTATCGGTTACCTGCTCAAAGTCCTCAAAGCCATCGCCGTCGGTGTCGAATCCTGTCACCGTGTCCACGATCCCGAAGTAGCCGTACGTGAGGTAGTCGGTGAGGCTCACCTCCGGGAAGAACTCATAAAATGCAAGATCGAACTGCGCGAGCGGATCGTTCCGGCAGTCGATCCCATCGAGCTGCCCCCCGGTCGTGAGCCCGGCGGTCCGATTGCTGAAGTAGACGCTCTGCCCCCGGAGCTGGTAATATTCGAACTGACCGGGCTCGACCTCGACGCCGCAATCGAAACCGCCCAGGATCTGGACCAGGTCCCCCTGGGCCGCCGATCCGGCAGCGGTGAGAAGCGATACGACGGCAAGCGAAGCAGTGCGAAGCATGGAAATCTCCTCCGATTCGCCCCTCCCGGGGCGGACACCTTGTTCCCGGACGCGCTGGTCGGCCCAACCTGGCCCTCGCACTGGCGTCCTCTGCGGACACAGGCGACAATCACGCCATGCAGGGGCAAGATCGTTCTGAAAATTTCGCCGATCGCCTTCCCGATACTTCGGGTGGCCGCACACCCACACTCTTTGATCAGCTCTACGCCCAGCTCCGCCAGATCGCCGAAACCCAGATGTCCCGCGAGCGTCCCGGGCTGACGCTCCAGCCCACCGCGCTCGTGCACGAGGCGTTCGTGCGCCTCTCGGCGGACCCGGATGTGCAGTGGGAGAACCCTCGGCACTTCTACGCCGCAGCTGGGCAGGCCATGCGCCGGATCCTGGTCGAGCGGGCCAGGCGCGTCTCACGCCTGAAACACGGCGGTGGCCAGCGGCGTGTCGGGCTGGACGAGGCCGAACTCGCACAGCCCATGCCAGATGAAGACCCGGAGGCGATGCTCGAGTTGGACGCCGCGATGGAGGAGCTGCGCACTTTCGACCCGGTGCTGGCCGAGGTCGTGACGCTGAGGTACTTCGCGGGGCTCACGGTCGAACAGACCGCCGAGGTGATGGGGCGAGCAGCCAGGAGCGTGAAGTATGACTGGTCGGCTGCCCGGGCGTGGCTGCTTCGTCGCATAAGTGGGGGAACCGACGAGAGCACCTCATGAACGAACCGAACCCCGGATGGGATCAGATCAAACTGGTTGTCGCCGAGGCAATGGAGCTGGCGCCATCCGAGCGTGTGTCCTTTCTCGAGCTGCGATGCTGCGGGGAGAACGGTATTCTGCGCGAGGCGGCGGCGCTGGTCGAAGCGGCATCCGCAGACGATGGGCTTCTGAGCCGACGCGTGGATACATGGCTCGGGGTCACCGGCCCCGCGGCTTCGGGGCTCGCGGGGCATCGCATCGGGCGGTACACGCTGGTGCGTGTTCTGGGTGAGGGTGCCTCGGGCGTTGTTTATCTCGCGAGGCAGGACAACCCAGAGCGCACCGTGGCGCTCAAGGTTGTGCGCACGCCGCTGCCCTTGGTCGATGTCTCTGGGCGCTTTCGTCTTGAAGCCGAGGCACTCGGGCGCATCCGGCACCCGAACGTCGCGCAGATCTACGAGGCCGGCGTGCATCGCACCGAGACCGGTGCGGCCCTGCCTTATCTCGCGATGGAGTACATCGAAGGCGTGCCGATCACCGAGTACTCGGCACAGACCAAGGCCGGCGAGCGTGAGAAGTTGAGCCTGATGATCCGCGTGGCCCGTGCGGTCCACGCAGCCCACCAGCGTGCGGTGATTCACCGCGATCTGAAGCCCTCCAACGTGCTCGTCGATGCCGAGGGCCAGCCCAAGGTGCTGGACTTTGGCATCGCCAAGATCAACGAAGATGGCTTTCGCACGCGGATGACCGCGGCCGGCTCGCTTCTTGGTACGCCGGGGTACATGAGCCCCGAGCAGCTCACGCTCGACGCCGCCGATGCCGACGTGCGGACAGACGTTTGGTCGCTTGGTTCGTTGCTATACGAGCTGCTGGCAGGCAGGCCGCCGCTGGATGTGAGCGGCGTCTCGCCCGGAGCAGCGCTCCGCCGACTGGCACAGGCCGAGATCACACCGATCCGCAAGCCCATGCCACGCATCGGGCGCGACCTCGAGTGCGTGGTCATGACAGCGCTGGCCCACGACCGAGATGACCGGTACGCCTCGGCGCTGATGTTTGCGGACGATCTCGCGCGTGTCATCGCCGGCGATCCGATCTCGGTGCGCCCGCCGGGACGGGCCGAGCAGGTGGCCCGGTTCGTGCGTCGGCACCGTGTTGGCGTCGGAGTCACCACGGCGTTCGCGGTGCTGCTCATCGCCGCGACGGTGGCGTTGGCGATCTCAAGCAGGCGAACGGCGGGGGAGCGGGACCGAGCCCGCGCGGTCGTTGCGCTTCTACAGGGGATGATCGACGAGGCCGACCCGAATTTCGGCGACCGCAACGTGACCGTGCTCGAAGGTCTGGAGTCGCTCGAATCCCGCATCGAGGGAGAGTTGGCCTCCCAGCCAAGGACCGAGGCGGATGTGCGGTCTGCGATGGGCGCAATGCTCTTCAGCATCGCCGAGTACGAGCGATCACGGACACACTTTGAGAGGGCGATCGAGCTCCGAAAGCTGCTGGGCGATCACACGGCAAGACTCGAAGACCAGGTCCAGCTCGCTAACACGCTCCGCTGGCTCTATCTACCGAGGGAGGCCCGCGAACTGATCGAACGCACGCAGCACGACGCGCAGCGCCGACTCGGGCGTTCGCATCCGACGACGATCCATGCGAGCGAGGTGCTCGCGGGGTGTGCGCACGACGAGCAGCGACTCGATGAGGCCGATCTCGCATACCGAGAGGTTATCGCCCAGTCCACGAAAGCGATCGGCGCGACACACGAGCAGACACTCTTTGCCCGCTCTGGCCTCGCCTCAGTACTGATCGACGCGGGCAAATACGCTGAAGCGGAGAGGGAGTTGCGGGATGTGCTCGCGATCCGCGGCTCACTTGGGCAGGCATCGTCGCGGGAATTGCTCACACTCCGCGCAAACCTGGCGATGACGCTCGCCGAGCAGGGTCGGCTCGATGAGGCGATCGCCGAGCAGCGGCTACTGGCAAAGGCATGTTCTGAACAACTGGGCCCGGTGCACGACTCGACGGTTTCTGCTTGGACCAACCTCGCCGAGTCGCTCCGGCGGGCGGGGCAGTCGGAGGAGGCCCTGGCGATCAATCAGCGCGTGATGGAGAGCTGCGCCGACGCGCTTGGCTGGGCTCACGAAGGCACGCTCGACGCGGTCGAAGGTGTTGCGATGAGCCTGGTGCGCATGGGCCACCCCGAAGAATCTGCCTCGCTCACCGAGCGGGTGCTTGCCGAAATAGAAAGCGCACTTGGTACAAACTGTGACGCGTACTTCCGAGTGCTGTCGTACAGAGCTGCCGCCTACGCGGGAATCGGCGAACCGAACGAAGCCATCAAGGCCTACTCTGCTGTCATCGATCACTTCCGCACCCGGTATGGATCAGAACACTTGGTCGTACTGGTGTGCACGAACAACCTCGGGCTCTCACTCATTGAATCGGGTCAGGCCGACCAAGCGATCAAGATGTACCGGGAACTGCTCGCGACGCTCGAGGGACGCTATGACTCGATGCAGCCCGTCGTCCAGCGAAACCTTGGACATGCGCTGTTTGCGGCTGGACGGACAGATGAGGCAAAGGTCCTGCTGACTGCAGCATGCGACTCCAGCTTGTTACGCGGCGAACGAGACAACGTTGAGCAGTGTAGAAAGCTCCTTGCTGAGATTGAGGCAATGGGCTTTTAGAGAGAATGGTTGCGATCTCCCGCCTGGTCGCGACGTTGACGAACACGAGCAGGTACGCGTCTTTCTGAGCCCGACAGGACTTCGAGCAGGCGGAGGTATGGTGCTTTGGGCATTGCGTCAGTATGCTCGCGGACGCCGCCCGCCGCGAGACCCGGTTCGGGGCACTCGGCGCTCTTTTCCGGAGCCTCGATCCGGCGCATCTGCTAAGGGTACGGGGTATTTGCACCCCGCTAGGCCTTTGGCAGAGACGGGCAGCAGCCGACGCGAGCTTCGCCCGTGTCGGCGGCTACGGCCCGCAAACGCGGATTCTCATGACATTGGCAGCGTGTTAACGGGCGAAAAGAGCGCTCCCGCATTTCTCGGAGAGCTTTCAGAGGGTTTGAAAGCGTCTTGACCGGGGAGGGGGGTTTCGCAGGGCACGAAACGTGAGATTCTGAATGCTCCCGGCGATAATGGGTATCTGTAATGTCGATAAGCATGCTTGAGAGATCCAGTAGGCTGAGCCATCGCGGCCCTTCGGGATAACTACGCTGGGGAGATAAGCCCATGCACGCCGGGAAGACGATTCAGATCTTCAGCCCGTCTGGTGATCCGCGCGGCGTTCGGATCGCAGAGATCACGACGCGGATCGTGCAGGCGGTGGTGGTGCCCAGGGCGCGTCTGGAGGAGGCGGCTCATCGCGCAGAGTTGTGCGGCGTGGGCATGCACTACCTCTTTGGCGAGTCGGATGCGGGTGGTTTCACGAAAACGATCCACAGGAACGGGAGGTTTCGCTATGGCGGAATCTGCATGGGAAGACGCCGGAGCTGAGGCTTGCCGATCCTGATGGTTGAGCAGTTCGAGTTTGAAAATGGTAGGTGCTTTGCAGTCAGTTCATAGTGAACGGGAAATTCGTTCTGCCAATCAGGGCAACTACTGAGTTCGCCCGTCGGATTATCCGTATGCCAACCTCGCTGCGGTTCAATGGGCTGCTTGCCTATCATTCCTCGTTCGGATGCGAAGCTTGTCTTTCCCGCAGACTGCGTGCAAAGGAGCCATTCTGGCCCGCCGTGCAAGCCATGAAGTTTCATCAGATCTTCAAGCAATCTTGGAAGATGTGGTCTCCTTGATCCATTTGCCAACGGCCATCGTCGCCGAAGGCCAATTCATCCTCGCGCAAAACCAGCTTTGGACAGACACCACCGGTATAGCAAACGAGGTATCCCAGCGAGCGGATCTCAGGCAGAGCTTGCAGAGCTTCTGTCCTCTGAATGAACTCGTCGACGCGCTCGGTTCGGTTGAGTTGACAGCAGGATTTGTCGCTGTGCATCGCATCGACGAGCACGGCGAAGAGCATGTCGGTGATCATGAGTGCACAATCCGATGGCGACAACTTCGGTTGCGTCATGGCGGCCCAGATCTGACCATGATCGTGCTGCACAACACTTCAGAGGTTGAGCATCTGACTTCGGTGGTTTCATCGCAGCACATCCGAATCAACCGACTTCTGATCAGGCAGACGCTGATCGAGGAGGCCGAGCGGCGACGGTTGGGTCTGGCCTTACACGATGTCGTGGCACAGAATCTAGCAATGATCCGCTCTGTACTCAGGACGGAAAAATTGACTTCGGATATACGCGAGCGCGTTGTTTCGATGATCGACCGTGTGATCGAAGATGTCCGCACGCTCTCATTCGAGATCAGTCCGCCGATACTCGAGGATCTCGGGCTTTGTCCGGCGCTGCAATGGCTGGCCGATCATCTCAACAAACGCTACGGCACTCATATAGCAGTGGCTCACTCGCTCGATGAGCCGAAGATCACGAAGGAAGCTCGCACGATTGTGTTTCGCGCTGTTCGCGAGCTCTCGATGAATGCGGTGAAGTATGCACCTGAATCCGAGATCACCATTGAGTGCGAGTCCGATGAGCAGATCGTACGGATTGCGGTGATCGATACTGGGCCTGGATTTGATGTCCTGCAGCCCCCAAGTGAGGAAGATGGTGTGCACAACTTCGGGCTCTTGAGTGTGGAGCAGCAGGTCCGAGCCATTGGAGGTCGATTCGAGCTGATCAGCAGGTATGGGAGCGGAACGCGTGCGACCATAACACTCCCGCTCCTGGCGGTTCCAGAGGAGGGGGCATGAGAAATGGCCAATTGACCGTGTTACTCGTCGACGATCACGCAATGATGCGAGGCGGAATCCGTTCGATTCTGACAGGCGTGAAAAACATCGAGATTGTAGCTGAAGCCGAGAACGGTCGAGATGCAATCGAGTTGTCGGCAAAGCATCTGCCGGACATCGTTCTGATGGACATCGGAATGCCGGATCTGAACGGTGTGGAGGCAACACGCAAGATCCGGGCTGTGGATCCGAAGATTGCCGTGATTGGGCTTTCCATGCACTCCGATGAGCGGTATGTGACTGGCATGCTCGATGCCGGTGCGCGGGGGTATCTGCTCAAGACGTGCGATGCCGATGAGCTGCTCCGGGCCATCGACATTGTGAGCAAGGGCAAGATATACATCACATCAGACCTGACACACGTGCTCGTTGATCGGTTCTACTCGCCAAACTCTGACACACAAAGCACGGGTAGCCCGCGTCTCGATTTGCTCACACCTCGAGAGCGGGAGGTGCTCCAGCTCATCGCTGAGGGCCTGACCAGCAAAGAAATATCCACGAGGGTCGGCGCGGCCTTGAAGACTGTCGAATCGCACCGAACGAACCTGATCCGCAAACTAGATATCCACTCGATCGCGGAACTGACCAAGTACGCGGTCCGTGAAGGCCTTACCACGCTCACCGATTGAGGGTTCCCTTGCTCATCGGGTCGTTCGCCCGTGGGGGCTCAGTGTAAGACCTGATACCAATAACAATGAACGTGGTGGATAGTTCACCGTGAACCTGGAGTAGAGCGTTGAGTGACACGCGTCTCCGAATCGGTTCACGGAAAGCGTGGCCTTGTGAAGGACAGCAATCTATCACCGATCGCTACGGCATCGCGTGATCTTGTCATCAGGCTTTCAGAGGGCGCCGATCCGGAAGAAGTGGAATCTGCTTGCCGGGAGTTGCTGGTCAACAACACCAACGGGCTTGGGTCTGTGGATACCCGCGTGGTCGAAGTGGCCAGCGAGGTTGTTCGTGGTGTATTGAACGGAATCAACTATCTGCGTTCTCCGATGATCTCCGCCGCAACGCGCGGTGTCTCAGAGACCGGCAAGCCGGGAGAAGAAGGCGACGCCGAGCGGCTGAGCATCTCAGAACGCACATGCCGCGATGTCCTCAACAACGAGCACGCCTCGCAATCTGATTACCGATCGGCACTCGCCGGTGCGGCTCCGGCTGCCAAGATGACCCCCCAAGAGCTGGACGAGCTGGTCAAGGAAGACCGATCGTCTGGCCAAAGTCGAGGATGAATACTGCCAATGAACAACTAAAGGCCAATGGAGTTCAAATATGAAATACAATAGCAGTGTAGAGATGTACCACGATCAGTTGCGGGTGATTTACGGCACCGAGTATAACTGCATCACAATCTATACCTCGCTCGGCACTGCGGCTACCGATCCGATGCTTTCTGCGGAACTGGTAGCTTTGCTCGATGACTCGAAAGAGTATTTGACTCAGCTCGGCGAGATCTTTCAAAACATCGGTCTGACCGCTCAAGGCGAACCCGGCGAGTGCTTTGACAGCCTTGCGCTTGACTGCGAAGACATCATGCGGAAGACAAAGCAGCCAATGATCTGCGACATTGCTTTGATCATGATGCTGTTGCGTATCAGTCAGTACAAGATCGTCGGTTATGACATCGCCAAGCATTGGGCAGTCGTGGTAGGTTCCGATGTCGCCTCAGGTGTGTATCAGTCACTCCAGGAGCGTAATCAGACCGCACACACACGAATCGAGAGAATAGCCGCTGCAGTCTGCTCTCGGCGACTGAACGGCTTACCAAAGCGTGAAAGTCACGTATCAGTGTGACCTGGCCGCGCGTGCGAACGGGTCTGGAAACAACATTGCTGCAGAGGCAGCTACTCGAGGAAGGACAGCAACCATGTCAACAGAAAAGAAATCGGAACATGACAAAAACCGCAAGGATCACGACGAGAAAGACGCCAAGCATTCGGGGCAGATCAAAGTGCCCGACGTGAAATCTGGCAAGTCGGAGAAGACTGTCAGCAAGATGGACAAGTAAAGCAATTCCATTCGTTCGCTCGGAGGTTGAAATATCTCCGGGCGGATTCGGGGCAAAGCCCTGCGACTCTCAGGTGATTCTCAAGCCATCATGCTCGGATGGTGATCCGGCGTCGTGCCGGAGGCCGGGCGTCTGAATTCATCTAACAAGGAATCAACACATGCATATTTCAACCATGGACATCGTCAGGGCAAGCGCACTCGCCTTCATCGCAGGCTCGGCGGTCGCTCAGGCCCAGACCCAGCCCGATCGCTCCCAGCCGGCCCGGACTCAGCCAGAAGCAACACTGAAATCTACGCAGCCTACGACTACCAATTACTTCCAAACACTTATCTCGCGGATGTCCAGCTCAAAGTACAGCCTGAACGACACGATCAAGAGTGCTGAGAAGCATTGCAACGGCAAAGCGGTTGATGCCCGCCTGACGTTGGATTGGAAGTCCAGCGAGGGATCTGGGAACATCAGCCGCCAGACTCGGATCGGTGAGGATCGCGAGCAGGACCGCGACATCGATAACGAGACTCCAGGGCGCAATCCCAACCAACAAGGCGTCGAGTCTGGTCAACCTCAGAACGACAGCCGCCAAGCTTCACAGCCTGGCCAGCGTAATGCTACTAATCAGAAAGAGAGCGACACACTCTACGCGGTTGTGACGTGCCTCGTTGATGGAAGCGGCGCCCGCGAGATCGTCATCGATATGGCCGACAACTCGGTCGTCAACATGAAGCCCGTCGCATCACTCCGTCAGGGCTCCGACTACACAGATCGGCAGAACGAACTTGATTCGGCAACGCCCGTCATGATGCTGCGTGCTTCGGACATCATGAATGTATCGGTCAAGAACACCGTGGGCGACGATCTCGGCCGCATCAGCGATCTCGCGGTTGATCCTCGCGCCCATCGAGTTGTGTATGGCGTGCTCACGCGGAGCGGCGCGCCCGGCAGTGAAGATACCAGGTATGCGATTCGTCTGAACGATCTTGTTGGCCCGCAGGACGGCAAGATCATGCTCAATCTCAGCGATGCACAGATCATGGATGAGGAGAGTTTCGACAGCGACAATTGGCCGACATCGGCCAACACGAGCCTGAGCTCCGACCGCCCGTCCGGGAACGATCGGACCTCGACGGCGACAGAAATCTTGAAGGCCACTGACATCATCGGCTCAGAAATCACGTGCAGCGACGAAACAGTCTATGGTGAAATCGATGACATTGTCGTCGATGCTCGCAGCGGACGTGTCGTTTACTTCATACTCGACTCCTACAGAGGCGACCTCGCGATTCCTGTGAGCTCAGTGACCAGAGAGGGCGACGGCTATCAGTCACGTCTCTCGCGGTCCGAACTGCAGACGATCCCGACCTTTGCAGCAGGCACAAACCCGAATTGGAACGACGCTTCCTGGAACCGCAGCACGCACGAGAGTTTCGGCGTCCGCACGGAGCAATCGATCACGGCTCGGGATACTTACAACCGCTAACGCTGCACTCTGTTGCACATGGATTGATCAATCACGATTCGTCGGTTAGTGGGCAACGGGCGGTTCATCTCGGAAGAGTTGGACCCGCCCTTTCAGAAGGATTAACGCACATCTGCAAGTATCCAATTACGCAATGTATGCATAGGAGAGGCGCTATGACTATCGATGGTAATACACGAAACAGCGAGAATGCAATCAGATCAGAGCGACAGAAGCTCGCTGATCGCGCGAATGGGCGTGCTTTCGACGATGATCTCTTGCCCGCTCGCAAAGTTGCAGGGGAGCAGGCATCCGTTGTGAACGAGCATGCCAGTAAATCTGCAGGCGCAGCGAGAGAGTATGTGAGAGACGCAGGTGAATGCAAAGTCATCAAAGAAAGTAGCGAGGTTAGATCAAACAAGAAAATTACGGAGTAGATCACAATTATTGAAATACTCAACTCGTTCAGTATAGGTGCCTTGCTATCGCGCACTATGTCGCGGAGGTAGTTCGATGATCTCTCGTGCTTTATATTCTGTAGGTATTGCTAGTAGGCTGGCCAGTCTCAGATGGATAGGGATCGTAGCGGGTCAATCTTCGGGCATGCGCGTGATCGAAGCTGTTGTCCTGATTACTTGCTGTATGATGGTACTTATGGCTCTTGCGTCCAATATGATCTCGTAGAAGAAGTGAAGACCAACCAGAGCTGTGATAACGTCACTAAGCCGGTAATGAGATAAATCTCTTTATCACGTCCACATCCACCGGCGTCCTGTACCCGATCCCCGAGTGCGGCCTCTCGGTGTTGTAATGCTCGAGGTACTCGCTGGTGAGGTGGTCGAGGTGTCCGGTCCCCATCACGATGAATTTGTCCAGGCACTCGTTCTGCAGCGTCTGGATGAACCGCTCGGCGTGGGCATTCAGGTTGGGCGAGCAGTGGGGCAGCCGGACGGGCGTCACGCCGGTGTCCCGCAGCGCCCCGTCGAAGGCCTTCCCGAACTTCGTGTCGCGGTCGCGCGTGAGCACGCGGCACCCGCTCTCGCCGGTCAGGCTCTTGAAGCTTGATGCTTGCTCGGCGACCCACTTGGCGTCGGGGTGCTCGGTGCTGGAGGTCGCTAAGGCTTTGCGTGTGGCGACGTTCACGAAGACGAGCAGGTAGGCGTCCTTCCACCCTTTCAATGTGAGCACCCGCTGCTGGACGAAGTCGCAGGCCCAGAGCATCTCGGCGTGGGATCTGATGAACTGGTCCCAGGTGGCCTCGCCGCGCTGGGGGCCGGTGGGCAGGCTGGCCTGGCGGAGGATGTTGACGACCGTGCTGCGTGACACGTGGATGTCGAGCTTCTTGAGCTCGCCGAGAATGCGTGTGTAGCCCCAGCCGGTCTCTTGGGCGATCCGCAGGACGATCCGTCGGATGTCGTCGGGCGTGCGGGGTCGGCCTGACTTGCGGGTCGACTGCTTGGGCTTCCGCTTCGTGTCCGTCGCCCTGATCCACCGCATGAGCGTGTCGGGCTTGACGATCGTGACGAGGTCTCGGACCGCCGCCCCGAGCGGCTTGCCAGCCGGACGAGCCGGTACCGCTCCCGGGCGGTGACCCGGACCGGGCCCGTGATCCGGGCGCGGAGCACCTCGTTCTCGGCCTTGAGGAACTGGATCTGTCGGCGGAGGTCGGCCTGGCCCGAGCCGGCCAGGACGCTGCACAATCGGAGGCAGGGCGAGCGTGGCATCGGGGCAGTATGCTCGAACCCGAGCGAGTCCGCCCGGCGCTCTTTTCTGGATCACCCAGATGGGTGGATCGGGGCCTCGAGCGGGCGCATCTGCTGGGGGTACGGGGTATTTGCACCCCGCTCGCGCTCCCGGATGGGCGGGCAGCGCTCGACGCGAGCTTCGCCCGCGTCGGCCGCTAGGGCCCGCAAACGCGGATTCTCATGACATTGGCAGCGTGTTAACGGGCGAAAAGAGCGCTCCCGCATTTCTCGGAGAGCTTTCAGAGGGTTTGAAAGCGTCTTGACCGGGGAGGTGTCGTCGTCAATCGTGATATTCGGGCAGGGCGAAGCGCTGGATGATCGTGGACCCCAGGGGGGGGTACTTGAGCTCGAGCCTGAGTGCACGGAAGTCGCCTGGGTCCCAGCCGAGGCGTTTGTAGATGTAGTCATGGATTTCGGTGTAGTTTGGGACCAGCTTGGTCGCCACCGCGGGGGGTGAGCCGGGGAGCAGGGCGGCGCGTTGTTTGATGGGCAGGAGCGAGGCTTCGTCCCATTGTCCGTCGAGCTGGCCGCTGGTGTAGAGGTGTGCGTAGACAAAGGTCTCGGCATCGAGGACAAAGCCGAGGTCCTTGTGCGCGACGATATCGAAGGTCACCCGCTCGGTGGGAGCGGTGACCGTCACGCCGAACTCGCCTGTTTCGTCGGCTTGGTTGCTGAATCTGGAAGCGCCCGCGCGGATCATGTCACCAAAGAAGCAATCGAAGGCGCCGCTGTTGCCGATCCGTCCTGGCTGGATGATGTAGTCGGTCCCTCCGGGTGCGTGGACCGCTTCGACTTCGGGGACTTCGCCGTTGTTGAAGCGGCTCAGGAGCGGGCTGTTGACGTTTTCCTCGATCGGCTGCCATTCCTGTGAGGCGATCGCCTGGCCGGCGGAGCTCCACTGTCGAGTGCGGAAGATCGGCAATCTGACGGTTGGTCGAAGGCGACGGACTCCGAGCAGGCCGCGGAGCATGACCATGTCGAGTTGGTTTGGGGATTGGGTATTTGGCGCGAGAAAGCAGCACATGAGATTGGTGCGTGCCTGCACGCCGTAGATGCCGCTGTTGCCCAGGAAGGCTCGCTTTCGGCTCTGCTCGAGTCCGGCGCCGTCGCCCGAGGCCAGGCCGTCGATGACGAGATCAAGCGTGGCGCGGTCGCCGACGTGGACGCTGATGACTCTTTCAAATTCCCTGGTCGCATCGCGAACGGCGTCGACGATTTTTTTGCTGGCGCCGCGCGATTCGGTGGCTTTCAGGAATCGCTCGATCGAAGAATTGCCGGGCACGTGCGGAACGGCTGCCAGTCCGTCGCCGGCCTGCATGAGCTTGGCCATGTTCCAGGTGAGCGTTTTGTTGATTCGGAATGTGCGAGCGACGTCCTGCGGGCTGGCCGGGTCGGCGCCGACGCTGTCATAGAGCCCGATGAGTGCGGCCCTGAGCCGGCCGACCGCGTCGCTGCAATCCTGTTCGAGTGTGGACATAAACGTAATCCTAACAATAAGTCGTACCTCTGCTCTTCCAGCCCACTATAGCGTCAATCAGGGGCTCTACAGATGCCCAAGGAATTATTTTGCAGAATTTCCAGATGGAAACTTGTGCGGAACATTTGGCTCGATTATGTTTGCATGGAACAGGCGGCTTTGGGACGCAGGGTCCGGGAGTCGTCACGTGAGGGGGAAGACGGATTTCCTCGGATTTCATGGGACCAGACACCGCTCAATGGGAGAGAAAGATGACCACCAAACTGACAGTCGCCTCGCTTCTGGCCGTCGCAATCGCAGCACCTGCTGCGGCCGATATCACCATCTCGCTCGGCGCGAGTGCGCCGACGTATTCGACCACGCTGACCTTCGATGAGCCGGGCACGCCCACGGGTGTCGTGCCCGCCAACACATGGGTCTCGACCCACGGCGTCGACATCGGGGCCGGCGACGGGCAGTCCGTTGTCGCCAACTTTTCGGTCAACCCCGGCCAGGGCTGGCTCGGCACGGGCAACGCCTTTCTGGGCAACTTCGGCGTCTTCATGACGTTCGAGAACGACCTGACTGATTTCTCGTCGCAGGTCTGGGATCCGTCCGGCGCACCGAGCCCCTTCGGCGGCGGCGCGCTCGTCTTCCTCTTCGATGACGGTGTCGAGGTCGCCAACTTCGCCTTCACTCCGAGTTGGGGCGGGGTCGGTGATGAGTGGATCAACATCAACGCCACGGGCGGCATGGTCTTCGACGATGTTCGCATTCTCGGCTTTGGTTTCCAGCCGCTGACGCACATCGACAACGCCTCATGGAACGCGGTGCCCGCGCCGGCGAGCGCGGCTCTGATCGGGCTTGCCGGCCTGGCCTCGACGCGTCGTCGTCGCGCCTGAGTCCGTCCTTGTCTCACATACTCCCGCGTGCACCGTCCCAACCGGCGGTGTGCGCTTTGGATTCGAACATCGCCGTCACGCACGGCCCAGTGGAGATCTCACAATGAACGCAGCAGGTGCAGCCGTTCTGGTCGCGGTCGTCGGTTCGATCGCCGCCCAATCGCAAGCTCAGGTTTCGTTTGAGATCTTTGGTGCGGGCTATGCCGCCAACGACATCTCCGCCGACGGCTCGGTGATCGTCGGGAACACCGCCACTGACGGGTACTATCAGCAGGCGCGTTGGACGCGGGACACGGGTTTCGTCCTGCTCGGGCAGGCAACGGGGCCGATCTTTGGCACCGGTGCGGGGGCGCCTCAGGTGTCCAACGACGGCACGCGCGTGTCATCGACGATCGCCAGTCTCGACAACACCTATATCACCGTCGGTCTCTGGACCGAGGGTGAAGGCTGGCAGGAGATCTTTCCGCCATTGCTCCAGGATGCGTACTTGCTCGACAATTCCTATGGCTCGGCGTGGGCGCTCTCGGGCGACGGCACGACAGTGGCGGGCCTTTTCTGGCGTGACCGGCTCACCTTTGGCGGCGGCTCCGCGCACGCTTTCAGTTGGGACGAAGCCAACGGCGGTGTAGACCTTGGCAGCCTTGGGACCGGAAGAGACAGCCGAGTCAACGGCATCAACCTCGACGGCAGCGTTGCCGTCGGATGGGAGAGTCTTGAAACGGGCGAGTGGCAGCCGGCCGTCTGGGCGAATGGGACTCGGACCATCCTGACGCCGACACCGGTTTTTTGCGAGGCCAGCGCGGTCAATGACAACGGTACCGTGGTCTGCGGCTACTCATGGGACGCGCCGAACGCGACAAGCATGGCCGCGGTTTGGACCTGGGACGGCGCCAACTGGAACGAGCAACTGCTCGGCGTCCTTCCGGGCACGCCAATCGGGCCCTTTGGCGGGACATCGTTCGCTTCGGCCATTTCGGGTGACGGCGGTGTGATCGTTGGAACGAACCGCTTTACCAACAACGGGCCGTTTTCGGCCTCGACCGGCTTCATTTGGACGGCCGCGGACGGGCTGCGTGACATCCGAGATGTGCTGGCGGACAATGGCATCTCATTGCCCGCGGGGTTCCAGATCGATGGGCTGACCGGGATCTCACAGGACGGCACGAAGATCGTCGGCGTTGGGAGCTATCCGGCGAATTATCCCGACTACTCCTCGATCCTGATCGATCTGGACACGTCCTGCCCGGCGGATGTCAACGGTGACGGGATGCTGACGCCCGCGGACTTTACGTCGTGGATCGCCGCTTTCAATGAGTCATCGATCGAATGCGATCAGAACAATGACGGTTTGTGCACACCTTCCGACTTTACCGCTTGGATCGCGAACTACAACTCGGGCTGCTAAGCGAGACTCACACACCGGCGAGTTCGGTCCCAAAGGATCGTTCGCGCCTTGAACCGGATGGAACAATCACTCAGCGATCGCCCGGACCGGGCGCTGGAGTACATAGAGATGGATCAATTTCGAAATGCTGTTCTCGTTGCGGTTGCGGGCTTTGGGGCGCTGAGTGCCGCGGGCCAGGCGACCTTTGAGCTGATCGGCGGTGGTTTCGCGGCGACCGATGTTTCCGGCGATGGATCGGTCATCGTGGGGAATTCGGTGAATGACTTTCTCTACCAGCAGGCCCGTTGGACCCGCGATACGGGTTTCGTGCTGCTTGGACGGGCGACCGGGCCGGTCTTTGGGACAGGCGGCGGCGCGCCGCAGATTTCGTACGACGGCACGCGTGTTTCTTCGACCATCACCGGCGGGAATGACAGCTACATCACCGCGGGCGTCTGGACGGAGGGGCAGGGTTGGCAGGAGATCTTCCCGCCGCTGTTGCCCGGGGCGATGCTGCTGGATCTGTCGTACGGGTCATCATGGGCGATCTCGGGCGATGGCGGCACGGTTGCTGGATTGTTCTGGCGTGACCGGCTCACGTTTGGCGGCGGCTCCGCGCATGCCTTCAGTTGGAACGAAACGGACGGCGCGACCGATCTTGGGGGATCGCCCGATGCCAACAGCAGCCGAGCCAACGGCGTGAATGCCGACGGTTCGGTCGTCGTCGGCTGGGAGAGTGCTGCGCAGGGCCAGTGGCAGCCAGCGGTCTGGGTCGATGGGGTCAAGACCATTCTTGCGGATACGCCCGTGTCTTGCGAGGCACGTGCCGTGAGTGATGATGGCACAGTCATCGTCGGGTGGTCTTACGACGCCAACAACGCGATGCGGGTTGCTGCTCGCTGGGTGTGGGATGGCGCCGATTGGAACGAGGAACTCCTGGGTATTCTTCCCGGTACTCCGATCGGTCCATTGGGCGGCAGGTCGTATGCTTCCGCGATTTCGGGTGACGGGTCTGTGATCCTCGGGACGAATCAGTACATCTCGAACGGGCCGTTCTCCACGCAGACGGGATTCATCTGGACCGAGGCGGGCGGCATGGTCGATATCCGCGATCTGCTTTCGGATCACGGCCTGTCGCTGCCCGCGGGATTCCAGATCGATGGGCTCGCCGGTGTGACACAGGACGGGAGCACCATCGTCGGGTACGGGAGCTACCCCGTGAACTATCCCGATTATCACTCTTTTATTCTCGACCTCGGCACGCTCTGCCCGGCGGATGTCAACGGCGACGGGGCGTTGTCTCCCGCCGACTTCACTGCGTGGGTCGCGGCGTTCAACGCATCGGCGATTGAGTGCGATCAGAACGGCGACGGACTCTGCACACCGGCGGACTTCAGCGCATGGGTCGCCAACTTCAACGCTGGTTGCGACTGAGCACCGCTCGAGATCGTTCAAGCTTCGCAAGGCGTTCGGTGCTGAGCTTGATGTCTCTGATTCATGATGAAGTGTTGAGATGAAACGACCCGGGCTTTGGGGCCCGGGTCGTTTGTTATGGAGTGGAGTGGGCGTTCTTATCGACGGCGATGTGCGGTGAGGAGGCCGCCGAGGCCGAGGAGGGCGGCGGAGGCGGGCGTGGGGACGGGGGCGAGTGAGACGTCGTCGACGTAGAGGCCGTTGGCGATGTTGTCGACGGCGCCGGCGGAGATCTGGAATCGGATGAGGAGGGAGTCGGCGCCGGCGGGGACGTTGAGGCCGTTGACGGAGAATTGTTGATAGGAGTCGCTGATACCGAGGCCGATGAGTGAGGTGAGCATTTCGCCCTGGACGCCGCCGCCGTTGCTGCCGTCCTGATCGAGCCAGAGGATCTGGAAGAAGGTGTCCATGCCGGTGAAGTTCGTGGAGTCGGCTTTGGCGGCGAATGCGAGGTCGTACTGGGTCATGGGGTTGATGCTGCCGACGGGCAGGACCTGTTCCATGAAGTAGGCGCCGCCTGCGGCGGGGTTGTTGATGTGATCGAATGACATGTAGGCGCTGAAGGCGCCGGAGTTGGGCATGGCGCTGCTTCGGCCGGCGGTGCCCGAGGGGCCGCCGACGATTTCGGCCCAGTCGGCGGCGTCGGCGCCGGAGCCGGCTTCGAAGCCCGAGTTCAGTAAGACGTTCTGTGCGGCAGCGTTTGCGGCGATCCCGGACAGCATCGCGATCGCAACCAGGCTCATGTTCGCTTTCATCTTGTCTCTCCCATGTGGACTGTTGTTCTGGTGTGAACTCTCGCGGGGCACATGCCCGGAGAGGGGCGGCCGATGTCTCTCGTGAATCGCGGCCCAGAGCGATTGTAACAGTTACATCAAGATCGTGTATACGATTGTGTAATAAACGGTGAAACTGTGGGCTCTTAGGACATCATGAAAGTAGCGTTCAGGATAGTCGGGTTCTGAATAGTATATACTATCCCGGTTTATGAACAAAATGATCGGCAAATGATCGGGTTCCCCCCGCACAGGGTCCAGAGGTGGCGATGGACTGAATTGGAGCGATTGGGCGTCAAATGGGCTGCTTTATCGCTCTTTGCCGGGGAGCGCCCGGGTTTGGTGGGGAAAGTTCGGTGGCCAATCGGTAGTGGAGCGGTGTGTTGGCAATGTAACAGTTGCAGAGGACAGGTGTACACAATATGCTCGCGCGCAGTGCGGATGATTTCCCTGACCTCTCGGTCCCCTGGTTGTCTCTTGAAGGAGAGCCGGCATGTTGAGCCGTTGCTTGATCGTGCTTTTGACCATGCTCGGTGTTTCGGCGATGGCGACGGCTCAGCCGGGCGCGCCGACCTACACGGGTGAGGTGTGCCTGAGTGGATCGACGGTGACGGTCTCAGTGACGTCGACGCCGACGGCGTCGGCGATTCTGATCTACCCCAATCCTCCGGGGGGCGGGTATTTCATGAACAACGACGGGGCGGGGAACTTCACGTCCACGTTTCAGGGGATTTCCGCTGGGACGGCGTTCAGCTTCCACCTTATCATTCAGGCCCCGGCGCAGTACGAGTACGGGACTCACACGATCATGCTCGCCGACGGTTGCACGGCGTTCACATCGGATGATGCGACCGATCCGAATGGACCGGGTGGCGGCGGCGGTCTCGCGCATTCGCGTTCGTTCAGGCACGACGTCGTTGAGAGCAACGGCGCGTGGAAGGTCGAGTTCGAGACGGGGCCTCCCGCTTCGCCCCTGCCCGGGGTCAACAGTGTTTTGCTCCGCTATCGCATCGGCAACGAGCCCATGCAGTCCGCGTCGATGGCGAATCAGGGCGCGCATGTCTGGGGGTACACGATCCCGGGCGTGGCGGCGGGTGATGAGATCTCGTACTCGTTCGTCGAGACGGTCGGGATCGAGCCGGTCGATACGTCGTGGTTCGTGCGAACGCTGGGCGAGGATGCGCCGGCGATCCCGGATACGCCGCTCGTGACGGAGGCGGGGATTCGCTTCCGCGATCGTCACGAGAACGAGTGGCGTTTCGATCACTATCCGGCGGGCTACGACGTTGGCAGGACGTTCGATCTGAAGATTATCGATCACGGCGACCATCTTGACGTCGAGGTTCTGACAGCGCCAGAGGTGCCTGTCGGGGCGATTGATATCAAGTGGTACAACCAGGCGGGCAACGTCGGGTTCTGTGACCGGAATATCTCCGCGATCAGCAAGCGGATGGAGGGCGGCAACGGCTACTTTACGTCCACGATCGGCGACCTGGTGCACGGCCAGCGGGTCGATATCGAGTTCACGCTGCTGGCGGCGCAGACGTATTACAGCGAGTTCATCTATTATTACGTCGGAGACAACAGACTCCAGCGCGAGTCGCAGCATCCGTATGCGTACGCCGCGGGCGATGCGACGACTCCGGTCGTGACGATCAAGCAGTTCGCGTTCAACCAGCACGCATTGAACCTGCCGCCGGACGGGCTGCGGGAGTTCATGGCGGGCAAGACGGTGTTCGAGACGAGGTGGGACGACGGGCTTCTTTTCAACCCACCCACGGCGTTCGACTGCAACGGCGGGCCGGTCGGTTTCAACATGGGCCAGAGCCCGGACTTTGAGCCCGGGTTGCTCGGGCCGCTTTATACGAACAACTCGTGCATCGAGTGCCACATGCTCGACGGTCGCGGTATGGCGCCAGGTTCGATCGCCGATTCGACGGATAACTATGTCGTTCGGCTGAGCGTCCCGGGGCAGGCCGGCGGCGCGCCGTCGCCTCACCCGCTGTATGGCGCGCAGCTGGACGTGAAGTCCACACCGGGCGCGACGCGTGAGGGCAAGGCCTCGATCGACTGGGAGTACACGACCGGGGCCTTCGACGACGGCACGCCTTACGAGCTTCGCAGGCCCCGCGTTGAGTTCACCGATCTTCTGTATGGTGAATTTGGTTCGAACATCCCGGGCACATCGGTACCGAATCCGGTCGGTGGGCCTTACACGGGCGAGGCCGAGGTGTCGGTGCGGATCGCGCCGATGCTCGTCGGGCTCGGGTTGCTCGAGGCGGTGGGGGATGCGGAGATTCTGGCGTGGGCCGATGAGCACGACGCGGACGGCGACGGCATTTCTGGCCGGGCGAACGTCGTGACGGATCTCGAGACCGGCGGCGCGGCGATGGGTCGGTTCGGCTGGAAGGCCGCGGAGCCCAATCTTCGGCAGCAGGCCGCGTCGGCGTTCGCACACGACATGGGCATGTCGACGGCGCTGGTCGGCGATGGGCCGGTGGAGGTTGAAACGGCGCTGCTGGATGCGCTGACTTCCTATCTGCGTGGCCTTGCGGTGCCGCCGCGCGAGAACTATCTCGATCCGGTGGCGCAGCAGGGCAAGGTGCTCTTCGAGGCTGCGGGTTGCATGTCGTGCCACCGGCCGGCGATGCGGACGGCGGAGAACGCGGAGTTTGTGCCGTACCGCGGTCAGGTGATCCAGCCCTTTACGGACATGCTGCTGCACGACATGGGCGAGGATCTTGCGGACGGTCGGCCCGAGTTTGGCGCGAGCGGGAACGAGTGGCGCACGCCGCCCCTGTGGGGCATCGGGTATGTGGGGCACGTGCTTGGCACGCCGACGGATCCGTTCGACCCGAACGGCAATCCGGCGGAGCCGAACTATCTGCACGACGGTCGCGCCCGGTCGCTGATGGAAGCGATCCTCTGGCACGGCGGCGAGGGCGCCTCGGCCAAGAACGCGGTGCTCGCGATGAACGCGAGCGAGCGCACGGCGCTCATCGAGTATGTGAAGTTCCCGTTTGTCGATCCGATCACGCTTATGGATTCGGAGGAGGGCTGTGTGGCCGACGTGAACGGTGACGGCTTGCTCTCGTCGGCCGACTTTACGGCTTGGATCGCGGCGTTCAATTCGGGCTCCGCGGGCTGCGATCAGAACGCGGACGGGCTGTGCACGCCCGCCGACTTCACGTCGTGGATCGCGAATTTCAATGCGGGCTGCCCGTAAAGAATCGAGTCAGTGATTCGGGGATCATTTCCTTCCGCTCACCGGGATGATTTTCGAACACCTTGAAGAACCCCGTCCAGCGGATGGGGTTCATTTTTTGAACTGGCTTGTCGTTAGAAAACCCGTGCAAACCTAGCCGGATACGAGATTCAGAACGGTATGGATGAGTTCGATATAGGCGTTGCCCCAAGCCTCGGCGCGGAAGAAGGTGGTGGGTGTTCCGGGGTGGCCGATGAATGGGCGGAGGACCCAGGCCATTTGGACGCCGACGAAGCCGTAGAGGGTGAGCCAGATCCACATGAGCAGTCGGTGTCGTGGGTTCGACCGGATGAGCGGCCGGTAGAAGTTGCAGAGGAGGTGCTGCGCGGTGAGCGATGAGGCAGCAAAGAGCAGGAGGTTGAAGAGGATCGCGGCCTGGTAGCTTTCGACCGAGGCGTACCAGAGGAGTGTGAATGGGGCGAACGAGCAGAGGACCGCGGAGAGGCCCGCCTGAGTGGTCACGATGGCGCGCGTCGAGGCGGCGAAGTCGTTGCGCAGGCCGAGCAGGGTGGAGACGACGAAGAAGCTCGGCAGGCTGATTGCAAACGTCGCGGTGAGCAGGAGCGGGACTTTGATGGCGGAGTAGAGGATCTGGAGCGGGCGGGCGCCGCCGAAGGCGCCCATGGCGGCGCCGTAGATTGAACCGAAGAGGATGATCTGGAGCACGATCCGCAGGAGCCATCGCGCATGGTCGGTGCTCAGGGTGAGCTCGGCGCGGGCGCGGAGCACATCGTCGGTGTAGAGCATGGCTTTCATTTTGGCTTA
This sequence comes from Phycisphaerales bacterium, assembly GCA_041742315.1. GTDB lineage: Bacteria > Planctomycetota > Phycisphaerae > Phycisphaerales > UBA1924. Next base: position 21,990 of record JBGSIX010000108.1, on the reverse strand, counting down.
GAGTCCGAGGAGATTGCCGGCGGCCTGCGCGACATCGAGGAAGAAGTTGCCCTGGCGCTGGCGGAACCAGGTGAAGGGCATGTCGGGGCTGCCGATGAACGGGCGGAGCACCCAGCTCATCTGCGCACCCACGATCGAGAAGACGACGACCCAGATGCGGAAGACGAGGGCGGCCTTCTGATCGGTGCCCACATGGAACGCATCGAGGGCGCTGCGCTGATCGGGTGCGGGCGTTGCCTGTTGATCGCTTGCTTCTGACTGCGGGGGATCGATTGGCAAGGGAGCGGGCCGCTGCGCGACGACGAGCCTGCCGAGTGTGCGGAGCAGGAAGGCGAGGCCGAGGAAGCCCGCGATGGAAGCCATCACGACGTTGAGGACTTTCATGAATGGGTAGCTCGTGGTGCTCGCGGAGAAGAAGACAAGGATGGGTCCGAGCGAGGCGAGGACGGCCATCATGACCGCGATCATGGAGATGAGCAGGCGCGCCACGGAGAGCACGGTGAGCCTTGAGCCGACGATGGCATTGAAGACGTAGAGCGAGGGGAACGTGATCAGGAGCGTGAGTCCAAAGAGCAGCGGGAATTTGAGCGTGCTGGCCAGGAGCTGCATGAACGCGTCGTGCGTGACGCCATCATCCGACCATGCTGTTCGGATGATGGCGTAGGAGCCGACGCAGGCACCATAGAGGCCCGCGAGCATGACCGTGAGCACGAGCACGCCTGCGACGGGTGTTTCGATGCGACCGGACTTGAGCGCGGAGGTGCGAGTGGCATCTCCGCGCAGAATGGCATCGAGCTGCCTGAGCCATTTGAGCATGCGAGCGACTCCGTTGTGTGGTTCGCAGCCGCATGGACCAAAGGGATGCCATCCCGGCGTGCAGGAGTGTCTACGGCAGTCGAGTGCGCGAAGGTTCGGTATGGCTTTGAGATTCTTTGATTACGGAGAGAATCTGTTGTGCTCGGCTAGGTTCTGTTTGTCGGATCGAAAATCCGGGCGGCACGGCTTATCCCGAAGGGCAAGCCGTGCCGCTGGTGATCCAACGCCACGGCTTGCGATGCGTCGCATGTGGATGCGAGTGGTGTGTCAAGACGATTTTCGAGAGATCAATGCCCTCGCGCTCGCAGCCAACTCAAGGAGCGAACCGTTCAGGCGGGACGGTACGAGCTGGACGACGGGAATGTCGGCGGGCGACCGAATGTGCCGTGGCACGCATAGGTGATCGACGAGTACGCCGTTGCCATCCTGTTGCGGCAGTGGGCCGATATAGGTCAATTGCCTAACAAACAATCTTCCGGATTCTTGTCGCCCGATGTCATCGGCGCTCGGTACGGGAGTACCGGGTTCGTGGATTTCGTCGCAGAGATCCCTGCAACCCCTTGGTCTGTTCTCGCATTCGCACCCTGAACTGCCCCGCTGGGTCCCAGGAAGGGTGGTTTGAGGTCAAAGGAGATCCACAGTGAAGACATGTCAGAGTCCTATGCGGGCGTTGGCCCTCTTGGTTGCGATGCTCACGAGTGGGGCGGCCGCTCAGAACGAACGTCTCTGCGCCGATCAGAACGGTGACGGCCTGGTGACCCCGGCGGACTTTACCGCCTGGATCAGCGCCTTTAACGCGAACGACCCTGTCGCGGATGTGAATCAGGACGGGGCGGTTACGCCCGCGGACTTCACCGCTTGGATCAGTGCGTTCAACCAGGGCGAGGGCGGGCCCATCTGCGGGGCATTTGCTTCGAGCGGCCTGGAGGTTCTGGGCCAGATCAGCCCGGTGGGCGATGTCGATACATACTTTGTCGCTGCGGGCGCCGGCTCGGACATTCTCTTTACGATCGGCGAGACGGCGGGCACGAATGTCTCGCTTCAGGTGGACGCCTATGCGCCCAACGGCGATCTTCTTGTTTCGCGCAATGTCGACACCGGGTTCAATATCGATCTCTACAACGTTGGTGTCACGGGCAATTACCGGTTTGTGGTCCGCGAATTCGGGGACAACGGCATCGTCAGCTACCGCATCACCGCCGTTGTGGCCGACACGGTTGAAGACGCCGACAACGTGCATCTCGAGAGCGGGCAGACCGTGGTTGGAACGATCGATCTCGGGGATATCGATACGTTCACGGTCGACGCCACCGACGGCTCAGATCTGCTTCTTACGATCGGGGAAACCGTCGGCACGAACGTATCGCTCGCCGTGGACGTCTATGGCCCCAACGGCCAATTTGTCCGGAGGCAGGCGCTCGACACCGGATTCGAGCTGAATCTCTCGAGTGTTCCGGGCGGTCGGTATACCTACATCGTTCGCGAGAACGGCAGCAACGGCAGCGTCGGATATAGCCTGACGAGCGTGGTGCCCGACGCGACAATCGACCAGGACAACGTCCACGTCACCAGCGGGCAGTTCGTGATCGGCAACATCGGGATCGGAGATATCGATACGTTCACGATCGATGCGACGAACAACGCGGATCTGCTCTTTTCGATCGGGGAGACCGCCGGGTCCAACGTGTCCCTCTCCGTCGATCTCTACGGCCCGGCGGGACAGTTTCTGGCAAGCCAGTCCGTCGATACCAGCTTCAAGCTCGATCGATTCAACGTCCCCGCGGGGCGCTACACCTACGTGGTGCGCGAATTCGGGGGCAACGGCACAGTGAGCTACAGCCTGACGGCGGTCGTCGCGGACAGCGGTCTTGAGACAGACAACCAGGCGATCACCAGCGGGCAGTTCGTGGTCGGAACCATTGATATCGGCGACATCGACACGTTTACGTTCGAGGGCACTCCTGGCGCGGACCTGCACCTGACCATCGGCGAGACGGGCGGATCCGGGGTCTCCCTTTTGGTCGAGATCTACAACCCGGCCGGTCAGTTTGTGATCGGGGATGTCGTGGATAGCGGGTTCTCCATCGAGCTGAGCAACATGACTTCGGGCACGTACACGGCCGTGGTGCGGGAAGGCTTCGCGGCCAACGCGGTGAGCTACGCGATGACGGCCGTGGTCGCAGACAGCGTGGTCGACACGGACAACGTCGCCCTCGTCAGCGGACAGAATACCACGGGAACGATCGATATCGGGGATATCGACACATTCACGATCCACGCGACGGCCGGCAGCGACCTGAATTTCAATATTCAAGAGACGGGTGGCTCCGGGTTTCTGCTGCGGGTGGATCTCTACGGACCGAGCGGGCAGTTCATGGCGACGCTCACGCAGGACAGTTCATTCTCGATCAACATGAGCAACGTGATCCAGACGGGGACGTACACCTACGTTGTGCGCGACTATGACGGCAACACCGCGGGCAGCTATCTGCTCGCCGCCACGGTCGTCAACTGATCCGTCTGCGTTTCAGATTCTTCTTCGGGGCCGATTCGCTCACGGGCGGGTCGGCCTCTTTCATGTCCTGCCGAGTCTCCGAGTCTCCGAGTCTCCGGGGCTCCGGGGCTCCGGGGCTACGGGGCTACGGGGCTACGGGGATCGTGGGAGCGGGTGCTGGAGGGCCTGCGGACCTCGGGGGAGAGCCGCTTGCAGGGCTCTTTGTCGCAGGAGTGCGAAGTCTGTTTCGAGGATGTCGATGTTCTCGGTCGCCGCGCATTCCGTGAAGGCCTTCGCAGCGCTTTGGGTGTCGCCTCGGAGTAGAGCGGCGACGCCGACGTAGTAGTGGGCCTCGGTACGCTGGGCGTCTGTGTGGGCCTGTGCGATCAAGTCATCGGGCTCAATGACGCTCTGCACGGTGTTTAGAAGCGAGGCTTCCCACGAGCCGCTGGGCACCAACTTCGAGCACGCGTCGAAGCGGATCGTCGCGGCGTGGGTGTCGCCCGTGAGCATCAGGCAGATCCCCGACCAGAGGTTCGGGTAGATCCCGAGCCTGACGCTCGTGCTCGCCCGGTCGAAGTCTGCGATCGCCAACTCGTATTCACCGAGCATCTCGTAGAGCATGCCGCGACGCATCAGCCCGAGGTCTTTGTTGTTGGCCAGCGAGATCCACTCGGAGAGGGGCGCCAGCGCCGCCTGCGTCTGGCCCAGTCGGATCCGGCAGATCGCGTGGAAGCTGTAGTTGCCGTAGTCGTCGGGGCGACGTCCCTGGCCCTCGGCAAAGGCCTGAGCGGCCTGGGCGTATCGTGCGCTGGAGTAGTACACGCCGCCTCGGATGGTGGGGGTTGCAAAGTCGGTCGGGTCGATCGCGTCGCAACGGTCAAGGTCGGCCAGCGCCTGATCCCACTGTTCGAGCTTGAGATAGGTCTGCGCCCGGCGCTGATAGCCCCGGGTCCTGTTGGGCTCGAGCTCGATGAGTGTGTTGGCGTCCGCGAGCGAGTGCTCGTAGTCGCCCATGTTCCAGGAGATGAGCCCGCGCTCGACGAAGATGTCCGCCATCGCGGGCGCGAGCTCGGCGGCTCGGTTGTAGTCCGTCATCGCTTCGGCGAGCCGACCGATCCCCGCGTAGCCCCGGCCCCGCGCCACCAGGGCCTCGGGGTACTGCGCATCGAGCGCGAGCGCCTGCGTCGCGTCGTCGATGGCGAGCGCAAACCGCCCCAGGTACGTCCGCACCACGGCCCGGTCGTACCACCAATCCACGTTGAGCGGGTTGCGTTCGATGGCTTCGGAGAAGGCTTGCTCGCACTCGCCCTACCGGCCGAGCTGGTAGAGCGCGATGCCCCGGAGCCCGTAGACCTGGTGGCCCCCGTGACGGGCGGCGATCGCGGCGTCGAGGTCGGCCAGCGCCGCTTCGAACCGGCCCATGCACCCGAGGCGAACGGCTCGCTCAACCAGTGCGTCGGAGAAGCCCGGGTCGAGTTCGAGGGCTTCGCTCAGAAGCCTGATGGACTCGGTGTGGTTCGCCGCCAGCGCCGAGCGCAGGCTGAGGACCTCTGGCGAGCCCGGGTGCAGTTGTTCGACCTGGGAGAGAAGCGCCCCGATGGTTGCGGAGCGCTTGAGGGCCGCGTTCTCCGGGTTCGACTCGGCACTGGCGGCTCGTGACCGACCGAAGGGGTTCGAGGCGCTCTGCGTGAGCATGCCAAGGAGATATCGCGAACGCCAGTCGGTCTCGCCCCTTGCGATGGCTTGATTGAGGATCTGGCGGGCCTGTTCGTTCTGGCCTTGGCGCATGAGTGCGACGGCTTTGAGCTGCGAAGCCTCGGGCAAGTCGGCGGCGAGCGTGAGGGCCTCATCGAGCCGGGCGATCGCGTCCGGATAGCGTTCATCTTCGAGCGAGAGGCGGGCCTGGTGGACCAGTGCGAGCGCCCGCTGGGCCGTCTCGCCTGTGCGGGCGCTCTGTTCGGCTTTGCTCGCGGCGTCGTACTTCACAAGCAGGACGCCCGAGACCAAAGCAAGGACGATGCTCAGGGACGAGAACGTCACGGCGAGTTTGTGCCGACGAGCGAGCCTGGCGGCGCGAACGGGCAGCGGGCTCCGCTTTGCCTCGATGGGCAAGCCCAGCGACCACCTTCGGAGATCGTCGGCGAAATCGCCCGCCGAGGCGTAGCGCGCGTCGCGGTCCTTGGAGATCGCCTTGAGGCAGATGGTCTCCAGCTCACGCGGGACGCTCCGGGAGATGCGGTGGGGGGGCGTGGGCTCGTGCGAGCCGATCTGGTGGATGACGTTGCGGTCGTCCGTGCCCGAGAACATCGGGCGGAAGGCGAGCAGCTCGTAGAGCGTCGCGCCGAGCGCGTAGATATCAACGAGGTGGTCGGCTTCCGCAGCGCCGGGCCGGAGTTGCTCGGGGGCCATGTATCGGCACGTGCCCACGAGCGACTGCGCCTGGGTGATCGACTGCGCCCCCGCGATCCGGGCGAGCCCGAAGTCGGAGATCATCAGCTTGCCGTCTTCCGTCAGGAGCAGGTTCGAGGGCTTGATGTCGCGGTGCGTGATGCCCCGCTCGTGCGCGTACTGGAGCGCGTCGGCGACCTCCGAGATCCAGTGCGCCACGCGGAGGTAGTACGCGCGACCGGCCTGCGGGGCCGAGGACTCCGCGTCGGTCGACGAACGCGACGTGCGCGAGCCGTGCTTCTCCCGGACCACACAATCGACGGCCCCGGAATCCTCGATCTCGTCGAGCACGTTGCGGAGCGAACGGCCCCGGATGAGCTGCATCGCGTAGTAGAGTGTGCCGTCGGCTTCGCCGTAGTCGTGGATTGAGATGATGTTCGTGTGGTCGAGCCCCGCGGCCAGCTCGGCCTCGCGCCTGAAACGCGCCTTGGACTCGGGATGGATGACGCCCAGGAGCGCCGGGAGCACCTTGATGGCGACCTGGCGGCTGAGCCTGGGCTGGTTGGCGAGATAGACGATGCCCATGCCGCCGCGGCCGATTTCTCGGAGGATCTCGTAGTCGGGCAGCAGCTCGTTGAGCTTGCTCAGGGGCTCGCCGATGGTGACGAACGTTTTGGATCGCACCGACGCGGCCCAGTGCAGGTCGTCCTCGAGCGAAGCGTGAGCCGCAAGCGACTCCACACGGGCGCAGCACGCCTGACAGTTGTTCAAGTGCGACTCGAGTGCGGCGACCTCTTCCTCGGGTGCGTCGCCGGCGAGGATTTTCTCGAGTGTCTCGGCGCTGGGGCAGTCGTCGAGGCCTTTCATGCGATCGGGTCCGGTGCGGCGCCGGTCGATTCGCCCGCAGCGTCGTCGAGTTCGCCGGCTTTCTTTCGGATCTTGCTCAGCACCGTGTGGCGTGTGACGTACACGTTGCCCACGGTCATGTCCATCTGCCGGGCGACTTCATCGGCGGGGATGCCTTCGAGGACGTACTTGCGGAAGGCCTCCATCTTGCGGGGAGGGATGTCCTTCTCGACCTGATCCAGGCACCAGATCAGGTCCTGCATCCGCCACTCGTCCTCCCAGACGTCCTCGATCGCGGGCGCGTCGTCGGAGATGGCGTCGATCAGCGAAGTATCGGCCTGCAACCCCGGGCGCTTGCGCCAGGCGCTCTTGATCTTGTTCTCGGTGATCGTGCGGACCCAGTTGCGGAACCGTCCCCGGTCGCGGTCGTAGCGGAAGTCGCCGATGTGCGAGGAGATGGAGACCATGGTCTGCTGGACGATGTCGTCGGCGTCGTCGTGGGCCAGGCCCCGCATGCGGGCCACGCGGTAGATCGCCGGCGCGTAGCGATCGAAGAACTCGCGCCAGGCGGAGTTGGTCTCGATCTCGCCGCCCAGGGTGGCGATGAGCGAAGGGCGGGTCTCTGGGAACTCGGAAGCGCGGAGCATGCGAAGACTCCTGTCGCGATTGAGCGAATCTGAGGTCGGGATCCTGCGTTGCACAGATTACGCTCCGGCGGGTCCGAGTGGAATGGTCAAGCACCGAATCGTCGCCCCGGTTTCGGACCCGGACGGCTTATCGGCCATGAAACTTCACAGGCAATGCCCGGCATGTGCTCTTACGCGGCCTGACGGGCTTTCTTGCGCCCGGGCGAGGGCCTTTGGGAGGAAAGACAAAATTCTGTCCCTGATGCGCAAGACGATCGGCCATACTGCGTAGAGGCGATGGACGGGGACTTCATGGGAGCCGTCACACGTACCCAACAGGTACACCGGGACACAGAGAGAACATCCACAGATTGGGAGACAGAGACATGACACGCACTGCCATTCTTTTCGGGGCCGCCGGAGCGGTTCTGGCTTCGAGCGCCGGCGCTCAGCTCAGCATCACTTCCGTGGATCGCTACGTCCTCGTCGCGGCGGAAGGCGGCGTTCTGACTGACGGCCCCCGCACCACCAACGGCCCGATCACCGGCCCCTGGGTGGGCGATGACTTCGCTTCCGCCGTCGAAGGCGGCAACGGCGGTTCCGCAAACGGCTATCAGGAGTCGGACATCGGCGCGGGCGTCTACTCGGGCTTCCTCGACGGGCGAGCCGACGCCTTCGGTGACGGCTCCGACTTTGCCTCGGGCTACGGGCAGGCCCACTTCGAGATGGATTTCTCGCTCGCATCCCCCGGTGATTACACACTCGAAGGGTTCGTCAACGCGTTCGGCCAGATCAACGGCGAAGTCTCGATGGCCTACATCGAGATCGTGGATCTTGGGACCAACACGTCCGTGTGGTCGCTCTTCGTCGATGATTCCTTCGAGAGCTTCAGCGAGGCGGGCACACTCCCCGCGGGCAACTACCGCTTCGAAGCCGACGCCCTGGCAATCGTGAACCGCATTTTCGAGACCGGTTTCGGCGACTCGACAGCCTCTGTGGAGTTCGATCTGACGATCGTCCCCACACCCGCCTCGGCCTCGCTGTTGGCGCTGGGCGTAATCGGCTGCGCCGGCCGCCGCCGCCGCTGATCGATCGGTCTCTCTCGCACACTCGCACACTCGCACACACTCGCACACACTCGCACACACTCACACACACTCACTCACACGCCCCGGGGCGATGCGACACCACCGCATCGCTCCGGGGTGTTTTGGGGCGCAAAAGATTGCGGAGCACCCAAAGAAAGCGTTTCAAGCCGCGTAGAGGTCGGCGGGGGATGGAGAAAGCCATGCAAGCACAGAGTCTGCGCCGGAGGCAACTTCCAAGCGCTTTGGTCCTGATCGGCGCGACTTCCGCATGCTTGCTCTGCACCGGCTCGGCTTCCGCGCAGGCGTGCAGCCCGGTGCAGGTTCAGAAGCTTCTGGCCTCGGATGCCGACGCGGAGGACCGCTTCGGTGATTCCGGCACGCTCCGCGTGGAGGGCAACAGGCTCGTCGTCGGCGCTCGCTACCACATCGAGGACGGGTTGGTCACCGGCGCGGCGTACGTCTTCCGCCGAGATGGATCCGGGTGGGTCGAGGAGCAGAAACTCGTCTCGTCCGACGCCGACGAGGGCGACAAGTTCGGCGGCTGGAACGCGATGTCGGGCGACACCATCATCAGCGGCACCAGCGGCGACGCGGACAACGGCATTGACTCGGGCTCGGCCTACGTCTTCAAACGCACCGGCAATGTCTGGACCCAGACGCAGAAACTCCTGCCCGACGACGGACGCGAGAACGACCAGTTCGGACGCATGGTCGCCATGGACGGAAACACCGCGGTCATCGGCGCCTGGAATTCCGATGGCATCGAACTCAACGCGGGCGCGGTTTATATCTTCGAATACGTCGGCAATTCGTGGGTCCAGTCCCAGAAGCTCTTCGCATCCGACGGGCTCAGCAACGCGGCCTTCGGCTCCTGGATGGATATCTCAGGCGACACGCTCATCGTGGGCGACTCGTGGGGCACGACCACCTCCGGCATCACCGGCGTCGCGTACGTCTTCCGAAAGATCGCCGGTGTCTGGACCGAGGTGCAGAAGCTCGAACCGTCCGCAGGAACCGACGGCGGGATCTTCGGGCACTCGATCGAGATCTCGGGGAATCGCGCGGTGATCGGCTCGGCTTACAGCAACAACTATGCGGGCGCGGCGTACGTCTTCCGCTTCGATGGCAACCAATGGGTCGAGGAGCAGAAACTCACCGCGTCCGACACCGAGATGCTCGATCTCTTTGGGTACAGCGGTATCTCGGGCGACACGGTCGTGGTGGGGGCGCGCTGGGACGACGAGCACGGCGAGCACGCCGGGGCGGTATACGTCTTTCACTACGACGGGGCCCAGTGGGTCGAGGAACAGAAAATCGTCTCCGAAGACATTGCTGAGGGCGACTCGTTCGGCTGGTCGGTGGCGATCTGGCAGGACACGCTGCTCGTGGGCGCCCGCAACGACGACGATTTCGGCAACGGCACCGGGTCGGCGTACGTCTTCGATCTGGGCTGCGTCGCGGATTGCCCGGCGGACACCAACCACGACGGCTTACTGAGCCCCGCCGACTTCACCGCCTGGATCGCGGCCTTCAACACCATGTCGCCCGAGTGCGATCAGAATGCCGACAACGCCTGCACACCGGCCGATTTCACGGCTTGGATTGCCAATTTCAACGGTGGCTGCCCGTAGTGCCGAACTCATCCCTGATGGGAACGCGAATCGGATCACAAAGCTGGCTCTGAGCACCTTGTTCTCAGCCTGAATGGCCGGGAACCGCAGGGAAGCTTGCGCTGGTTGTGCCCCGGAAGTGTCCACCTTCCTTGCCCTCTTGCGGTGTTGTTGGTGAGTGAACCCCCGCGGGGTGCTCTCTGGTCTGTGGTGGGGCCACAACCTGGAGAACCAGAAGCCGCAATGGATTTTGGCGTCGTCATATCACCGCTCACACCACTCGGCAGAACATGCCGGGTGGTGTATTCTCAGGGTCATGCCCGACGGGGCGTGTGAGGGGGAGTCACGGAACGATGCCCGGCGAAACAGAAGGATCGTTGAGCGCCCTGCTGGGTGAGTATCTCGACGCCGTCGATCGCGGCGAGACCCCCCAACTCCATGAGTTCTGTGGTGGGAACGCCGAGTTGATCGAGGTGTTCCGCAAGCGGCTGGACATGTGCCGGGCGATCGATCACGCGATCGGTGTCGGCGAGCCGGAACCCGAGCCGACGGCCCAGGGGGAGTTGGTCGGCGGTTGGCGGCTTGGCCGCTCGATCGGTGAAGGCGGATTTGGAAGCGTGTACGAGGCGCACCGGGAGGATGGCCGCGACGACCGGGCGGCCGTCAAAGTGCTCCACCGCGGCGCGATGTCCGCAGAGGCCAGAAGCCGATTCAGAACCGAGGCTCAGGCGCTGGCGCTCGTTCGTCATCCGAACGTGGCGTCGATCCTTGATTCCGGGGTCACGGAAACGGGCACGCCCTACCTCGTGCTCGAGTTGATCGAGGGCCTTCCGATCGATCGGTACTGCCTGGAGCATTGCCTGAGCGTGCGCGAACGAATCCGACTGATGCATACCGTGTGCCGGACAGTTGAGTATGCGCATGCCAAGGGCGTGCTCCATCGCGATCTAAAGCCGTCGAACGTGCTCGTGATGGACGTCGGCGCCTCGCCTGTGCCCAAGATCATCGACTTCGGGATCGCCAGATTTATCCAGGGCGTGGGCCCGGATCGGACGCAGGTCACCGCCGCGGGGCAGGTGCTCGGAACGGCGCGGTACATGAGCCCCGAGCAACTGGGCGTGATCGAAGGCTCCCCCGACACGCGCAGCGATATTTACAGCCTGGGTGTTCTGCTGTACGAGCTGGCGACGGGCTCGCTGCCCTATGAGGATCAGGATGATCGGATCACAAGTGTGTACCAGTTGCAGCAGCGCATCCGCTCCAGCGAACCTCGCGGCCTGACCACACGGGCCATCCGAGACGGCTCGCTCAACGCTCGAGAGCTTGACTGGATCGCGATGCGGTGCATCGAGGTCGATCCCGCGCGCCGGTACGCCACATGCCGGGAGCTCGCCGATGACATCGAACGCCTCCTCACGGGCGAGGCGATCCTGGCAGGCCCACGGAGCCGTTTGTATCTCACGAAAAAGTTTGTGTCTCGGCATCGCGGCGCGGTCGGGGTCGTGTCGGCTGCCGGGATCGGGCTGGTCCTAGCTGCGGCGGGCACAACATGGGGGCTGCTTACGGCGCAGGCCGAGACTCGGCGCGCGCTTGCCGCTGAGGCCGAGTCGCACCGCATCATCGAATTCCAGTACGACATGCTCCGGAATCTCGATCCCGCGGTGGTCGGGCGGGCCATCGCCGAGGAAACCCGTGCGCGGACCGCTCCCGATGCGCCCGGAGGCTCGCAGGAATTGGAAGCTTCGGCGGCTTGGGTCATCCAGAGCCTGTCGCTGACCGATGTTGGCACGCGCGTCCTGGGGCTGAGCGTGTTCGAGCCCGCGATTGCGCGGATCGACCGGGACTTTGCCGACGCGCCCCCGATCAGAGGCCGCCTGCTGGCCTCGATTGGGATGGCGCAGCTCGAAACGGGTCTCCGCGAAGAGGGGCTGGAGACATATCGGCGAGCATTTGAGATGTTGCTTGAGCAGCTCGGACCGGAAGCCGAGCAGACACTCATCACCCAGCGTGATTACGCCAACGCTCTGATCCAGCTCAACCGACCGGATGAGGCACTGGCCAATCTTGAAATCGTGACCCAGGGACTGACAAAGCTGAAGGGCAAGGGCGATCTCGACACTGTTGTCGCCATCATCGATCAGGGCTCGGCTTATTACCACGCGCAGCGTCTTGACGAAGCCAGAGAGCGGTGGGCAATGGCGGTCGAACTCGGCAGAAAGCACCTTGGAACGGACCACGAGCTGACGAATACCGCGCGGGGGAATCTCGGGCTGGTCCTGACTGATCTTGGCGAGTACGAGCAGGCCGAGCCGAACCTGAGAGAGCAGAGGTCGTACTGGATCGATCGTATCGGGCTCGATCACCACCAAACCATCGTCGTCACGGACACGCTGGCCAGATGCCTGGCGCTCCAGAAGAAGTTCGAGGAATCGCTCGAGTTGTACCGCGACGCACTCGCTCGCGCCGATGTGCTGCTCGGGGTTTCACAGCAGGACACGATCCGAATCCGGGGCACGTTCATCAGGGTTCTGACGCTGGCCGGTCACTTTGAAGAGGCGCTCGACGAGAGCGAGAGGCACCTGGCTTCGATCCGTGCCGACCTCCCCGACGACAGCGCTCTGGTGCTCATGGCGCTGTACGCACACGGCAAGCTGCTCGTCGCTCTGGAGCGCTTTCCAGAGGCGGAGGCGGTTCTGGGACAGGCGACGAGCGACGCCGACCGCGTGTTCGGCCCGGATTCGCGCTACGCGGCGTTGATCCGGCTGGCCCACGCCGAAGCGATCGCGGGGCTCGGAAGATCCGAGACCTCGCTCGATCTGTGCGAATCGGTGTACGCGATCCTCTCCCGGGAACTCGGCGAAACTCACCCGGAGTCGATTCAGACCGCCCAGCTCGCGTTGCGTGTCCTGCAGCAGGCCAACGAGCAGCTTCCCAACCGCGACGAGACGCGCACGAGGTGGCAATCAAGAGCCGAGCACGCCAAGCCCTAGCCGGCCGGGTTCAGCTCTCATCGGCCAACGTGTCGGCCAGCCGAGCACGGGCCTGATTGAGTCGCCGCTGCACCGTTTTGGTCGACACCGCAAGCGCCTCGGCGATCTGCTGGTGCGTGAGACCGGAGTAGGCAAACAGCACCCAGGCGTCCCGGACATCTTCGGGCAGGCTGTCGACCGCTTCGTGGAGCCGGAGCGGATCGAGTGTGCCCGGGCGCTGCCCTTCGTGGGCCGGTGCAGCCGGCGCGGGAACGGCAACCGTCCCGGTGTGGTGGTGACTCGCGATCCCGTGCGGGCCGAAGTGTTTCCGGATCATGCTGATCGTGGCCCAGCGGGCGTGCTGGCCGACGATGACGAAGAACTGCCCGACGTGCTGTGGTTTGGCGTCTTCGACGGCTCTCAGCACACGCAGGAAGACCTCCTGAAGCAGGTCGTCCTCCTCTTCCCACCGCAAGACGTACGAGTACGCCGAGGCTTCCCGCCGGACGATCCCGCGGATCCGCTTCTCGGCCTGCTCGAGCAGGTCCGAACGGGCGATCGTGGTGCCGTTGAGCTCGCACAGGCGATCGAGCGATCGCTGAATCCGAAGAGTCGTCCGTGCCAGGTCGTCCTCGCTCATGACCCGATGATATCGCTCCGATTCAGCGACCGTCCTGTCTCTGTGCCGGCGAAGAACCCCCAAGAGTTCATCTCTTCGTCAGCCAATCGCCGCGAGAGAGGATCGCGGGCCGGAATATGGGGGCTCTGAGCATGGAGAGGGGGGCGATTGCACTTATCTGTGACGCTGGCTGCGTAAAAGAGAAAGCCCGCGCCGAAATGGATGCATCGGCGCGGGCTTGATCGCGTATGTGTGTTGTCTTACCTGTCGCTCTCGAGGACGCCCATGCCGCTGCGGTCCGGGTCGGCGGGGCGTTTCGCGGGAGTGTATGGGTTGCTTTCGATCTCATCGAGCATCAGCTTGATGGCGGCGTCGAGCTGCGGGTCCTTGCCGTGGGCGAGGTCGGTCGGGTTGTCGATGACCTCGATGTCGGGGTCCACGCCGTGGCCCTCGATGCCCCACGTGCCGTTGGTTTCATAGAAACCGAAGGTCGGGACCGCGGTGTAGCCGCCGTCGATGAGCCCGGGTACCCCGGAGATGCCGACGAGCCCGCCCCAGGTGCGCATGCCGATGAGCTTGCCGAGATTGTTGAACCGGAAGAGCCAGGGGAACATGTCACCGCCCGAGCCGGCAAGCCCGTTGATGAGCATGCACTTGGGGCCCTGGTGAGAATCCGGCGGCCAAGGCCAGTCTTTGCCGTCTCGGCGGGCCCAGAAGTTGGTGCGTGGGCGATTGAGGAGCTCGATGAACCGCGTGGGGATCTGCCCGCCGCCGTTCCAGCGCTCGTCGATGATGAGGGCGTCTTTGCCGATCTGCCCGTAGAACTGTCGGAAGAGGTTGTTCTGGCCGTTGATGCCCGTGTCCGGGACGTAGATGTATCCGACCCTGCCGCCCGATGCGTCTTCGACATACTTGCGGTTGTGCTCGATCCAGGAGCGATAGCGGAGGTTTGATTCCGAACCCATCGGCTCGATGGTGTAGTCGCGTTCGTTGCGGGCTTCATCGTCCCCGGTGAGCGCGTCGGCGAAGGTGATGGTGGTCTGCTTGCCGGCTGTCCCGACGAAAGCGGTCCACGGGTCGGCATCGGTGGAGATCGTCCTGCCGTTGACGGCAAGGACGTAAGTGCCTTCCTTGATGTCCAGGCCTTGCTGGCGGAGCGGGTTGCGGGCGTCAGAGTCCCACGCGGCGCCCTCGTATATCTTTCCGACTCGATAAGCGCTCTTGGTGTTGCCCTCGTCGTCGGCTTCGGATCCGATCTCGAAGTCGACGCCGAGCATGCCGACGCTCGTCGTCGATGTTTGCTCGCCGTCGCCACCCCAGTAGTAGGCGTGACCGACGTTGAGCTCGGCGATCATTTCCCCGATGACATAGCTGACATCCTCGCGGCTGGCCGCGTCGGCGAGCATGGCGTGGTACTGCTTGTACACGGCGTCCCAGTCGACGCCGTGGAGGTTGTTGACGTAGAAGAAGTCGCGGTGGCGACGCCAGGCGTCGGTGAAGAGCTGTTCCCATTCCTCACGCGGGTTGACCGTTTTGGTCAGGCCCGAGACATCGATCGGTGATCCAAAGGACTGCCCCGCAGCGGCGGAGACGATGGCGAACTTGTCCGCGCCCTGCGCCACAAGGATCTTCTTGCCATCGCCCGAGATGCCCACGAGCCCCGCGCCGGCCAGCACGGTTTTCTCGGCGGGCTCCTCGTCCGTCGGGTCGAACAGCTTGATGGCAGGAACGCCCTCGGCGACACTCATGTAAATGAGCTGGCCCTTGTCGTTGGAGACAAGGCCCGCAAATTGGCCCGCGGGGATCGGGAGTTCGAAGCCGCGAGCCTCGAAGCCCTCATAGTCGATCTCGACGGGTTTGGCTTCTCCGCCGTCGCCCTCGTCGCCCTCGAGGTCGGGCTTCTCGTCGGATTTCGTGGCTTCCCACGAACCCGAGACGTTCATCTCGGGGATGCTCCAGGTGCCGGTGATGGTCTCACCCGCGAGTGTGCCTTCGAGCTTGGACGTGATGGGGCCTTGGGCGCGGGTCGCGACGAATTGGCCCGTGGCTTCGTCGAAGGTGACGCTGTCGTAGGGTTCGGTTTCACCCATGGCCTCGCTGACGCCGGTGAACGAGCCGTCCTTGTGCGCAAGGATGGTCATCTTGAATTCGAGCGTGTCCTCGGTCATACCCGGGATCTGGCTGAGCCCGGTGGCCTTGCCGCTCCACACGCCGTGGATGGGGTTGTCCGTCAGGAACTGATCTTCTGGGTTGTCCTTGACATCATCGGCTTCGTCGTTCGCGTCGTCGGCTTTCTCGTCTTCCTTGGCTTCGGCGTCCCCGGGCTCGGCCTCATCACCCTCGGCGGGCTCAGCTTTCTCGTCATCGTCGGCCTTCTCGTCTTCCCAGGTCTCATCGTCGGGCTTGACGAGCCAGGCGTTCTCGACGTCGCCGTTGAGCGGGACGGCGATCAGCTTGGCGGTCTTGTTGTAGATAAACGACTGGCCGACGTCTTCGTATGTCGGCGAGGTGAACTCACGGTTGGATGTGTAATAGAGGTAATTCCCCTTTCGGCTGAACGCGGGGTTGGAGTCGTTGAAAAAGCCGCCGGTGACCTGAGCTTTCTCACCCGATTCGATGTTGTAGATCCAAATCGAAGCGACGATCGAGTCGGGATCGGCCTTGTCGTAGGCGAGGAAGCGGGAGTCGTGACTCCATGTCACGTTCGGCTGGTTGGCCCATTCGTCACGATCGATCTGTTTCGCCTCGCCCGTCTCCACGGTGATGAGCGTGATCGCGCCCGCTTTGTCGGTGACGACGACCGTCTTCGAGTCGGGCGCCCAGAATGTTCCGAAGTAGTAATTGCGGCCCGAATCGGTCAGCTTGCGGGCCTCGCCCTTGCCGTCGGACTGCTTGATGTAGAGCTCGTACTCGCCCGACTCATCGGAGAAATAGCTGATCCATCGGCCGTCGGGGCTCCACTCGGGGCTGCGCTCGGCGGAGCCCGAGGTATCCGTGATCTGCCGGGGCGCACCGTTTTTGGCAGGGACGGTCCAGATGTCG
The DNA here is from genome assembly GCA_041742315.1 of Phycisphaerales bacterium. GTDB lineage: Bacteria > Planctomycetota > Phycisphaerae > Phycisphaerales > UBA1924. The sequence goes on along the minus strand of JBGSIX010000108.1, from coordinate 5,489 downwards.
CCCCGGGCCTCGACGACGCCTCGCTTGCCGGTCGAGGAAATCGCGCCGGACTGCATGAATGGGGCGACGCTCACGGTGATGGGTCGGAGCTTGGGGCGGTCGCCCGGGATCGAGACCTCGACCGCGGTGCTGCGCTTGCTGCCGAGGTTCAGGAGCTGGAGGGTGGAGCCGTTCTGAAAGATGATCTCGCCCTCGTTCTTGTTGCCTGGTCCGATGGAGGGGAATTTGCAGTCGTAGTCGGCGAACTTGGTGATCTGCTCACGCTTATCGTTTTGGGTGTCGTAGCTCCAGATGTTGAGCCGGTGCTCGGGGCCGTTGTCGGAGAGGTAGTAGACCTTGGTGCCGTGCCACATCGGGATGGTGTCGGTGCCCTCCCAATCGGTGATCTTTTTGCTCTCGTATGTTTCGAGGTTGAAGATCCAGATATCGGTGGCCATCCCGCCGCGGTAGCGTTTCCAGGTGCGCGTGTCGCGTGTGTGGGGGGTGTAGGCGAGCCACTTGCCGTCGGGGCTGAGTGCGCCGTTGGCGCCGTAAGGCACGGGTAATCTCTTGGGCAGCGCGCCGTCGGCGCTGACCGTGTAGATGCCGGTCTGCCTGTTGAGCCCTTCGAGCCCGTTCATGAAGAAGAGCAAGGTATCCGGGCTGCTCCAGTCGGTGAGCCATTCGGCGGATGGGTGATGCGTTACGCGGTGGGGGATGCCTCCCTCGATGGGCATGGTGTACAGGTCCATGCCCCCGTCGTAGTTGGCGAAGAATCCGACGGACTGACCGTCGGGGCTGAACTTGGCGAGGCCCTCAAGGCCGGCGGGGCTGGAGAGGCGCGTCGCCGAGCCGCCCTTCTTGGGCACGATCCAGAGGTCATTGGCGTAGCTGAAGACGATGTCGGATTTGCTCACATCGGGGTACCGGAGCATGCCGGCGTGCGGGCTGATCTCCTGGGCCAGTGCGGGCAGGCAGGCGACCGAGAGGATCGACCCCGCCAGAAGACCGAGGGTACCGCTGGACAGTTGCTGCATCGGGCTTACTCCTGTGCGAATGTGCGTCTGGATCGTGCTTTGATCCTTCTACGGGATTGGGGCCATGATGTTACACGATCAGATGCCGGTAAAGTGATTTGAACCAGGGTCGGCCAATGGCCGGGCTGGATCTGTCAAGGGATTGGTTTGTGACCGCCTTGGGTAGAGTGCTCATCCGGGAAGTGCGAGGAGCGTGCCATGGAATTTCGAAATGATCCGCGTGATGGAATTCAGCCCGTTGGTCGGGTCCTCTTATCTGTGCTGACAGCGATGGTTGCACTCATCGATGCCCCTTTGGCGGTATCTCAAGCGGAGACCCATTCGTACAGGTCGTATGCCGTCGCGGCGGATCATCATCGGGCTTCCGCAGCCGGGGCCGAGATGCTCGCACTGGGCGGCAACGCGGTGGACAGCGCCGTGGCGGCGAGCTTCACGCTCAGTGTGGTCAGGCCCTTTTCCTGCGGAATCGGGGGCGGGGGCTTCATGGTGATTTCGATCCCGGATGGCTCCACAGGTCAACGCATCGAACGAGCGATCTGCTACCGCGAAACGGCACCGATCGCCGCGGTGCCCACTGTCTACGAAGCCAACGCGAACCCCCGCGCGAGCCTCGACGGTGGGATGGCCTGCGGCGTTCCGGGCACGGTTGCCGGGCTGCTCTACGCGCTGGAGACCTACGGCACCCTGGACCGCGCAACAGTCATGGCGCCTGCGATCCGAGCCGCGCGGGAAGGGTTCGCGGTGGACCACGCGTATCTCAGCGCGGCCTCGAGCGCGGCCGAACGGATCGGCGAGAGCGATCGCGCTCGGGAGCGTTTCGCGTTCACATGGGAGCGGCTGCTGGGAAAGGGGCAACTCGAGCTGGGCGACATCATCCTGAACCCGGAACTGGGAGCTCTGCTCGAGGCGATCGCACGCGATGGAGGCGATGCGTTCTATCAAGGTGACAGCGCGGCGGCGATCCGTGAAGCGGTCAACAGAGATGCGCGGCTGAGCGGCTTTGAGGAAGGCGAGTGGTTTGTGCATCAGGATTTCGAATCGCCCGTGGTCGAGGACGGCGAGCCGATCTTTGTTGCTTTCCAAGGCAAGCGGGCTTTACTCATGCCGCCCCCGAGCAGCGGCGGAATCGCGATCGGGCAGATCCTGTCGCTGGCGGATCGACGCGGTTTCGATGCCCTGTGCGAGCGGAGCGACCGGGGGGCGTATGCGCACGAGCTCACCGAAGCGTTTCAGTTCGCATTCGCCGACCGGGCACGCTTTCTCGCGGACGCGAGATTTAGCGAAGTCCCGGTGGCCGAGCTTCTGGGTGGGTCCAGACTCGATCGGTTCGCCGAGCGCATCGACCCCGATCGGACGTTTGAGCCGAGCTACTACGGCAGCGCCGATCAGATCGGCAACGACGACGGGACGAGCCACATCAGCGTGGTTGATCAGTGGGGCGGCGCGGTCGCCTGCACCGAAACCATCAACACCGCATTCGGATCGCTCGTCGCCGTTCCTGGGCTCGGATTCTGTCTGAACAACGAGATGGACGACTTCACGACCCGGCGCGGCGAGCCGAACGTCTACGGCTTACGCCAATCGAATGCGAACCTGCCGCAGCCCGGCAAACGCCCGCTGAGCAGCATGAGCCCGGTGATCGCCGTGGGCGAAGATGGGTCGCTCGTTGTGGTCGGCGCGTCGGGTGGACCCCGCATCATCACGGCAACGGTTCAGGCGTTGTTCAACGTTCTGATGCGGGGCATGAATGCCGAGGAAGCGGTCCGTGCCAAACGCTTGCACCACCAGTGGCTGCCGAGCGTTCTCGAGGTAGAGAGCGGGTTCAGCGAGTCCGCGCGTGAGAGCGGTCAGGCCGTGGCGGATCGTCTCCGTGAACTCGGCCATGAGGTGGAGTGGACGCAGAAATCGGCGGTTGTGCAGATGGTCGTTCGGCGAACGAACGGCTCTATCGAGGCCGCGAGCGATCCGAGAAAGGGTGGAAGGCCCGCGGGAGAGTGATTGGCCGTTTTCGTGTTTTGAGTTGATCGGCCAGCGGGCTTGAGGTTTCGATCTGATCGGACCTGGTTTGCGGAGAAGCACCGGTCAAGAGGCGTTGAGGGAGTCATTGGGCCTCAAGTCCGACCGATTCTGATGGTGTGGATGGGGCGAGTGCCCCAAAGTGGGCTCTGTCCGGGTAGGCCTCAAGCCTTGCAAGACCCTTGAAACCCGAATCCGCAGCGGGCTTGATCGGCGAGATTTTAAGCTACTCTTATCCGGATCTCGAAGCCGACCGATCGTTGCTCTGGTCAGGCTCTCTCGAGCCAGAGCTCTCTGATTGGGCGCGAGATGTGCGGCATTGCCGGCGTTGTTTCTGATCGGCCCATCGACGAGTCGGCTTTGGCTGCGCTGGGTGGGGCCCTCGCCCACCGCGGGCCGGACGACCAGGGCGTCTGGCGAAGGGATCCCGCCGAGCATAGCAAGGGCCCGTACATCGGGCTGGTCCATCGCCGGCTCTCGATTCTGGACCTTGCTCATGGGCATCAGCCCATGGTTTCGGGCAACGGCAAAGCCGTGATCGTCTACAACGGCGAGATCTACAACTCCCCCGAGCTCCGCGCGGATCTCAACGAGCACGGCGTCCCGCTTCAGACGACCTGCGACACCGAGGTCATCCTGGAACTCATCGCCCGTCAGGGGCTTGAGCCGACGCTGGCCAAGCTCCGGGGCATGTTCGCCTTCGCGTGCTGGGACGAGTCGAGCCGAAAGCTCCTGATCGCCCGGGACCATCTGGGACAGAAGCCACTCTTCTACGTCAAGCGTCCGGGATTCTTCGCCTTTGCGAGCGAGATCAAGGCGCTGCTCGCGGCGGGGATCGCCGAGCACGAGGTGGATATCGAGTCGCTCTGGCACCACACGGGGCTCCGGTTCTGCCCGGACGATTCGAGCCTGATCGCCGGCGTCCGCAAGCTCAGGCCCGCCGAGGCGGGCGCCTACCAGCCAGATACGGACGAGCTCAAGCTCGAACGCTACTGGACGCTCGACTACAGCCAGAAGACCAGCGCCTCCATTGAGGACGTGATCGACGAACTCGACGAGCTGCTCGACGAGTCCGTGACCGCGCACCTCCTGAGCGATGTCCCGACCGGGGCCTTCCTGTCGGGGGGGATCGATTCCTCGACGATCGCGGCTTATGCGGTTAAGCACGCGGGCAAGGGCTTCCCGACGTTCACGGTGGGGGTCGGCGACGAGCGGTTCAGCGAGCTGGCCCCGGCCAAGCTGGCCGCCGAGACGATCGGGAGCGAGCACCACGAGCTCCGCACGGACCCGGACCTGTTCCGGCTGCTGCCCAGGATCGTCTGGCACCTCGAGGAGCCGGGCGATCCGCACGCGGTGGGCGTGTTCCTGCTGAGCGGCGCGGCCCGTGAGCGCGTCAAGGTCGCCCTGGGCGGCGACGGGGGCGACGAGGCCTTCGGCGGGTACACCCGTTTCACCCGGTCCAGAGCCCTCGACACGTATTCGCTTCTGCCCAGGTTCGTCCGCGAGCGGATCACGGGCCCGATGATCGACGCCCTGCCGACCCGCCGGGGGTATTACTCGCTCAAGGGTCAGGCCCGCTGGGCGCACGAGATGTCGATGGTCACGGGCTCGGCCCGCCAGACGCTCGCGCTGACCTACTTCCGGTTCCCGGATTCCGAACGCCGCAAGCTCTTCGGCGAGGGCTCGATCGGCTCGATCAACAACCCGGACACGGGGCGGTTCATTGCGGAGTTCCACGATTTCGGCTCCGCCCGCGATGAATCGGATCGGCTCATGTACACCGAGCAGATGACCCGCATGGCCGAGCACGATCTCCGCGTCGCCGACCGCATGAGCATGGCCCACGGGCTGGAGCTTCGTGCTCCGATCATGGACCGCACGGTGATGGCCTACGCCGCCACGCTGCCCTCCGAGTACAAGATCAAACCCGGCAAACTCAAGATCGTTCTGCGGGAGCTCAACAGGCGGTTCTACCCGCCCGAGTTCACCGATCGCAAGAAGTTCGGCTTCGGCTTCCCGATGGCTGCATGGTTTGCGGGCGAGCTCGCGCCCTTTGTTCGCAATGTGATCGAAGAGGGCGAAGTCTTCGAGTCGGGGCTCATCAGACGGGACCGGGCGCTCGAGATTGCCCAGAATCACGCAGATTCTCGGGCTGATCACGCATTTCAGATCTGGAACCTGATCAACCTTGAGATATGGTATCAACTGTTCATCCTCGCACGGTCTGTCAGCGAGGTCACACAATGGATCGGCCAGCGGCTGGAAACCTCGGCCCGGTCCACTTCCGGGAAGTAGAGAGAACATGCACGGACTCATCGGTTCGACTGCGGGCGGCGGGGTGGCATTGCGCGAGGCCATGGCGCGCCGGCTTCGGCACAGGGGCGGCCTGCTCGAATTCATCGACTTGCCCGGGGACGGGTTCGCCGCGGTGCTCGGCACGCACGACCGGGGCGGGCT
>JBGSIX010000107.1:0-4084 GCA_041742315.1 Phycisphaerales bacterium | reverse complement strand
GGTCCTCGCTCGCGCAGCCGGCGATGCACGCACAGAGCAGGATGAGCGAGGCCCGCGTCATCCGAGTTCCTTCAGGCGGGCCTGCGTGGCTTCGCGTTCGGCGAGCTGCTGATCGAGCTTGCCGCGGGTCTCGGCGACGAGATGCGCCGGCGCTTTGTCGGTGTAGCCCGGGTTCGAGAGACGCTTTTCGAGCGCCGAGATCGAGCCTTCGAGCTCCTTCAGCACCATTTGCAGGCGCTCACGCTCGGTCTCGGCGTCCACGGCGTCGGCGAGGTTGCTGAGCTTGAGTTCCACGCCCTCGAAATCGAACGCGACGGCTTCGCCCGCGGGCGCGCTCGTCGTGATTGCGTCCAGGCCAGCGAGGGTTTCCGAGACCTGGCCCAGCCCCGCGAGGCTGGCGACCATGTCGGCGTCGGCGTGCAGGACGATCTGACGCCTGGGCGGCACCTTGTGCTGCGCACGGACCTTGCGGATCGCCTCGACGAGCGTCTGCATGCGCGCAAAGCGTTTCTCCGCGTCCTCGTCGATGAGCGCCGCGCTCACCTCGGGCCAGCCCGCCAAGCAGACGAGCTCGGGGTTCCGGCCCGCGGGCAGATCGAGTCCCTCGATCCGGCCCACGAACGCGGCCCGGATCGACGGGGCGATCGTCTCGGTGATGAACGGGGCAACCGGGTGCATGAGGCGCACGACCGCTTCGAGGACCTGCTGGAGGACGATGCGCTGGCCGGGCTTGGTGGCGAGCGTGGGCTTGACGCCTTCGAGGTACCAGTCGCAGTAGTCGCTGCGGAGCACGTCGAAGATCGCCGAGGCGTAGCCGCTGAACTGGTACGACGCGACGGACTCGTCGATCTGCTTCGTGGCCCGCGCCAGGCGCGAGAGCATCCAGCGGTCGATGACGTCGAGATTCTTCGCGCTGACCGACTCGGGCTCGCCGCCGGATTTCTCGCCGAGCATCATGAGGACGAATTTGGTCGCGTTCCAGAGCTTGGTGCAGAAGTTGCGTCCCTTGTCGAACTTGGGGCTCGTGTTCTTGCCCGTGGTTTCGTCGCGTTCGACGGGCATGCGGACGTCCTGGGTCTGCGTGGTCATCTCGCAGAGGGTGAGGCGCATGGCGTCGGTGCCGTGGGACTCGATGATGTCGAGGGGGTCGACGCCGTTGCCGAGGGACTTGGACATTTTGCGTCCCTCGCCGTCCTGGATCATGGCGTGGATGAAAACGTCCCTGAAAGGGAGAGGGCCAGATTGCAAATGGCCAGAGGGCCAAATTTCGGACTCTGATCCTTGGCTTTCATCTGGATCTTTGGCCATTTGCTCTTTGGAGCTTTCCTCCGCGAGGAGGTAGCGGTTGAACATGACCATGCGTGAGACCCAGAGGGTGATGATCTCTCGCGCGGTGGTGAGAACGGAGCTCGGGTTGAAGGCGTCGAGCAGGCCCGCGAACTCGGGGCCGGCGGCACTCGCGTTGGGCCAGCCCATCGTGGACATGGGCCAGAGCGCGGAGCTGAACCAGGTGTCGAGAACGTCGGGGTCTTGGGTAAATAGGTCATTAGCTTCAAGCCAACTAATGATTTCAGTGTCATCCGGATTGCGTATGCAAATAAACAGATGACCTGTTTTCATGTCAAAGCCACCAAAATATGAACCGGTGAGGTTGACGATGCCTTCGGGACCGCGGCGACGTACTGCAATGCGTCCTTCGGCTTCCCAAAGCTTAAGGTTGTCTCCAAGTTCACCGTATTGCTCATCGCTTGGATGAAGGCCTGTCATGTACCAAACCGGTATCCGATGCCCCCACCAGAGCTGGCGGCTGATGCACCAGTCGCGGAGGTTTTCGTGCCACTGCTCGAAGGTTTTGGCGTAGCGGGGGGGTGTGAAGGTGAGGTCGCCGTCGCCGGGCTTTGTGTTTGACGAGCCGCGACCGTGAGGGAGCGGGCCTTTCACAGTGGCGCCGAGGTCCTCGCCCTGCTCGTCGAGGACGTACTTGAGGGCTTGGTTGAAGGAGGTTTCGGTGTTGAGGTAGCGGGTGCTTCCGTGCCTGGTCCAGGTTTTGGAAGACCGCTCCCTGACGTTCGCGGCTCGTTCGCGGATTTTGCGGGTCGCGTACGACTTGAAGTCGTTCATGACCCGCTCGGGCGTATCGAAGGCTTCGACCACGATGTGGACGTGGTTGGTCCGGACGTTCAGAGCGTGCAGACGCCAATCGCGATGCTGGCAGACCTCGATGATCGCGTCTCGGACCGCGAGCCGATCGTGCTTGTCGAGTGTGATTGGATCATGTGCGAGGGCGCGTTCCTCATCGGATTCCCGATCCGCATCGGGTGAGACGTAGGGTGTGCCGGGGATGTTGTGGTCTCGGTCCGCGGAACCGCGTTCGTCTCCGTGGAGCCATGTGCCATAGGTGGTGAATGTGATGAGGTAGGCCTGGGAGTCCGCTCCCTGACGGTCGCGGCTCGTTGAGCCGGTGCGCTGATCGGGCGACATCGCGCGGAGGGCGGCCCCGCGGAGGCGGTCGTCGGTCACCTTCACGTACCACTGGTCGGAGAGGTAGGGTTCGATCGCGGCGTGGGAGCGGTAGCTGTGGCCCACGGAGTGCGCGTGGGGCTTGACGGCTTCGAGCAGGCCCCGGGCCTTGAACTCGTCGAGCACCTTCTGCCTCGCGTCTTCGCGGCTGAGGCCGATGAAGACGTGCGCGCCGTGGTGGGGGTCGTAGTCCTCCCAGCCGTGGTCGGCGGAGATGCTGGCGTCGGGGGCCATGATGTTGATGACGGGCAGGGCATGGCGCAGGCCGATCTCCCAGTCGTTGGGGTCGTGCGCCGGGGTGACCTTGAGGAAGCCGGTCGCCATTTTGGCTTTGGCGTCGTTCTCGTCGCCGCCGAGGGAGACGGGCAGGACCACATAGTCGTCCTCGATGATCGGGATGATGCGCCCGACGAGGGGCAGCTCGACGAAGAGGCCTTCGAGCGGCTTGTGCCTCGGGTCGCGTTTGTTCATCGCGACGGCGGTGTCGCCCAGATACGTCTCGGGACGGGTCGTGGCGACGGTGACGAAAGCCCGATCGTCCTCGGGGAACTGGTCGGCGCCGGGGTAACCCTTTGCAGCGAGTTCGGACCAGGTGACGGGGCGGACGTCGTCTGGGGTAAGAGATGCGGAAGACCCCTCTCCCCGGCCCTCTCCCCGGGGGGGAGAGGGAGCATGAGTCGGAGCGACCAGCGGGTAGCGCAGGTAGGCGAAGATGCCCTCGATCTCTTCGTTCTCGACCTCGTCGTCGGCGAGCGCGGTCTGGGTGACGGGGTCCCAGTTGACGAGGCGTTTGCCGCGGTAGATGAGGCCGTCGCGAAAGAGGCGGAAGAAGGCCTCGCGGACGGCTCTGGCGCAGATCTCGTCCATGGTGAACCGCTGGCGGTCCCAGTCGCAGCTGCAGCCCATGGCCTTGAGCTGCTGCGTAATGCGGGCCTCGTACTCGTCCTTGAAGGCCTGGATCTTGGCGACGAACTCGTCGCGCGGGAAGTCGGTGCGTTTTTTGCCCTCGTCGGCGAGGACGCGCTTTTCGACGACGGTCTGGGTCGCGATGCCCGCGTGGTCGGTGCCGGGCATCCAGAGGGTCTCGTAGCCCCGCATCCGGTGGTAGCGGATGAGGATGTCCTGGAGTGTGTTGTTGAGCGCGTGGCCCAGGTGCAGGGCGGCGGTGACGTTGGGGGGCGGGATGACGATGCAGTAGGGCAGTGCCTCGCCCGAGAGGACCCGGGCGGGGTCGGCGTGGAAGGCCTGGGCCTTGTCCCATCGGGCGCTGACCGCGGGCTCGTGCTCGGCGGGGACGTACTTGGCGGGGAGTTCGGTTGGTGCGGGCTTGGTCATTGAGCCAGCAGTGTATGGGGGCCGATACCATCATCGATGACATCCGGCGATGAGAAACGGGGTTCCAGGGGTCTGCTGGCGGGCGTGCTCGCGGTGGTCGGCCTCGGGATCGTGGCTGTGGGCGCGTGGTTTGTGCTGGGCCTAGGCCCCAAGGCCGGGCCCAAACAGGCGGACGCGACGGATTCGGCGAAGGCCTCGCCCGCGCACGCGATCGAGGCGGCCCTCGGGG
>JBGSIX010000106.1:0-6735 GCA_041742315.1 Phycisphaerales bacterium | reverse complement strand
ATGCGTGCGCGAGGGACGCGTCGTTTGCGGCGCTCTCGGGCGGGCGCTCGCCGGGCGAGGAGGACCGCGAGAGCTTCTTCCGCAAGGGCGTGGCGGGCGACTGGGAGAACTGGTTCACGATCGATCAGATGCACGAGTTCGACGAACGAGCGGGCGAATTGCTCGAGAGGCTCGGCTACGACCGTGGGGCGCGGGAGCACGCGGCGTGATCGGGTATGTCATCCCCACGCGAGACCGGACGGACCAGCTTCTGCGCACGCTGAGCGCGATCGATCGGCTCGGGAACCATCTCTCGGTGGGCGGGGCGGAGGTGATCGTCGTGGACAACGCCTCGGCGCTGCCCGTGACGCTGCCCGAGCATCTGCCACGGGGCACGCGCGTGCGCGTGGTCCGGCTCGATGAGAACCGTGGGGCGGCGGCGCGGAACGTGGGCGCCGAGCACGCCGACGGGCGGGTGAACTGGCTCGTGATGCTCGACGACGACTCGGCGCCGATGGATTCGGGGCTTGAGCTCGCGATCCGTCGCGCACCCGATTACGCGGCGGCGATCTCGGCGGACGTCTTCCTGGGCGAATCGCCAGATGCGATCACCCGGCGTGAGGACGGCGGGCTGCCCGAGGTGTTCGTGGGCTGTGGTGTGGCGATCCGGCGCGAGGCGTTCCGCAAGGCGGGCGGGTATGACGAGCGTTTCGGGTTCTACGCCGAGGAGTACGATTTGTCGGCGAAGCTGCTGGGCGCGGGGCACCGCGTGGTGTTCAGCCCGATCTTCCGCGTGCTGCACCGCAAGGTCGCCAGCGGCAGGGACATGGACCTGATCGTGCGTCGGCTCGTGCGGAACAACGCGTGGGTGTGTCAGCGGTATGCGCCCCGGCACGCGCTCGAGGCGGAGCACGCGCGGATCGATGCGCGGTGCCGATGGATCGCGGGGCGCGAGAACGCGATGGCGGGGTACGAGGCGGGGTGTGCCGAGCGGGACGCGACGCTTTCGGATCAGCAGCGCACGCCGATGGATGACGACACGTGGGACCGGTTCACCGGCCTCGTCGCGGCGAGGGATGCGCTGGATCGGAGGCTCCCGAGGGAGGCCAAGACAGTGGAGCTGATCGCCGAGGGGAAGAACGCGCACGTCGTTCGGCGGGCGATCGAAGAGCGGGGCGTGCGCGTGGTGGAGTCGGGCGGCGATGTGCGCGTGATCGGGACGATGTCGCCCGGGCCCATGCTCGATGCGCTCGAGGACGCGGGGCGGGGGTCGCCGGTTGTCGCGCCATGGCTTTCGGCGCGGCGGGAATCACTCTTCGGCGAAGCCGCGGCCTGATTGCGTGAGCTCGATGAAGGCCCGGGCTTTGTCCAGGGTCTCGCTCCATTCGGCATCCGGGTCGGAATCCGCGACGATGCCCGCGCCGACGGGGTAGCTGACCTCGCCCTGTTCGATGACGCCCGGTATCTGTGACGGACCCGTGATGATCGCGGTCCGGATGGCGACGTTGAGGAGCATGGAGCCGTCGTCGCCTATGAAGCCGCAGGCGCCGCAGTAGGGGCCGCGCCCGGTGTGCGTTCCGGTGAAGCCGAGCGACGGTTCGAGCTCGTCGATGATCTGCATCGCGCGGACCTTGGGTGCGCCGGTGACGGAGCCGGGCGGGAACGCGGCCCTGATGAGATCGCTCGCGCCGAGATTCTTTCGGAGCTGACCCTCGACGGTGGCGACGCCCTGCCAGAGCGCGGGGGACGCCGCGGTGCCGCCGTGGGCCTCGATGATCCGGTCCTGTGTGACGCGGACTGAGCCGAACGTGCAGACGCGGCCCAGGTCGTTGCGCATGAGATCGACGATCATGGCGAGTTCGGCGCGGTCCTTGGGCGCGAGCGAGAGTTCGTCGGCGTGCGCGGATCCGGGGCGCGTGCCCTTCATGGGGCGCGTGCGGACGCGGCCCGCGGGCGAGCGTTCGAGGAAGAGCTCGGGGCTCATGGAGACGACCGCGGCGACATTGGCGGGGGAGGTTGAGGTGGTTTCGAGATAGAAGCCGTGCCAGGGGGCGAGGCGCTCGCAGAGGGCCGCGGCGAGCGATCGGGCGCTGCCGGTGAACGGGGCGGAAAGTCGATGGGCGAGGTTCACCTGGAAGGCGTCGCCCGCGCCGATGAGCTCGACGACGCGGCGCACGGCCTGGGTGTACGCGGTTTGGCGCTCAAGGCCCGCGACCGGGCCGAGAGTGCAGGGCGTGTGAATTCCGCTCTCTTCGAGGATGGGCGGATGGTCGCCGAAGGTGTGAGTCAGGCCCGTGCGCTGGTCGAGGACGAGGCCCGAGTCGATGCGGGCGGCGAGCACGGCGGGCGTGTGTATACAGGCTCGATCGACGCGGGCCGAGGGTTCGAGCTCGTGCCCGGCGTGGTAGGCGATCGAGACCATCCAGCCCGGGCCGAACGGTGTGTCGGTCTGTATACAGGCCTTGGGTGAGCGGAGTTCCGCGAGGAACGCGGCGAGGGTTTCGAAGCGCTCGGTGTGGGCGGGCTCGGCGAGCAGGAGAAAGGGCGAGGGGCTTTTCGGGTCGGCGCCGAGCATGGCGGCCAGGGGTGTGTCCTTGGGCCATCGGGCGAGGGCATCGGGGGCGGACATCGGCATCGGTTTGGAGGGGGCCCTGCCCAGCGTGCTCACGCGCGATCGTATCGCCCGGATCTGCGACCGAAGCGGGATGCCCACCTAGACTTGGCTTCCTGCCGCCCAATGCGAGCGATCCGGGCCTTCGGCCCCCGCTTGACGGCCTGTGCAGGCTGAAGAGAGACGACATCCGTTCCCATTTACTCATCCCAAGGGGATCCCTCCAGATGGCCAAGAAGCCCGCCGCGAAGAAATCGTCCGCCAAGAAAGAGACGACTGCGAAAGTCACCAAAAAATCAACAGCGACCAAGTCGGCCAAGAAAGCGGCCAAGAAGAAGGCGGCGCAGGGCCGGGTCATCCGCGCCAGCGGGCGCAAGGTCGTGCCCAAGCCCGCCAAGGGCGGCAAGATGGTCTTTAACTTCGGCGCGAGCAAGACCGACGGCGACGGCTCGATGAAGGCGCTCCTGGGCGGCAAGGGTGCCAACCTCGCCGAGATGACCACGATCGGGCTCCCCGTGCCCCCCGGCATGACGATCACGACCGAGACGTGCGCCAAGTACTACGAGTCCGGCTCGCGTCTGCCCCACGGCCTGATGAACGAGGTCACCAAGGGCATGGCGCTCGTCGAGAAGGAGATGGGCAAGAAGTTCGGGGACAACAAGAACCCGCTGCTCATGTCGGTGCGTTCGGGCGCGATGGTCTCGATGCCCGGCATGATGGACACGATCCTGAACCTGGGCCTGAACGACGAGGCGGTGCAGGGCCTGGCGATGTCGACCGGGAACATGCGCTTCGCGTACGACGCGTATCGCCGGCTCATCAACATGTTCGGCGACGTCGTGATGGGCGTGCACCACGAGAAGTTCGAGCACGCCTTCGCTGAGATCAAGGCCAAGTACCACGTGAGCCTCGACACCGAGGTGCCCGTCGAGGGCCTCGTCGAGCTGTGCGACCGGTACAAGGAGGTCTACCGCAAGCAGGTGGGCGACGAGTTCCCGCAGAACCCGTTCAAGCAGCTCGAGCTTGCGATCGAGGCCGTGTTCAAGAGCTGGCACGCCGACAAGGCGATCAGCTACCGGCGCATCGAGGGCATCCACGGGCTCAACGGCACGGCTGTGAACGTGCAGGCGATGGTCTACGGCAACATGGGCGAGACCTCGGGCACGGGCGTCGCGTTCACGCGTGACCCCTCGACGGGCGACAGCGCGTTCTACGGCGAGTTCCTGATCAACGCGCAGGGCGAGGACGTGGTCGCGGGCATCCGCACGCCCAAGCCCGTCATCGAGATGAAGAAGTGGAACAAGAAGGTCTTCGACCAGCTGATGAAGATCAAGACCAGGCTCGAGAAGCACTACAAGGACATGCAGGACATCGAGTTCACCATCGAAGAGGGTCGCCTCTTCATGCTGCAGACGCGCACGGGCAAGCGGACCGGCGCCGCCGCCGTGAAGATCGCGTGCGACATGGTGAAGGAGAAGCTGATCGACGAGAAGCAGGCGCTGCTCCGCATTCCCGCGGGCGACCTGGTGCAGCTGCTTTTGCCCTACTTCGACCCGAAGAAGCGATCGCTTTCGAAAGTCATTGCCAGAGGACTTCCCGCATCCCCGGGCGCTTCGGTGGGCAAGCCCGCATTTACGGCCGAAGAAGCGGTCGATCGGAGTCGTGCCGGCGAGAGCGTCATCCTCGTACGCAAGGAGACGAGCCCCGAGGACGTCGACGGCATGCACTCGGCGGTTGGCATCCTGACCTCGACGGGCGGCATGACGAGCCACGCGGCGGTCGTCGCCCGCGGCTGGGGCAAGTGCTGCGTCGCTGGCGCGGGTGAGATTCAGATCGATGCCGCAAAGGGTGAATTTACCGTTGGGGGACAGAAATACACTCGCAAGGACACCATCTCCATTGACGGATCAAATGGTGAAGTCCTGGATGGTGCGATTCCGACGATAGAGCCGGACGGAATCAGCGGCGACTTTGCCAAGGTGATGCGGTGGGCGGACAAGTACGCGACGATGGCGGTCCGCACGAACGCGGACACGCCGGCGGACGCGGCGCGGGCTCGTGAGTTCGGCGCCAAGGGCATCGGGCTGACGCGGACCGAGCACATGTTCTTCGAGGGGCCGCGCATCAAGGCGATGCGCGAGATGATCCTGTCTGAGACGGTTTCGGACCGCGAGGCGGCGCTTGCCAAGCTCCTGCCCTTCCAGCGGGACGACTTCATCGGGATCTTCCGCGCGATGGACGGGTTGCCCGTGACGATCCGCCTGCTGGACCCGCCCCTGCACGAATTCCTGCCCCACGAGGCGGAGCAGCAGAAGGAGCTGGCTTCGACGATGGGCGTGACGCTGGCCAAAGTGAAGCAGCGGGTCTCGATGCTGCACGAGCTGAACCCGATGCTGGGCCATCGCGGGTGCCGACTCGCGGTGACGTACCCCGAGATCCTGCGGATGCAGGTCCGCGCGATCGTGGAGGCGGCGATCGAGTGCGTCGCCGAGGGCGTCAAGGCGATGCCCGAGATCATGATCCCGCTCGTGGGCACGGTCTCTGAGCTCAAGATGCTCCGCAAGGAGGTCGAGAGCGTGATCGAGAGCGTCAAGAAGGAGCACGATTACAAGAAGCGCCTGGACATCAAGATCGGCACGATGATCGAGATCCCCCGCGCGGCCCTGACCGCCGACGAGATCGCCAAGCAGGCCGACTTCTTCAGCTTCGGCACCAACGACCTGACGCAGCTGACCTTCGGGTACTCACGCGACGACGTGAACACCTTCCTGCCCGACTACATCCACAAGGGGATCCTGCACGTCGACCCGTTCCAGAGCCTCGATCAGGAGGGCGTGGGCCAGCTCGTACAGATGGGCTTCGACCGCGGCAGGGAGGGCAACCCCGAGCTCAAGGTCGGCATCTGCGGCGAGCACGGCGGCGACCCGGCCAGCGTGGACTTCTGCCACCGCGTGGGCCTGGCGTACGTCAGTTGCTCGCCCTTCCGTGTGCCCATCGCCAGGCTCGCGGCGGCGCAGGCGGCGATCCGTCACGGCTAAGGCGCATCGAGCGTGAAATGAACAAGGGCCGGTCCCGCGTGGGGCCGGCCCTTTGTCTTTGGTGGTGCGACGTGTTGATCAGCCCTTGAGCTTGTCGAGCAGCTTGAGAACCTCGTCGATGGTCTCGCCCGGGTTGTAGTCCTCGTTGCGGTAGACGATCTTGCCTTCTTGATCGAGGACGACGACGACCGGGACGCGGGCGACGTTGTAGGCGCCGCCGACGCGGCCGCCGTTGGTGATGACCACGATGTCGTCGCGTTCCTTATCGAGGATGATGTTGCTGGCGTTCTCGGGCTGGCGTTCGCGGAGGGCGAGGGTGAGGAGCTTGCCGTCCTCGCCAAGGTGATCCTGGATCGTGAAAATGTCGCCGACGGTCGCGGGGGTGTTGGGGAGCCAGCTCGCCCAGAAGAAGAGGACGAGCGGCTTGCCGATGTAGTCTTCGCTGTTGTAGGAGGTGCCGAAGATGTCCTCGGCGGTGAAGGGCGTGCCCGTGTCGCCGACGGCGGAGCCGTAGATCTGGCCCGGCTCGGTGCTCGGATCGGCAACGATGGGTTCGGCGCCGACGGGTGCGTTGACGGCGGTGCGCCGCTCGGGCAGGTTGACCACGGTGTAGGTCTTGGGCGCTTCGAGCTCGAAGCGGGAGGCCTCGATCTCGGTATCGATCTGGACCTGCGAGAAGTCGTAGATCCGCTCGGCGCCTTCCATCAGCTCTTCGACGATGCGGCGGGGGAACTTGTCGCCCGAGGCGATGAACCAACGCTTGGCGAGGGCCCGCCCGCCGTACTCGGCGCGGACGACGTCGCAGAGTGTGCCTTCGACGTTCTCGGTGCCGACGAACTCGAGTTTCTGGGCGTTGAGTTCGCTCGCGTAGGGGTTGCCCGTAAAGAGCAGGTCGACGCCCAGGAGCTCGGCGCTGCCGTAGATCCGGCCCTTGGCGTATCGCCCGGTGGCGTTGACGACTTCCTGCTTCTCGTGGTCGATCCAGGAGGCGTCGAGGTCCTTTTTGATGATGTGGAATGAGACGGGCTCGGCGGCGCCGATGTCGTCGGCCTGGCCGACCATCGCGCGGGTCCATCGGCCCGTGTCCTCGCGGCGGGCCCAGATCGT
>JBGSIX010000105.1:0-9137 GCA_041742315.1 Phycisphaerales bacterium | reverse complement strand
CTCGGGCCCGCGATGAACCCGCCCGCGCCGCCGCCCAGGGCCTTGCCGAGCGTGCCGGTGAAGTAGTCGATCTTGGCCGAGCCGTCGGCGTTGACGAGCCCGCAGTACTCGTGCGTGCCTCGGCCCGTGTCGCCCATCACGCCGTGGCCGTGCGAGTCGTCGACGACGAGCTTGGCATCGAACTCGTCGCAGAGCGCGCGGATCATCTGGAGCTTGGCGATGTCGCCCTCCATGCTGAACACGCCGTCGGTCACGACCCAGATCTGCCCATTGATCTCCGGGTCCCGCTCGCACTCGGCGAGCTTCTCGCGCAGGCTGTCCATGTCGGAGTGCTTGTAGACCTTCTTCTTGACGCCCTTCTTGATGACGGGCGTCAGTCGCATCGCGTCGATGATGCACGCGTGATTGAGCTCGTCGGAGACGATGCAGTCGCCCTCCTCGCAGAACGTGGGAAAGAGCGCCTCGGTCGCGTTCCAGCAGCTGACGAACGTGTAGCTCGACTCGGTGCCCATGTATTTGGCGATGGTGCGTTCGAGCTTCTCGTGGGGCGTGAACGTGCCGCAGATGAAGCGGACGGAAGCCGTGCCCGCGCCGTAGTCGCGGAGCGCCTTGATGCCGGCCTCGACGACCTCGGGGTGGTTGGCCAGTCCCAGGTAGTTGTTGCTGCAGAAGCAGAGCGTGTCGCGGAACGAGCCGTCGGCCATCCGCATCTTGACGACCGCGTCCATGGGCGAGTCGAGCATCTGAAGGTGCTTGTACTGCCCGCTGTCGGCGAGCTGCTTGAGTGTGGCGTCGGTGCGTGTGTCGAACGTGCTCATGGCCTGGTCTCCGTGTGGTCCCGGAGTTTAGGGGGCGTGCCACTGACCCGCTTGCGGGTCAGTGATGAATGCAGGGGTCGCACTGACCCGTCGGAACGGGTCAGTGGCACGCGTCGCTCGTTTCTCCCGGGTCGTCCGTGTTCCCGGTGATGAGCCTGGCGCCCCGGCGGAAGGTGACGTACGAGTAGACCCATTCGAACATCGTCACGAACTTGTTGCGGAACCCGATCAGGAAGGCGATGTGCACGAACGCCCAGAGCAGCCACGCGGGCATGCCCGCGATCTTGAGCCAGCCAAAGTCCGCGACCGCTCGGCGGCGGCCGATGGTCGCCATGTTCCCTTTGTCCCTGTAGCGGAACTTGGGCCTGTCGCTCGGTGGGCGTTGGCCGTGTCTGATCTCGTGCGCGATGATCCGGCCCGCGTGCGTGCCCATCTGCATCGCGCCCTGCGCGACGCCCGGTGTTTCCTTGCCGCTGGCGTCCACGACCTTGGCGATGTCGCCCACCGCGAAGACCTCGGGGTGCCCGGGCACGCTCAGGTCGGGCTCGACGCGGATGCGCCCCGAGCGGTCGTGGGCATCCACTTGGATCGTCTTGGCCACGGGCTCCGCCGCCACTCCCGCAGCCCAGAACACCGCGCCCGCATCGACCCGCTCGTCGCCCGCCTCGTCCGAATGAAGCGTGACGCCTTGTTCGTCGATCATCGTCGCGCGTGTCTTGAGACGCACCTCGACGCCCATGCCGACGAGGTCGCGCCGGGCGCGCTCGGACTGGTCCGCATCGAACGCCGCCAGCAAACGCTCGCCCGCCTCGACGAGCAGGATGCGCGTCTTGGAGGTGTCCGCGCGCCGGAAGTCCGCGGGCAGGCTTTTCCGGGCGATCTCCGCCAGTGCGCCCGCGAGCTCCACACCCGTCGGCCCGCCCCCGATGAGGACGAAGGTCATGAGCGCCTGCCGCTTCGCCTCGTCGGGCTCGATCTCGGCTCGCTCGAAGCTCACCAGAAAGCGCCTGCGGATATCGAGCGCGTCCTCGATCGACTTGAGCCCCGGCGCGTGCCGAGCCCAGTCGTTGTGACCGAAGTACGAGTTCACCGAGCCCGCCGCGATGATGAGGGAGTCGTACCGCTCCTCGCCCCGCGCGGTGCGCACGAGTTTCGCGTCCGCGTCGATCGAGATCACCTCTTCCATGCGCACCTCGACGTTCTTGCGCCGCGCAAAGAGGTTGCGGATCGGCACCGCGATCTGCGAGGGGCTCAGCCCCGCTGTGGCGACCTGGTAGAGCAGGGGCTGGAAAAGATGGTGATTCCGCCGATCAATCAGCACGACGTCGGCGTCGCACCTGCTCAGCACGCGTGCGGCGCTGAGACCGCCGAAACCGCCGCCGACGATCACAATCCGGGGCCTGCCCATTCGCCGCTCCCCGAGACGCGCTCAGACCTGTCCGGCCTTCTGCGTCTCCGGATACAGCGTACGCGGCGCGCGCGTGCTGGGCGGCAAGCGCTTCCCGTCCGTGAACCACAGCTCCGCCAGCGGCCCACGCATCGTGGGCGGGAGCAGCGCCCGGGCTGCGAGCCTCGCCAGAGGCCGACCGAACTGGATCCCGAGCCCGCCGCAGACGAGCCACGTCGTGAGCACCACGATTGTGCCCGCGAGGAACGCATCGCTCTGCGCCAGGCCCGAGGCCGTGTCCCAGCCGTTGACGCCGTTGCTGTCGAGCGTGCCCGAGAAGAGGAACGTCAGGACAAATCCAGCGGGCAGGAGCGCAAAGACATAGATCACCCTCGGACGAGCCGCGAGCAGCAGCACCGCCCAGACCGTGCCCCCAAGGAAAAGGGAGATCCCCATCAGCACGATCACGCCGCGCATCTCGGAAGCGATGTGCTTGATGTGCGACATCAGGCTCTGGCTCGTGCCCGTACGCTCCCACCAGTCGCGGTCGACATAGTTCCAGATGTAAGGCACGAGCTTGTTGGTCGTTTGGTCCCGCAGCGCCTGGTTGTACAGCGGCATGTTCTTGAGCGGCGTGTTCCCCTCGGCCTCCTCCGCGTTCACGTAGTCGGCCCACTGCTGCGCGATCGTGTTGGCCAGATCGTCGTTGGTCGACTCCGAGAGCGCCGCGGTCATGCCCATCAGGATCATGAATGTCACGAAGAGCGCGAAGAGACACGTGACCGCGTACGCGAGCGAGACGAAGACCTTGATCCGCCCGGGCCAGCGCCCAAGCAGCGGGTATTCCTGCAGCGCCGCGGGCGTGCCGCACTCGGGGCATCGCGCGATGAACAGGCCGTAGTGGGGCTCCCTGACCACCGTCTGCCCGCGCAGGTTGTAGGAACACCCCGTACAGAGCCGATCGCCCTCGATCATCGAGACGGGCGTTTCCTGTGCGTTCTGCGTCATCCCGCGCGTCTCCGTGCCTGCTGCCTTCGTGCCCACTTGAGCGAGCGTCTGAGCCTGTGGTTCTTCCCGCTCGGTTTGCGCGTCGATCGATCGATCAAGACGCCCAGAGCCGTCGCCCCCCAGCACATCGCCAGCGCCTGGAGCCGGTCGGGCCAGCGCGAGGCGAGATCGTGCGCCCGCGCCGGCACATCCCACCGAGCGATCTCAACGAACGTGGGCACCAGCGAAACGACCACGAGCACCACGGCCCATCCAATGAGCAGATCATTCACCCGCCAGTGTCCGAGCAGCCGACCGAGCAGGACGCCCGAGATCGCCACGATCATCCCGACCGCGCCCACCGCCAGCCCGATCGAGAGCAGTTCCTCGGGCGGGGCGCTCTTGATCGCGCCGAGCGTGGCGGCAAAGGGCCCCCTGCCCGAGCGCTCCGACTGGAGCGACATGAACACCGCGATCAGAAGCGATGTCCCCGCCGAGAGCAGCACCACGAACGCACCGAGCGCGAGCCTGTTGAACGCGCGGTCGAGTCTGCGGAACGCGATTGGGTGCGTGCGGAGCCTGTGCTTGCGCCTGACGCACGCCAGCCCGCACCCCGGGCAGACGCACACCGGCAGCGCGTACACCGGATCGGGCGGTGCCGCGACCGCGCGAAGCTCTCTCCCGCAACCAGCACACAGATGCGATTCCAGCACGGATGAAGCATACGGAATTCGCGATCCCTCGTTGCTCATGGCCGGTCCGTGTTCGGGAATCCGAAGGGCCTCCGTGGTAGAATCCGGCTCATATGTGGAACCCCTTCGCACGAAAGACCATCCGCGACCGGGGCGCGATGTACCGCCGGAACCACGAGATCTGGCTCACGCACGCCTTCAAGACCGGCAGGCCCCATCCGCGCATCCCCAAACGTGAAACGAGCCAAGGCGGCTTCGATCCTCTCCTCCGCACCGCCGGCGGCAGGCTCTGGGCCAAAAAATGGTGGAACGACGCCTTCCAGGATCGCTCCTCAGACTGATTCCCTCCCAAGGACCCGGCCGACATACAACTCTGAGACACCACCGATTCTCCTTCATGCCGCGGAGCACGCACGGATGACCGATCAGCAAGACACCCAAGCCGCCGGGCAGACCACCAAGCTCGCCCGCAAGTGGGTCATGAAAATGACCGTCTTCATGGTCCTGCTCGTGGGCTTCGGTCTCTACGGCCTCTACGACGCCACCATCGCCTACCCCAAGCGCGGCGAGGCCTCCGCCTCCTGGCACCTGCACCAGTACCTCAGCAAGTCCAACGAAGCCAGCAGCCTGACCGGCGAACTCGGCATCCCCGCGGGCATGACCGCATCCGAGCACATGAAAGATCTCGAAAGCCGGCTCAGCGAGCTCTCCCAGTCCGCCGCGGGTACCTCGTCCCGCTCGCGCGACGACGCAGCACTCCTCGCCAAACACGCCTGGCTCAAATCGCTCGCCGTGCTCGGCAGGCTCTCGAACGAGCGCGTCGCCAATGACCTCGGCCAGCGCCCCCGCGACACACTCGCCGCGCTCGACCAGATCTGGACCACCACGAGCCAGCCCAAGCCGCTCGCGAGTTATGACATCCCCGTGCAGTGGCTCTTTACCATCCTGGGTTTCGGCGGCGGGCTCTGGATGCTCATCCACATCGTCGCCGTCGCCTCGAAGAAGTACACCTGGGAGCCCGCCTCGCTTCGGCTCGGCGTCCCGGGCGGCGCTTCCGTTGAGCCGGGCGATATCGAGGTCTTCGACCGCCGCAAGTGGGACAAGTTCCTCGTCTTCCTCAAGGTCAAGCCAGAGCACCCGCAGCTGGGTGGCAAGGAAATCAAGCTCGATCTCTACCAGTACGAGCCGCTCGAGGCCTGGTACCTTGAGATGCACCGCGCCGCCCGCCCCGAGGACTTCGCCGAGGAAGACGCCCAGCGCTTTGAAGCCGAGCAGGCCGAGCAAGCCGAGAGCGCGGAATCCGAAGAAGAAAACAGCACATCGGCGTCCTGATCCGGGCGCGTTCGGCAGGGGAGCTCTCGCGTGGTCTGGTTCGTTGCATCGCTCGTCGCGCTCTGCTCAATCGTGGGCGTGGGTCTCACGCTCGTGACGCTCCCGGGCACGTGGTTCATGCTCCTGATCGCGCTGATCGCCAAAGTCGTCACGCCTGATATCTATTCATGGTGGATCGTCGTCGTCGCGGCGGGCTTCGTGCTCGCCGCGGAGATCGCCGACCTCGCGGGCTCGGTCGCGGGCGCCAAGGTGGGCGGCGCGGGCAAGGCGGGCATGACCGGCGCGCTCGTAGGAGGCATCCTGGGCGCGATCGCTGGCTCGATCTTCATTCCCATTCCGATCCTGGGCACGATCCTGGGCGGCATCCTCGGGGCCGCGATCCTGGCGGTGATGCTCGAGCGCAACGCGGACCGCACGTGGAAGGAATCGACCAAGGCCGGCGCCGGAGCCGCCGCGGGCCGGGTCGCCGCGACGTTCGTCAAGACCGGGATCGCCATCGCGATGGGCCTGACGCTCACGATCGCCGCGTTCTGGCCCTCAAAGCCCGCGCCGATCGTGGTTCCGGTAGAACCCCAGCCCCAGATCGTCCCCGCCGATATGATCCAGCCGGGAACTCTCTGACAGCCCAATCACAGTCGGCGGATGCCGGCTCAACCGGAGCGATGGATCGCGATGCCTGACACTGCCAACCCCGCGCCCGCCAAGGGCTCGGAACCCAACTACGACGGCCTCATCAAGCACTTCGTCCTGGACACCAACGTCCTCCTCCACAACCCCAACGCCCTCTTCGTCTTCGAGGACAACCACGTCGTCATCCCCTACCCCGTGATCGAAGAGCTCGACACGATGAAACGCCGCGAGGACGACATCGGCCGCTCCGCGCGCCAGTGCATCCGCCACCTCGACCGGCTCCGCCCGCTGGGCAAGCTCACCGAGGGCGTCCGCTGGGGCAGCCTCCCGGCGACCCCGGAGTTCAACCCCTCCTCCTTCCTAGCCAACGGCCAGGCGGGCACCATCCGCGTGGACGTCACCGACCCCGCGCGCCCCGCCGCCATCGGCAAGGACATGCCCGACAACCACATCATCGCCGTCGCCTACGCGCTCAAGCTCGCGGGCGAGCCGGCGGTCTTCGTCTCCAAGGACCTCTCCGCGCGTATCAAGAGCGATGCGCTGGGCATCAAAACCGAGGACTTCGAGAACCAGAAGGTCGACGCCGACCGCCTCTACACGGGCTACTTCGAGCTGACCGTCCCGGGCCAGATCATCGACGATCTCTACCACGACAAGCAACTGGACATCTCACGCCTTGGGCCCCATCTCAAGGTCGAGAACGCCGACGGCTCGTTCTCAAGCCGCGAGATCAAGGCCAACCAGTTCGTCATCCTCAAGGACGAGAGCGACCCCAACCACACCGGCATGGCGCGCCGCCTCGCCGGAAGGCTCGCCGAGACCGATTCCGTGATCCCCGTTACCGGCCCTCGCAAACCCGTCTACGGCATCCTGGCGCGCAACGTCCAGCAGACCATGGCCCTCGACCTGCTCCTCGACGACGAGATCCGCCTCGTCACGCTCCTGGGCTCGGCGGGCACGGGCAAGACGCTGCTCGCCATCGCCGCGGGCATGGCCAAGGTCTTCCTCGACGACCGCTACGAGAAACTCCTCGTCGCGCGCCCCATCATGCCCATGGGCCGGGACATCGGCTACCTCCCGGGCGACAAGGACGAGAAGCTCTTCGCCTGGATGCAGCCCATCTTCGACAACCTCAGCTATCTCCTCTCCACCCGCGGCGGGCAGCACGAGGTCGCCGACAGCCACTCCACCGAGCAGCGCATCGAGCAGCTCATGGCCGGGGGCCAGCTCGTCCTCGAACCGCTGACCTACATCCGAGGCCGATCCATCCCGCACCAGTTCATGATCGTCGACGAGGCCCAGAACCTCACCCCCCACGAGGTCAAGACCATCATCAGCCGCGTCGGCGAGGGCACCAAGATCGTCCTGACGGGCGACATCGGGCAGATCGACAACCCGTACCTGGACAAGGCCTCCAACGGGCTCAGTTATGCCGTCGAACAGATGAAAAACGTCGGCATCGTGGGCCACGTCACCCTCGCCAAGAGCGAACGCTCCGAGCTGGCAAGCCTGGCGGCGAAACTGCTCTGACCCAAGCTCCAGATTCCAGAGAGCCAAAGAGCCAGATGATTCTGTTCATCCGGCCCTCTGGAAATCTGCGATCTGGCATTCTGTGTTTACCCGTCGTAGGCCAGCGCCTGCTCGACCCGGCTCCGCTCGCGGTCGAAGAACTTGCGCCACTCGGCGTCCGTCTCGAGCAGGAGCGCGGTCTTGAGCATCGAGACGTAGTCGGGCGTCGCGCGGGCGAGCATGTGCAGCGCTGCCGCCTTGCCCCGCATCGCCGGGAGCCAGCGCGGATCGATCGCCAGCGCCTTGTTGAAGTGCTCGATCGCTTCCTCGGCGTAGTCCGCTTCGAGCCAGAGTCGGCCCAGGCTCGTGTAGGGCTCGGGCCTGCCGGGCTCCAGGTCGATCGCCCGCATGAACGCGGCCTGCGCGTCCACGTAGTTCTTCTGCGCCATCAGTACGTTGCCCAGGTTGTTCCACGCGCCCGTCTGGTTCGGGAAGATCTCCAGCGACTCGCGGTAGAGCATGTCCGCCTGCTCGAATCGGCCCTTGCGGTACGCCTCGTCCGCCTGGCTCGTCAGCGTGCGCGCCTTGTTGATGTCCCCGCTGGCGACGGGGCCCGGGCGCGCCGGCCCGCGATTGCCCAAGCTCTGGCACCCGCCCGCGATGAGCGAAAGGCCAAGGACCAGAATGCCGAGCTCAGACTTCCCGATGTAGCGTTTCGTGCTCACTGTTTCTTCTCCAGACGAGAGAACTGCACCGTGACATCCCAGCCCCTGCGGTCCCGGGCGGCGTTGAAATCCATGCTGTAGACCCGCATCCCCGGGATGTCGTCTTCCACCTGCTGTGCCCAGCGCAGCGCATCACCCGCAGATTCCAGGCGCATGGGCTTGAACCTGATTATTCTTCGGTGTGTTGAGCCCGAGTCTGATTCGCTGCGCTCCGAATCGTACTCGGGCTTGGCAATCTCTACCTTCTCTGCGGCCTGTTGCAGCAGAGTTACCGGGCTTACCAGCCTCTCATGCACCTGAACCACGTCCGCCGACGAGGGCGACCGGAGCGCATCCAGCTCGTCGAGCTGCACGCGGACCAGATCCTGCGACCGCTGAGCCGCGCGGAACGATTTGAGCGACCCGCTCCGGCCCGTCCAGCCCAGGCCCGCGTACACCCCGGCGACCAAAAGCACCACGACCGCCAGAAATACGAGCGAACGCGGGCTGTTGCGCCGCTCCGCGCCCGCCGCCCGGCGCAGCATCTCCAGCCTTTCCTGGTCGCTCAGCCCGCTCATGATCCCGGCTCCGCCTTGGGCGCGGCCCAGTAGCCCGTGACGCTCACGCGCGTCTTGCCGCTCGTGCCCGGGCGCATCGAGCCGCGGTCCCAGTCGATCCCCTGCGTCGCGCCGTTGAGCAGGTCCGACGCCGTCTCGGCCTGCTGGGTCGTCTCGCTCTCCATGTCGATCAAGAGCGAGGTCTGATCGACCACGAGCCGCATCAGCTGCACGCCGCGCATGCCGCTGGCCATCGCGAACTGGATGTCGTCGATCGCCGGCAGCACCGCGTGCACCTCGGTCAGCTTCTGGCGTGAATTGATCGCCTGACGCTCGGCGTCCAGCATCGACTGGAGCGAGAGCATCGGGTACACCGGGTCGGCCCGATCCCCCAGCTTGCTCAGGATCAGCGCGTTCGTCTCGTTCCGCACCGTTACCGCCTGCAACTCGGCCTCGCCCGACGACGCCCGGAGCCTGTACCCCGCGATGCCCAGCGCCACCGCCCCAAGCGCCACCGCGCC
>JBGSIX010000104.1:0-21380 GCA_041742315.1 Phycisphaerales bacterium | reverse complement strand
GTCGCGATGCTGAGCTGACCAGAGCGATCTACAAGCGTGTGCCCGTGCTCATCCGCAGGGATCGAAAGCCAATCGCGAATGAGTGGAAGCTGAAGTTTTATACAATGTTTCACCAGACCAACGACGCCGAACTCTTCGCCGAGCCCGCTGATCTGAAGGCGAAGAAATACACTTTGGATGGCAACCGGTTCGTCAAGGGGAAAAAGACCTACCTGCCAGTCTATGAGGCCAAGATGGTGCAGGCGTATGACCATCGAGCGGCAGGTGTTCTTGTCGATGCGTCGAACTGGATGCGTCAAGGTCAAACCGCAGACACGAGCGAGGCAGATCATTCTGATCTACGTTTCGAGGTCTTTCCTCGGTACTGGGTCTCCACAAGCGAAGTCGCCAACGGATTTGATACAGGCACGAGCCTTCCTCCCGCAGTGATGGGTTTCAAAGATATTACGAGTGCAACCAATCGCAGGACTATGATTGCGAGCTTTGTACCTGCCGTTGGATTTACAAATCACTTTGTGCTCATTCATTCGGACCAAAGTTGGCGAATCCAGTGCTGTCTGCTCGCCAATCTGAACTCGTTTGCTTATGATTTCGTGGCTAGGCAGAAACTTGGTGCCGTGACGCTGAATTATTTCATCGTCGAACAACTCCCAACGCTCCCGCCTCACCGCTATGCAGAGCGGTGCCCTTGGGACCCGAAGAGGACACTCGAAGAGTGGATCAGCGAACGCGTACTCAAATTGTCCTGCACGGCCGTCGACATGCTGCCGCTGGCAGAGACTTGCGATTTTACGGGCGGTGACGCCGAGGGTGGGCGGCTCAACCATTGGAAATCGCAGGAGCGAGCCGACCTGCTCGCGGAGCTCGATGCGGCGTACCTACACCTGTACGGTCTGGATCGCGACGAGGCCGAGTATCTCCTAAGCACGTTCAAGATCGCCGGGAAGTCGGATCCCGGCCTGCCCGGGACGCGATCGGTAGGCGAGAGCATACTGGATGTGTTCGATCACTTGGCGATGAAGAGTGTGTAGATGGGCGGCGGGACGCCGCCCCCACCAAGCCCAACAGACCAAAGAAACGGCGGAGGCTGGAAGCCTCCGCCACTGAGAGCTGGTTCGCGGTTGGAGCTTCACGATCGGAGCACCACCCATCGGAGATGGGTGGTGGCACCGGGAATTATTCCTCGATCACCCCGAGCTGCCGCATCATGAAGATGCGCCGATCCGCGATGTCGCGGATCTGCTGGTCGAGGCTCTTGCCGCCGCCGTGGCCCGCTTCGCGGTCGACCCAGAGGAGCACGGGCTTCTCCGACGGGCTGGCCGTCGTGCTCGCCTGCATGATCGCCGCCATCTTGCGGGCGTGCATCGGGTGGACGCGGCTGTCGTTCTCGCCCGCGGTCAGGAAGGTCGCCGGGTACTCGACGCCCTTCCTGATGTTCTGGTAGGGCGAGTACGCGATGAGCGTCTTGAATTGCTCCGGGTCCTCGGATGAGCCGTACTCGGGCACCCAGTAGCGGGCCATCAGGAAGTCTTGGTAGCGGAGCATGTCCAAGAGCGGCACGTGGCACTCGACCGCCGCGAAGAGATCGGGCCGCTGCGCGAGCACCGCGCCGGTCAGCAGCCCCCCGTTGGACCCGCCCGCGATGCCCAGGCGCTTCGGGTTCGTGTACTTGTTGTCGATCAGATACTCGGCGGCGGCGATGAAGTCGTCGAACACATTCTGCTTCTTGCCCAACATCCCATCCTCGTGCCACTGGGCGCCGTACTCGCCCCCGCCCCGCAGGTTGGCGACCGCGTATACGCCGCCCGCCTCGTACCACGGGAACATGGTCGAGCTGAAGCCCGGCGTCATGCTGATGTTGAACCCGCCGTAGCCGTAGAGGATCGTCGGGTTGTCGCCGTTCAGCTCGATGCCCTTGGGCGCGATGATGAACATGCTGACGGGCGTGCCGTCCTTGGATTCGTACCAGACCTGCTTCACATCGACGATGTCGGGGTTGACCTTGACGTCCGCCCGCGCCCAGAGATCGGGCTCGGCGTCCGCGTGCGCCAGGTCGATGTGGTAGATGCTCGTGGGCATGTTGTAGCTGGTAAAGGTCAGGAACGCCTCGGTGCGGTCGTCCTTGGTCGAGAGCCCGCCGGTGCCGATGCCGGGCAGGGGCAGCTCGCCCAGCGCGCGGCCCTTGGTATCAAAGAGGTCGATCCGCGTTTTGGCGGCGTCGAGGTAGTCCGCGGCGATGATCCCATTTGCAAAGCCCGCGCCGCTCAGGACGAGCTTGGGGTCCTCGGGGATGATGTCTTTCCAGCTCTCGTACTCGGGGTGGTTCAGGTCGATCGCCACGACCCGGCCGTTGGGCGCGCCGACGGTGGTTTCCATGAAGACCGTGTCGCCCTCGAAATTCACCGAGCCGGGCCGGCCCGACTTGCCGATCGCCGCGGGCACGAGTTCGAGATCGCCAGTCGCGTACCACTGCTCGAGGTCGGTCACCCACATGTCGAAGCTGCTCGTGCCCGTCCAGTAGCCCACGAGCGCCCAGCGTCCGTCGTCCGAGGGCGTGATCCACGGGCCCCAGGTGGTCGAGAGCTGCTTGAGTTTCTCGGGTGAGTAGTCCATGTCGCCGTAGAACGTCGCGAGCTCGTGCTGGCGGAAGAGCGCGCGGTCCTGGCGGTGGTGCGTGCCGAGCTTGTGGAAGCGTGTGACGCCCGAGTACGCGTCATCGGTGTCTTCGAGCGCCGAGTAGTAGAAGCCCGAGGAATCGGGGAGCCACTCGTCGAGATTGACCTTGCCCGGGATCTCTTCTGCGAGCCACTCGCCCGCGTGGACGTCCATGACATAGAGCGTCGAGTTCTCATCGCCCGCGCGGTACATGCCAAAGGCCATGAGCGAGCCGTCGGGGTTGGGCGCGGTCCAGGCGACGGTGGTCAGGCCCGTCGGATCGATCTGCTGCGGATCGAGGAGGACCTTCTCATCGCCATCGAGACCCTGCTTCACGCAGATAAGCGACTGGGGCATCGAGCCCTCGCGGCGGTTGTAGAAGTACATGTCGCCGAACATGCGCGGCGCCGAGACGAGCGGGATCTCCATCAGCTCGCGGAGTCTCGCTTCGAGCTCAGTGCGCCCCGGGATCGAGTCGAGCGCCCGGCGTGTGTAGTCGTTCTGCGCATCGGTCCAGGCGCCCAGCTCCTGGGTCATGTTGCCCTTGTCGTCGCCCTCGAGCCAGCGGTAGTCGTCGCGGATCTCGGTGCCCTGGACCGTGTCCGTGACCGGGCGGACCTCGGTCGCGGGCGGCTCACCGATCTGGGCGAGCGCGGGCGAGGCGAAAAACATCGCGAGCAGGAGCATCGAGCGTGCGGTGCGGGGCATGTGAGGTCTCCGGAGTCGGTTCGAACAGTCAGAATTGAATCGTACCACCGAGAGGTCCCGAGGATTCAGACCCCAAGCCCACGGATCCCAATCCGTGGGCTTATTGCACGATGCCCTGGGTCAGGCGCATGAACGCGGTTTCGAGGTTGACGGGCTCCTCGCCGTAGCCGTTGATCCGATAGCCCGCGTTGACGAGCATGCTCGGGATGTCGCTGGGCGCGGTCGGGGTGTTGTCCTCGAAGATCACCTCGATGACGTTCCCGTCCCCCGCCGCCTCGACCTCCTTGTCCTCGGCCTTGCGGAGCGTCACCTTCCGGACCCCGGGGACCTTGGTGAGCATCTCCGCCGCCGGGCGCGAGCGGTCGGTGAGCAAGATGTGGAACGTCCGCCCCACCTTCGCGCGACGGATCGCCTCGTTGACGTTGCCCGAAAAGAGCAGCTTGCCCCGCTCGATGATCCCGACCTGATTGCAGAGCTCGGCCAGCTCGTGCAGGATGTGCGAGCTGATCAGGATCGTCTTGCCCATCCGGCGCAGTTCCTTGAGCAGCTCGCGGATCTCGATCCGGGCGCGGGGGTCCAGGCCGCTGGCGGGCTCGTCCATGAGCAGGACCTTCGGGTCGTGCAGCAGCACGCGCGCGATCGAGAGCCGCTGCTGCATGCCGCGGCTCAGGCTGTTCACCTCGGCGGTTGCCTTATAGGTCAGGTCAGTCAATTCGAGCACGTCGAGAACCACCTTCTTGCGCTGATCGCCGTTGATGTTGTACGCGGCGGCGAAGAACTCCAGGTACTCCTGGACCACCATGTCCTCGTACGCGCCCATGAAGTCGGGCACGTATCCGATGCGTGGGCGGATCTCGCGGTTCTGGTAGCCGATGGTCAATCCGTTCACGTTCGCCTGCCCGCTCGTGGGCTTGAGAAGCGTCGCCAGGATCTTGATCGTCGTGGTTTTACCCGCGCCGTTGGGCCCGATGAACCCGTAGCACGCGCCCTCCTCGATCGTGAGGTTGAGGTTATCCAGCGCGACGAGATCGCCATAGCGTTTGGTCAGGTTGATGGTTTCGATCATCGCCATGCGGATAGTGCCTCGGTTTGGAACTCAGTTTGCGGTGTCAGGGGCCCAGACGGGCGGATCGGGTTCGAGCGGGTACACCCAGCGCACCACGACCTTGCCAGACCAGTCGAGCTCGGACCAGTTGCCGCCGCGCTGCAGATAGACGGGGATCGGGTTGGTCGCGTCGTCGCCCGGCGGGATCTCGACTACACCGACCACGATGACGCAGGGCTGGGTGAGCCACCGCCCGAGGTCGAGCCCGTGCGTGAGTCGGCGGACGCCCGCGATCGCCTCGCTCCGGTCGTTCTCCTGAGGCGGGGCGAGCTGGGAAACGAAGGCAGAGGCGACGAGTCTGTCGTTGTCCGATCCGTCCGTGCGCGGGGTGCCGAAGCCCGGCGTGAGCGTGCGGGCCCGGCTAATTAGGTCGTCGAAATACGACAAGGTTCTGTTCTGCGCGGATGGGTCCTCGCCCTCGAGCGACGAGAGATCCAGACTCGAACCCGGGAGCCAGCTTCCCCCCGCCGCGGTGTAGCGATACGCCCGGTACCCCGACACAACGGGCTGCCCCGTGGCATTGCCGACTTTGATCTGCTCGCCAACCACCACGATCACCGCGTTGCGGAGCGGCCCGGGCAGGTCGTGTACGAGATTCCCGATCGGGCGTCCTGCACCATCGAGACGGATGCGCCCGGGCGAGCCGTCATCCGAGATCGCGCGGGGCATGGGCCATCGCCGCTCGCCCGCCCAATCGAGCCGGAAACGCTTCTCGGTGGCACGCGCCGGGAAGCGCATCCGGTCCGGGTCGCGCGCCGAAACGCTGTACGCCCGCGCATCCGGGAAGGCCGCGGTCGTCAGGATCGAGTTGAACTGCTCGGACCACTGGGTGACGATCGGGTGGAACTCGGAATATTCCGCCTCGGCGGGCGACCCTGCGCGGATGCCCGCGTCGCTGTAGCCGGGGATGAACGCGCTCCCGAACGCCCGGACGCGCTGGGTGACCGTGCCCTCGACCGCGTCGAGAAAGGCGATTTCCTTGATGCTGGCCTGCCTGGGCCTCAGGATCGCCACGCCTCCCCAGCCGATGAACGTAAAGAGCCCGATCGCCAGGACAAAGAGCATCCAGGAGTGCTTCTTGATGCCGATCTTGGCCAGCACCGTGTACCCGACCGGGCCGGCCAGCGCCCAGTAGAGCCCAAAGACCGCAAAGCCCAGGAGCAGCGCCGCGCCAGCGGAGCCGCTCGAAGAAATCGCTGTTCCGATGTCCGCATCGAACGCGCGAATCTCCCGGTTCAGGAGCAGGGTCGAGTTCCCGGTGGTCCGCTCCATGACCCGGCCCCGCTTGCCCAGCACCCGGTGCCAGAACGCGTCCATCGCGGGCAAACCCCGGTCGATCAGGTTGCGGTTGGTGACATCGATCCCGATGAGCGTCACCATGCCAAGGTCCACGAGCCGGCGCGAGACCACGACTCTCCCCTCGGCATCCGTCAGGATCGCATCCGCATCGCCACTTTCGGCGGTCGCGTTCGTCTCAAGGCTGTGCACCACGAGCGTGTCGGGCAGCGTGGTCGTCTCGTCGTGCGTGACGAGCGCCCGCACGTTCGAGCTCCCCGGCTCGAGCCTCACGGGCGTGACGTCGGGCAGAAACTCGGCAAGCCTGTTCCGGTCGAGGTCCTGCCAGATCTGACCCGTCGCGGGCAGGCACACGATCAGGTGCCCGCCCCGGCGCACCCACTCGATGAGCGTGTCGCTCCGCGCGGTGGTCAGGTCCGCGGGGTTCGCCGTCGTCCAGATGATCGTCTCGAACTGCGCAAGCCCCGCCCAGCGATCGGGCAGGTCGCCCGGCTCGAGATCGGTCGCAAACTCCGTGACCTCGTGACCGGCGGGAAGATAGATCTCGGTCCCCTGCGTGCGCTTCGCGTACTCGCTGATCCCGCCGATGCGCCGACCGATCACAAGACCCGCCGCGATCTCGGGCGGGAGGTACCCACGCGAGGGTCTGATCTCCTGACGCCCCAGCAACTGCCCACGCTTGTAGGACACCCCCGTCCGCTCGGCGGTCTCGGCATCCACATCGATCGCCTCGTACGCCGACACCACCAGCGGCTCGCGCGTTTCGAACGTCCCCGGGATCAAGAGATAGAGCCATGTCTTCTGCGTCACGCCCGGGTTGCTCGTCACCGTGCGCTGGTGCAGCGGCACGTCGCCGTCGGTGTCAAGGCCCTCGATCTGGATGATCAGCTCCCGCTGGGTCGGCGAGGCGTCGGTGAACTCGACCTCCACGCCCGCCCAGTCGCCCAGGCGCGCCATCTCCCCGACGCCGATGCTGCCCGCCGCGAGCTGGATCTGCTGGGCCAGCGCCCCGGGCGCACAAGCCAGAGCCAGGCCCAGAATCGCACACAGCAGTCGGACAGTTCGGGTCATGCGGCGGATTCTACGGTGTTTGCACCCCGTTCGTTCAGATCCCCTGAAGAAGCGCCCCGAACCGGCCGATCCGTCCCGCATGCAGAGTCTCACCGTGATCGACATCTTCATCGGCCTCGTCATCTGCGGGGCGGTCTTCGCGGTCCTGCACGCCGTCGGCACCGACATCCGTCACACCTATATGCGGATCGACCTGACCCGCCGGGTCATCGAACGCCGCGAGCGGTACCTCCGCGAACTCAAGGGCGACTTCGACGACGACGAGATCGGCGAGGTCGAGATCATCGGGGAAGACAACCCCGGCGTGGACATATCCGAGATCGCCGCCGAGGTCGAAGCGGTCGCCGCCTGATTTCTTCCCGCCCGCCCTGATTACTTGATCTGCCAGAGCTTCTCGATGAGCCTCGCGTGGGCCTGCATGCCGAGACGGAAACAATCCAGCTCGAATTTCTCGTTGGGCGAGTGGACCCGGTCGTCCTCAAGCCCGAAGCCCATGAAGATCGTGTCGAGCCCCAGCTTGTCCTTGAGCATGCCCGCGATCGGGATCGAGCCGCCCGACTTGATCAGCGCCGCCTCGCTCCCGGAACTGTCCTTGAGCGCCGCGACCGCCGCCCGGAGCGTGGGCGAGTCCGTGGGCGTCGTCGCCGGGTACCCGCCGCCCATGTTGGTCAGCTCCCACCGGCAGCCCTCGGGCGTGCGCTCGCTCAGCCAGGCAAAGAACGCCTCGGCGACCTTCTCCGGCTCCTGATCCGCCACAAGCCTGAAGCTCACCTTCGCCGTGGCCTTCGCCGCGATGACCGTCTTGGCGCCCTTGCCCATGTACCCGCCGTAGATCCCGTTGATGTCGCACGTCGGGCGGGCCCATTCGCGCTCAACAGAAGTGAACCCGGCCTCGCCGACATTGGCCTCGGGCGTAAGGCCGATCGTCGCCAGGGCCGCCGCTGCATCAACGCCCAGATTCTTCCACTGCGCCCGCTCGTCGTCCCCGATCGGGCGCACATCGTCGTAGAACCCCGGGATCGTGACGCGCCGATCCTTGTCCCAGAGCTGCGCGAGCACCTTGGAAAGCTCATTGACCGGGTTGGGCACGCGTCCGCCCCAGAGCCCCGAGTGCAGGTCCTGGTCGGGGCCGTGGAGCGTCACCTCGGTGTACACGAGCCCGCGCACGCCGTAGGTGATCGCCGGCTTGCCCCGCCCGAGCATGCCCGTGTCGGAGATCACGCACACATCACACTTGCCCAGTTCGGCCTTCTGCTCCTCGACGAACTTCTCAAGGTTCGCCGAGCCCGATTCCTCCTCGCCCTCGATGAGCACCGTCATTTTCACGCCGCCCGCTGCCTTGCCCGAGATCTCCTTCCACGCCCGCATCGCCTCCAGGAACGTGGCGACCTGGCCCTTGTCGTCACACGAGCCCCGCGCCACGATCCGCTCGCCCACCGCGCCCTTGGCGGGCCGGATCACGGGCTCGTAAGGCGGGCTCTCCCACAACTCCAGCGGCTCGGCGGGCTGCACGTCGTAGTGCCCATAGAACAGCACGTGCGGTCCCCGGTAATCCGCATCGCCGGGCGTCGTCGCGAGCACCACCGGGTGACCGGCCGCCAGCGCCGAGCCCGTGGGCATGACCTTGGTTTCAAACCCGGCCTCGCGGAGCCTCGCCGCGCACCACTGGCCGGCCCGGGCGACGTCCTCGCGGTACGCGGGATCGGTGCTCACCGATGGAATCCGGAGCCAGTCCATCAGACGCTCGATCGCCTGCTTCTCGTGCGATTTGAGGTGCTCGACGACTTTGGTGGTTTGCATAGGTTTGAGTTCCTGATGTGAAAGCCGCCCGGCGAGCGGGCGGATGTGTGATTCAATGAAGTGATGAGATTGGGTTACGGGATAAGGTAGCCATTCTCACCATCAAGTGTGCCTTGTTTCAGATTCTCATCGACCCAATCTTGTGCCAGTTCGGTCAGGCCACCGATCGCACCTCCAACAACGAGACTTCCACGCGGCGCCCACTTGCCCATATCAGACCAGACTTCTTCCTTCTTGAGATTCTCGGTGTGGCCATCGAAGAAGACCGCATTGAGTGATCCGTTTGGATGACGGAAAGAGAGCTCTTGGTTGATCGGGGCTCCGGGACCAGCAATCCCGTAAGCCGTATTGCCTTTCCACTGCGGCGTGCCCGAAGTAAATGCACCGAATGTTGTGGTTGTTGGGCTGGCATCGAAATCCAAAGTACTGTCGATGTCAACGTATCGGGTACCGTCTGCCACCATAATTTTTTGTGACGCATTCCCCACCTGATCGAGCCTATTGCGGAATCCTCGCGGTGTGTGCACCTGGGTTGCAGGCCCCCCCTTCCACAGCAATGGGACTGCACCGTAGAGTTTTTCGTAGCGAGGTTCATCGCCGCCCAGACCTTGGCCTGGGACAAACCTTGCTGCAGGTGTGCCCCATACGGAGAACGCGCCTGGCATCAGATAACTCATCTGGAGGAAGCCAGGGCGAGATAGAACGTAATCGTCGAAGTCACTGCGATCCGGCACAGTCGAGCCAGGGTATATTTGTGAATACGTCCGAGCTGCGGGGTCGGCGAAATCGTTGAAAATATTCCCCATTCGATGGGCACGGACTGCACCAAAGCCAAGCTCTTCACCGAGAGTCGGGCTGATAAAGTCGAAGTACTGAGTTGGAGTCACAGCCGAGGTGCTGCCAACGTAACTCTTTTTCAAATTGGTGCCGGATCCACGCTTCTCACCGACCGAACCGGCCCAGCCTGAAGTGGTTGCGCATGCGTAGTAATCTTGATTGGAAGATGCGTAGAAACTCTGGCCCTGTCCGAGCGTACGAAGTTGCGACTGGTCGACCAGCGACCGGGCGGCTCCGCGGGCAGCGCCCAGAGCCGGTAGTAGGATCCCGATCAGAAGCGCAATAATGGCAATGACAACGAGCAATTCGATGAGCGTGAAAGCTCGATGGGCCGTCATTCGAGGGGCAGTCATTCTTGTCTCCTGGGCAACGCCGGCGGGCGTATTCGTCACTTAATGACCTTAGGTTTGACTCCGCTTTCTACCGCGAGACGCCCGGATTTCGGGTCGATCTTGTCTGATACCGATTTGATGTCGTTCATCGCACCCATGTACCGAGACTTAACATGCCACGATGAATCGCTCTCGTCAAAGATGACGGGCAGGAGTGTGGGTTCGTTCGATTCGGGGCTGCGGTATGGCAAGATGATGCTCCGGCCATTGGTGGAGACCGCGTAAAGCTCACCCGATGTGACATCAACGAGGATCATCTTGTTTGCCAGATCGGGTGCGCCGTTCTTGCTCACCGCCAGCACAATGCCGCCGATCCCAACCAGCAGACCGATGACAATGATGGCGATCTGGACAGGCTTGGCCTTCATGCTCTGCTCCGGCATTGAACCCGGCGAAGGGCCGGGGGATCGATCCACTACCCAACGAATCGCCCCCCCGCTCGCACACGAGGGCGCGTCATAGCGTACCCGGTCAGAGGCCAGAAGGCTTGTGAGGAAACCGGGTTTACACGCCCCTGACGCGGTGTTCGGGAAAATTTCACAGAACCCCAACGTGACTCCCCAATTGGGCCCCAACAACCGACAGGCTCCGCCCGGTCATAGCATCCCAAGGAACCCGCCAAGCGAAGCCCACTTATGCGAATCATCCTCCCAAACCCGAGAGGCTTCTGCGCCGGCGTCCGCATGGCGATCGACGTCGTTGACCGCGTGGTCGGGCTCTATCCGGACCGCACAATCTACGTCTACCACGAGATCGTCCACAACCGACACGTCGTGGGCCGATTCAAGGATCGCGGCGTCGCCTTCGTCGATGACCTCGGAGAAGTCCCCGAGGGTTCGGTCGTCGTCTTCAGCGCCCACGGCATCCCGCCCGAGATCCGGCGACAGGCCGAGGCGCGGGGGCTCATCGCGATCGACGCGACCTGCCCGCTCGTGACGAAGGTGCACTCCGAAGCCGTCCGGTACGCGAGGAAGGGGTACCAGATCCTCCTGATCGGGCACGCGAACCACCAGGAAGTCGTCGGCACGCTCGGCGAGGCCCCCGAGGCGACGCTCGTGGTCGAGTCGCCCGAGCACGCCGAGACGATCGAGGTCGCGGACGCGCAGATGCTGGTCTATCTGACACAGACGACGCTCTCGACAGACGACGCTGGCGAGATCATCCGCGTGCTCAAGCGCCGATTCCCGGAGATCCATGAGCCGGGCGAGCCCGACATCTGCTACGCGACGACCAACCGTCAGCACGCGGTGCGCCAGA
Source organism: Phycisphaerales bacterium (assembly GCA_041742315.1). Taxonomy (GTDB): domain Bacteria; phylum Planctomycetota; class Phycisphaerae; order Phycisphaerales; family UBA1924. Next base: position 10,259 of record JBGSIX010000104.1, on the reverse strand, counting down.
TCGCGCCGGAGGTGGACGTGGTGCTCGTCGTGGGGAGCCGGAACTCCTCGAATTCGGTCCGATTGACGGAGATCGCTCGGAACGTCGGCACGCCCGCGTACCTCCTCGACGATGCGAGCGAGCTCCAGGAAAGCTGGCTTCCCCGGGGCGATGAGACGAGCGTGCTGATCACCGCCGGGGCCTCGGCGCCGGAGGACCTCGTCGCGGCGATCTGCCGGACGCTCCTGGACCGCTTCGGCGGGACACTCGAAGAGTGGGACATCGTCGACGAGTCGATCGAATTCGCGCTCCCCGTCGCGCTCCGCCGGATCATGGCGAGCAAGGGCGTGGACGCGGGGACGGGGCTTGTGACCGTCGAGAGCGGCTTCTCGCCCAACGAGCTCTACGGCGCCGTGCCGATCACGATCAGTGCGCGGAGCACGCCCCCCACCCTTGCCGAGAAAGTTGCCCCGTGAAGCACCCGGAGTTCCATTTATTCGCGATGACACCCGATGAGCTCTCGCAGTGGTGCGAAGCCCGCGGCATGAAGAACTTCCGCGCCAAGCAGATCCTCGAATGGGTCTATCTGCACGGCAGCGCCGATCCGAGCGCCTGGTCGAACCTGTCCGCACGGGACCGGGAGTGCATCGCCAGTGAGCTGACGATTCTTTCGGGACGCACGGTGACGCACCAACTCGCGACGGATGGCACGCAGAAGCTGCTTATCCAGTGGGAGGACGAACCCGCCAGGCCCGGCGAGCCGCTCAGGCTGAGCGTGCTTCAGGACGACTCGAGCCGACAGACCGAGTGCGTGATGATCCCCTCGCTCGGCGCGGACACGAACCGCAAGACGGCGTGCATTTCGAGCCAAGTGGGCTGCCCTGTGGGTTGCAAGTTCTGTGCGTCGGGGCTCTCAGGGCTCGACGGCAATCTCTCGACCGGGCGCATCGTCGAGCAGGTCTGGCGCCTGGGCCAACTCGAGGGCGTCGGACGGATCAGCAACGTGGTGTTCATGGGCATGGGCGAGCCGCTGAGCAACTTCAGACCCGTCGTCAATGCCGTGCGCCGGCTTGTGGCCCCCGTGCCCGAGGGCCTTGGCATCAGCGCCCGCAAGGTCACGATCTCCACCGTGGGCCTGCCCCAGGCGATCCGCAAGCTCGGGGAAGAGCTCGACCTCCCGGTCACGCTCGCGCTCTCGCTCCACGCGCCGAGCGACGAACTCCGCCGGCAGCTCATCCCGTGGGCCGAGTACACCACGGTTGAAGAACTCCTCTCGGCGTGCCAGGCATGGTTCGAGAAGACCGGCCGAGAGATCACGCTTGAGTACACGCTCCTGGGCCAGCTCAACGACCAGAGCGACCACGCCCGCGAGCTGGCCAGGCTCGCCAAAACGCTCCGGGCCAATATCAACCTGATCCGCTACAACGAGGTCGAGGGCCTGCCCTACAAGCGACCGCGTGACAGCGACGTGACCCGCTTCCAGACGATCCTGCGCGAGCAGGGCGTCAACTGCCACATTCGCGCCAGCCGGGGCCGGGACATCGCCGCCGCCTGCGGCCAGCTCCGACACGAGCATAAAGCCGACTCGGCATGAACCTCGATACCTTTGAGAAGGGCACGCTCACCCACGGCTTGGTGCTGGCTGCCAGTGTCCTGCTGATCGGGCTGGTCGTCCTGACTTCGCGCAGGCTCCGCAGCAAGGATCCCAAGCGCGCCCAAGCGATGCGATGGTGGATGGGCATCGCGGTGCTGCTCTTTGAAATCCTGCACAACGTGTACTGGCTGGGTTTGCGCGAAGAAGGATTCAACCTTAAGGAAAGCCTGCCGCTGCATATCTGCGACGTCGCGGGCCTGATCGCCGCGGCGGCACTGCTCTTTCCGAGCCGCCGGATCGTGACGATCCTGTATTTCTGGGGCGTTGGGCTCTCTTCGCTTGCGTTCGTGGTCCCGGTCATCACGAAGGGCCCGGCCTACGTCGAGTTCTGGACGTTCTGGGCGAGCCACTTGCTCATCGTGGGCGGGGCAGTGTTTTTCGTGCTCGCCGAAGGCTACAGGCCGAGGCTCAAGGATCTGTTCTTCGCGCTCACGGTGACGTTTGCCTACATCATGCTGCTGCTCGTGATCGATATCGCCATCGACGCGAACTACGGCTACGTCGGGCGCGAATCCGAGGCGACGGGTTTCCTCGGCGCCTGGCCCTTCCCGAGGCTCCCGCTCCTGATCTTCGCTGGAGTTCTGCTCGAAACCGCGGCCTGGCTGCCGTTCGGTGTCATGGATTGGCAGCGAACGCGTGAGGCCCGCCGCCCGTAGGATGCCGCGATGCCCCTGGCGCTTTCTGGCTGCGTGCTGATCTCGCTCGTTGTCTCGTTCTTCGCGACGGGTCTGGCGCGCCGGGTGGGCGATCGGCTCGCCGCCCATGACGGTCAGGGCGTGGCGGGACAGGTCAAGGCCGAGATCCGGCGCGTGCCCAACACGGGCGGCATCGGGATCGTGCTGACGCTTCTCGCGGTGCTCGTCCCCGTCTCTGTCGCGGCGGTGCTGTGGAAGGCCCCGGAGAGCGACGCCGACACGCTCGCCCAACTCGCCGCGGGTGTGCGTGAGAACATGACGCTCCTCGGTTCGTTCCTCGCCGGGCTCGTCGTGCTGCACGTCATGGGTGTGATCGACGACCGCAGGCCTCTGGGCTGGAAGCTCAAGCTGCTCGTGATGCTGGTTGTGCCCGCAATGGTTGTATGGACTAGCCAGACGCGCGTGCTCTGGCTTCTGGACCCGCACGTGGGCGGGCCCTGGCTCTCGGTGCTGATGACGACCCTCTGGTTCGTGGTCGTCATGAACGCGATGAACTTCCTGGACAACATGGACGGGCTCGCCGGCGGGCTCGGCGCGGTGATCGCCGCGGGGCTCCTTTCGATCGCGCTGCTCAACGGGCAGTGGATCATCGCCTTCGGCGCGGGCACGCTCCTGGGCGCCACGCTCGGCTTTCTGCCCCACAATTTCCCGAAGGCCCGCGTCTTCATGGGCGACGGCGGCTCGCTCGCGATCGGCTTTACCGTCGCCTTCCTGACCGTGCGCCTCAACTACGCCGAGATGGAATCGGGCGGGTCGCAGTGGCACCTGCTCTTCGTGCCACTCGTTCTGCTGGCGATCCCGCTCTACGATTTCGCGAGCGTGGTGCTGATCCGGCTCTCCCAGGGCAAGTCTCCGTTCGTGGGCGATCTGCAGCACTTCTCGCACCGGATGGCCAGGCGCGGCCTCGGCAGGACCGGCGCGGTTGTCGCGATCTGGATCCTCGCGGCGATCACGGGCGCCGGCGCGGTGGTCATGTCCCGCTCGACGCCCTGGCAGGCCTCGCTCATCGCGGCTCAGACGCTCGCGGTCCTGGGCCTGATCGCCTACCTCGAGCGGGGTGTGCCGGAGCGTGAACCGTGAGCCGGGTTCGATTCGACTGGGTCGGACTGATTCTGATCGCATGGTCCGTGCTCGCCCGGGCGACGACGATGGCCGAGCCCCTGCCGGGCTGGGATGCGGACCCGACGCGGATCCCGATCGCGATCATCGGGCTCGGTCCCACGGGCTCGCTCCTGCTCGATGCGATGGCCTGGCTGGGCGCGGGGCTCGTGCTCACGAACAAGCGGAGCCGTCGCTCTGAGCCCCTGGCCCTGCTGGCGCTCGCGGGGGCGTTGCTCGTCATCGCGCACACGGCTCTGGTCGATGCACAGAACGTCGAAGCCATCCGCATCGGATCGAGCTGGGCCGCGGCGTGGGTCTCGTTCGCGGCGATAGCGAGCGTGGCGCACCGCCCGCTGGTCCGGACAACCCTCGGATCGCTCTTTCTGGCCTGCGTCCTTCTGCTGGGCGCCAAAGCCATCGTGCAGGTCTTCGTCGAGCACCCGCTCATGCTCGCGCAGTTCGATTCGGACAGGGCGGGCAACCTCATCGCCCAGGGCTTTCAGCCCGGCTCCGAGCAGGCGCTCGTCTATGAGCGGCGTCTCCGCCAGCCCGACCCGACCGGCTGGTTCGGGCTCAGCAACGTGCTGGCCACCTTTCTTGCGATGGGATCGGTGTCGCTGGTGCTCGCGGGATTCATGTGTAAGAAAGCAGCGCGAACCGCGATCTTTACCGCGGCGGCTGGAATCGGTGCGGTCCTCTTTCTGACCGGCTCCAAGGCGGGCATCGGTGTCGCGGTGCTGGGCGTGATGGCCTTCGCAGCGACCACGTTCTTGCCCAGAAAGCCGGCGGTTGCTTCGGTTCTGGCGATCATCGCCGTTCCCACGGCGGCGGTCGTCATCCGCGGCTTGACCGGCATTCCTGAAGGCGAACGCTCGCTCCTCTTCCGCTGGTTCTACATGCAGGGCGCAGCCGGTGTGTCGCTCGATGCCTTGCCCCTTGGCACCGGGCCCGCCGGGTTCCAGGACGCGTACATGCTCCACAAGCCCCCGCTTGCCACGGAGGATGTGACGAGCCCGCATATGGTCTTGTGGGATTACGCGGCGACACTCGGGCTTGTCGGGTTGCCCCTGATCGCTGCGATCCTCTGGTCGGCGTTTCTGCTCGCTCGCAATCTACTTTCAACGACTCGGCACGCACCCTCGACGATGCGCCTGCGACAGGTTCGTCCGCTGCTCATCATCGGGATGCTCGCGCCGATCTTCATCGGTGTCTGGCTTGAATCCGAGGCCACAACCATCGAGTCGGCGCTGGGCAGGCTCGTTGGCGTCCTGGCATGGGGCGGACTGGCGCTGCTGCTCGTCTGGGTGGGCATGCCGACCAAACGCATGCTGGCCATCGCAGGGATTGTGCTGCTCTGCCACGCACAGCTCGACATGGCGATGATCATCCCGGGCTCAGCGCCGCTGGCGATCTCGATCCTCGCGCTCGCGATCCCGGGCGATCGAATCCCGAAGTTCCGGCTCCCGAGATTCGTTCCCGCCGGGCTCGCTCTGCTCGGTCTGGGCATCACGGCTTGGCTCGCGCCGGGGGTATGGCGATGGGAGTCGCTCCTGCGCACATCGAGCGGGCGGTTCGCCGAGATCCTCACCGCCCGAGAAACGCTGCTCGCAGGTCCCGCAACTCCCGCGGATGTCCGGGCGATCGACTTGCGGATGGTGGACGCGATGGAGGGGGCCTTCGAGGAACTCTCGAAGGCCTCAGAATGGAAGCCCGCCGATGGCAGGGCGGCCTCCGAAGGGGCCCGGATCGGAGCGACACTCGCCTCGGCTCGGAGACAGGCCGGTCGGGACCGGGAAGCGGCTGACGATCTCGATCGAACCGTCACCCTGCTCGTCCATGCCTTCGAGGCCCGGCCTCGCGCGGGGCTGGCGGCTCAGATAGGAAACCTCGAACTGATGAAGGCCGATTGGGCCGAGCAAGCGGGGTCACCAGCCGAGCAGGTCCGAGTTCTCCGCGAGAGAGCGATTCAGCGTCTCGAAACGGCTGCTCGCCTCGCCCCGCGGTCTTCAAGGCACCCCGCAACTCTCGCATTCACACTCTCTGAACAGGGCGATTCGGCCCAGGCGGCCGTGTGGGCTGGTCGGGCGATCGAGCTCGATGACGCAATGCAACTCGACCCGCTCTCGGCCCTGCCCGAAGAGACCCGCCGGCGTCTGGAGCGGATCGCCAGGGGCCCTTGAATCGGCTCCCTGAGGGCCTAGCATACTCCGAGCCCCCGTGCAAGCGGTCTTTGGCTGATTCGGGCGTCGAGCCCGAAAGCCTTCCCAGAGCGGGGTTTGTGCGCAGTGCCGCGACGGATTGACGCGATGGAAGACGACGAAGACACGCCGACCCAACGCTCCTGAACCGCGGTGCATCTGCGCACCACCAACTCCGATCCAATCCCGAAACCCGCCTCGCGGGGGACGGTTCCGAAGAAGTCATCAAGCACAGAGTACGGATGCTCCACCCGCCGAGGCTGGATCGAGCATCGAAGCCGAACCAGCAGCAGTTTGAAGGATCCCAGCAATGGCCATCGAAAAGAAATTCATCCGAAACATCGGTATCGCGGCTCACATCGACGCCGGCAAAACCACCGTCACCGAACGCATCCTTTTCTACTCCGGCAAGAACTACAAACTGGGTGAGGTGCACGAGGGCACCGCGACCATGGACTTCCTCCAGGAAGAGCAGGAGCGCGGCATCACGATCCAGTCCGCCGCCACGACCTGCCCCTGGACGAAGGACGGCCAGGAATACAAGATCAACCTGATCGACACCCCGGGTCACGTGGACTTCACCATCGAGGTTGAGCGTTCGCTCCGCGTGCTCGACGGCGCGGTCGCCGTGTTCGACGGCAAGGAAGGCGTCGAGGCGCAGTCCGAAACCGTCTGGCGTCAGGCCGACCGGTACAAGGTCCCGCGCATGTGCTACATCAACAAGATGGACAAGCTCGGCGCGGACTTCGACTTCAGCTTCAAGTCGATCAAGAAGCGCCTGGGCGCGAACCCGATCGCGGTGCAGATCCCCATCGGCCACGGCCACGACCTGCAGGGCATCATCGACCTGCTCACGATGAAGGCCTACTTCTTCGACGTCGAGAGCCAGGGCGCCACCGTCACCGAGAAGGAAATCCCCGCCGATCTCCTCGATACCGCGACCCAATGGCGTCACGAGCTCATCGAGTCCGCGGTGGCCCTCGACGACAACCTGATGGAACAGTACCTCGAGGACGAGGACTCGATCACGGTCGCCCAGATCAAGGCCGCCGTGCGCAAGGGCACGATCGCCCTCGAGTGCAACCCCGTCTTCTGCGGCTCGGCCCTCAAGAACATCGGCATCCAGCGTCTCCTCGACGGCGTCATCGACTACCTGCCCAACCCCACCGAGGTGCCCGAGGTCGAGGGCGAGAACCCCCGCGACAAGGAAGTTCGCCTCAAGCGCCCCCACTCCGACAACGCCCCCTTCTCGGGTCTCGTCTTCAAGGTCGTCAGCGACACCCACGGCGACCTGACCTACCTCCGCGTGTACTCGGGCATCCTGAAAAAGGGCTCACGCGTGGTGAACCCGGGCAACGGCAAGAAAGAAAACGTGAGCCGCATCTTCGAGATGCACGCCAAGGACCGGATCCCGCTCGAAGAGGTCGGCGCGGGCAACATCGTCGCGGTCGTTGGCATCAAGGACTCCATCACGGGCGACACGCTCTGCGACGCCGATGAACAGATCATCCTCGAGCGCATGGACTTCCCCGAGCCCGTGATCTCGATGTCGATCGAGCCCAACACGGCCGACGACAACCGCAAGCTGGGCGAGGCGCTCGTGAGCATCCGCCGCGAGGACCCCAGCTTCCAGAGCCACTTCGACGAAGAGACGGGCCAGACCATCATCGCGGGCATGGGCGAGCTTCACCTCGAGATCATCAAGAACCGCCTGGTCCGCGACATGAAGATCGGCGTCCAGGTCGGCAAGCCCCGCGTGTCGTACCGCGAAGCCATCAGCGGCGCCGCCAAGAACGTCCAGGGCAAGTTCAAGAAGCAGACCGGTGGTCGCGGCCAGTTCGGTGACGTCACCATCAACATCATGCCCTTCACCAAGGAACAGGCCGAGGAAGCCGGGCTCAACTTCAAGGAAAACGTCGCCTTCGAGAACAAGATCATCGGCGGCAAGATCCCCAAGGAATTCATCCCTTCGGTCGAGTACGGCATCCGCCAGACCGCGCTCAGCGGCATCTCCGCGGGCTACCCGCTCATCAATGTCAAGGTCGAGCTGATCGACGGCTCGTACCACACCGTCGACTCGAGCCAGATCGCCTTCGAGCAGGCCGCCCGCCTCGCACTCCGCGAGGCCGTCAGCAAGGCCGGCAGCGTGCTGCTCGAGCCGATCATGAAGGTCGTGGTCATCACCCCGGACGATTATCTGGGCAACATCACGGGCGACATGGCTTCCCGTCGCGGCATGATCACCGACACCGAGGACCGAGGCCACATCAAGGCGGTCAACGCCGAGGTCCCGCTCTCGGAGATGTTCGGCTACACGACCGTGCTCCGCGGCATGTCGCAGGGCCGGGCCGCCAACACGATGGAGTTCCTGGCCTACCGCCCCATGCCCCCGAGCCTGCAGGCCGAGCTCGTCAAGAGCGGCCGCTGATCTCGTTCCAACAATGAACCCGCTCTGACGGGTCCGAAAAAATCAACGCCCGCCCGGCCTGTCCGGGCGGGTTTTTTCGTGCTTAGGCTCTATGGTTGTCATTGCCCCTGCGCAGCGGCCGATAGAGACTCCCGGTCCACTCAGAACCGGCCTTTCGGAGATCAGCGATGAACAGTGAGCGATACAGGACCGTCCTTCTCTTCGGCGCCCCAGGCGCCGGCAAGGGCACGCAGGGCGCGATCCTCGGACGCATCCCGGGATTCTTCCATCTCTCCTGCGGCGAGGTCTTCCGCTCGCTCGACATCCATTCCGAACTCGGCTCGATCTTCTACGAGTACTCCTCTAAGGGCGAGCTCGTGCCCGACGAGATCACCGTCCGCATGTGGGCGGAGAACATGCACGCCCAGACCATCCTGAGCCTATACAAACCCCACGACGACCTCCTGCTGCTCGACGGCATCCCCCGCAACGTCGATCAGGCCAAGCTCATGGAGAAGTACATCGACGTGCTCGGCATCGTGCACCTCGTCTGCCCCGACAAGGAAGCCATGATCAAGCGTCTGCGTCGGCGCGCCCTCAAAGAGAACCGCATCGACGACGCGCAGGAAGACGTGATCCGCCGCCGCTGGGAGATCTATGAGCGAGAGACCGCCCCGGTGCTCGGGTACTACCCGAAGAAGAAGATCATCGAGGTCAACGCCGTCGGCTCGCCCGCCTCGGTCCTCCAGCACGTGCTGCAGGTCGTCGTCCCGATCCAGGACACGCTCTTCAACAACCCGATCTCGGGCGAGAACGACTAACCGCTCCGTCCCGCAAGACACCGACCCCGGGAACCGGTAGGGTATGGGCGTATGAAAAACGCCCGCGCTTTCACGCTCATCGAACTGCTCGTCGTCATCGCGGTCATCGCGCTCCTGATCGGCATCCTCCTGCCCGCCCTGGCCGGGGCCCGTCTCTCGGCCCGGAGCCTTGCCTGCGGCGCCAAGCTCAAACAGATGGGCGTCGCGACGTCACTCTATCTGGACGATTACAACAACGCGCTCCCCCAGGTCGTTGTCGAGGTGGCCCCGGGGTTCAGCTCCCCCATCGGCGCCCTTTTCGGCGGCAAAAAGGGACAGCTTCCCTTCCTCGGGATCGACGAATACGGCGCCGAGCGACGCCCGCTCAACAGCTACCTCGTCGATCGCCAGCCCATCCCGGATTCGGAGCAGGCCGTCCAGGAGATGCCGGAATTCGAGTCCCCCCTCGATCGCGGCGCGGACGACACGGGCCTGCCCATCGCCCAGTTCTCGCGCACGGATTCGATGTACGACATGATCGGCTCGAGCTACACGCTCAACGATCACGCGCCGGACGACGATCCCTCGCGGGACATCCTGCCCACGCTCGTGCCCCAGACGGGCGGGCCGATGCCCTCCATCATCGACACGTCGCGCACGCTGCTGATTGCCTCGCAGACCACCTACAACTACGACGACGGCGGGGACCGCAAGCAGCACTGGTACGGCAAGCAAGGTCGGGCCAACGCCGAGATCTCCGCAAGCGTGCTCTTTGCCGATTTCCACGTGGGCGTGCGCCTCCCCGTGCCCGATGATCGCAGCGCGACAACGAGGGACTACACGTTCCTGCCCAGGCCCAGCTGGGACACCCGCAGCGGGCGAGCTACTGCCCGAGGCCCCGCTCGCCCGGCTTCGGATCGCCCGGGCGACGCGAGGGCGACGTCGCGGTGAACGTCATCACCTGATCGATGCCGCAGGGCGTTTCGGGAACGATGTTCCAGCCCCAGATCGAAGGCCTCGGCTCGCGTTTGCGACCGATCGAGGCGCCGTACGCGCTGGCGCCCATGCGGTGCGGGTGCAGGTGGTAGGCGATCGGGATGATCTCGTTCAGCTGCTCGCTCGAGCCGAAACCGGGCCACGCCTGGTCGAGCGGCCTGCCGAAGACCCGATCCTCGCGCATGCGGAAAATGTCGACCGGCACCCAGGTGAGCTGCCGCTTCGGGTCCGCCTGCTTCTCGTCGTAGAGGGCCACCTCGACCCAGGCGTAGGGCCCGATCTCCGCGCGGTCGTTCGAGCGGAACGGCTCGTCGCCGCCTCCGGCGCTCCCGGCGACATAGCCAAACACGAGCCTCGCGGGCAGGCCCACCTCGCGGTAGACCGCCGTGAGGAGCAGCGCCATGTCGTAGGGCGAGCCCTTGCCGCGCC
>JBGSIX010000103.1:0-13302 GCA_041742315.1 Phycisphaerales bacterium | reverse complement strand
CTTTCTCCTCCCCCGTCGCCGACGGGGGAGGTGCCGAGCAACGCGAGGCGGTGGGGGTCTGATTTGTTCTTCACCATCGAAACGTCGCGCTGGTCATGCCCCCTCCGTCTGCTTCCCAGACCCCTCCCCCGTCGGCGACGGGGGAGGAGAAAGACTCAGATCCGCTCCGCCTCGTTCGTCAGCTCGCCCGGCTCGGCATCGCCCGTGTTCACCACGCCCGCCGGCTCGAAGAGCATCACCGCGCAGGGCTCGACCTCGGCGACCGGGCGGTGCTCCACGCCCCGCGGCACCACGAGCATGTCACCCACGCCCATCACGACCGACCCATCCCGGAACTCCATCCGCAGACGCCCCTCGAGGATGTAGAACAGCTCGTCCGCCTCGTCGTGCTTGTGCCACACGAACGCCCCCGAGAGCCGGGCGAGCTTGACCTCCTGCCCGTTGAGCGAGGCGACGATCTTGGGCGACCAGCACTCGGAGAAGCTGGCGAGCTTGGTGGGGATGTGGGTGGGGTGCATATGTAACCATTCACGACCAGTGCTGAGAAATAAAATCGTTGCCGCGCTGCATTTCCGGATAGTGGGCGGGAAGTGGGAATAGAGGTTCCAAATTTGGATCAAACTTTCGACCGTCGCGCATATTCAGCGATAGGGGCCACTCTCTTCCAGGAGAGCCGTACCAGTCAATGAATACATAGTTCAACACCTTGTATGCGCCTGAATGACAGACCGGAGATGTAGCTGTTCCTTCGATTTTAATATACTCAATCCCGTACGGTTGAATCGTAATAGGATCCACGACTTGTCCTGACGAATTCGTGATTCGTATTCCAACCGGGTGAAGCGTTGAGCCAGGAAGTCTCCATCCGGCGTCATTGCCTCGATTCACGATGGGTTCCTTTTCGCAAAACCATACGTTCTGCACGCGAATCGTTTGCGTGATCCCTCGTCGATTCTCTAGCGTCAATGGTATTGAAAAATTTAAGAATCTTGGAGAGTCCTGTACAATGCGCCCCTCCTGGGATAGTTTGCCACGTATAATATAACTTGCTGGTTCGCGATCCCCAATCCTAATGATGGTACTTCCGCGTTTTTCATACCACCGTTTTGTTGTATATCCGATGGCCATTACCGTTAGAGTGACTAAAGCACCCCCTGCTGCGGGGAATGCCCACGACCACTTGTCTTGGATTTCGGCAATCACCATCACGACGTGTGCCTCTTGTGCATCGCGATTACCTAGCTTGGTTGGCAGTACACTGGATCTGCTTTGTCGCAATAGTTTGCAAGCTGAATGGAAAAATCATTAAGCAATAAACGAAGACCGCCTAGTTTGTAGGCCGCAAACGGGTGGCTATCTAGTTGATTGATTTTCCATGGACCACCTATGGTCTCTCGAAAACGATCGAATTCTGCTTCGGTCCAGCCATTCATTCCTTCGGGGTCGTACGGGAAATTTCTTAGGCACCTTACAAGTGAGTGCGCGTAATTTTGGCAATAGTTAGGCGGAGAAGAAATGCGCAGTCGTGCCAGTGCAGATTCAAGTTGAATTTCGGAGTCGAGCGTTGTCCTTTTACTCTGAAGAAATTCCGATTGTTTTTGCAATACCGTTTCCTTCTCTAGAGAAGGATCTTTGCGATACTTGCTATATTCAATTCGCAATACCGTCGAGTCAAACTTGAACTCTAAACACTGGTAGGCACTCGCGATAAAAATGCCGGCGATGTCGGCAAACATGTCACGACGTTGTGCTTTTCTGCTTTGGGTCCATAAAAAATGACTGCTACCTATAGCGAGTGCCGCTCCTACGAATCCACTTATCGCAGACATTATTATGCTAGTCACACCATATACCCCGTCTCCGCCAACCCCTCATCCACCTTCCGCTTGAACTCCTCGAACCCCTTGCGTCCCATCAGCCCGAAGGTTGCTCGTTTGCCGAGTTCGACGGCGGGCTGGTCGTAGGCGTCGATATTCAGCATCAGGCCCGCGTAGGCGGTCGTGATCTGCCAGAGCTGAATGAACTCGCCGATGTGGTGCTCGTCGATTCTGGGGAACTTGATCGTGTAGTTGGGGCGCTGGCTCTCGTTGAGGGCGTACTCCGTCGCCCGCTTCTCGGCGATCAGGAGCTCGCGGAGATTCGAGCCCTCGAGGTATTCGAGGTTCGCCACCCCCAGACCTGTTGGGATGGGGCCGGTGACCGGTTTCTCGGGGGGGCCGAAGCTGTCGACTTCGAGGAAGCCGATGACCTTGTCGTTGGGGCCCTCGCGGTAGAGCTGGACCTGCGAGTGCTGGTCGGTGGTGCCGAGCGCCTTGATGGGGGTGAAGCCGGCAAAGACCTCGTCGCCCGAGAGGTCTTTCTCCTTGCCCAGGCTCTCGGCCCAGAGCTGGCGGTACCAGTCGGCCATCAGGTAGAGGGCGTTGGCGTAGGGCATCATGACGTGGTTGGGCTTGCCCTTGCGTGTGCCGAGTTCGACGAGGAGCGTGGCGAGCATGGCCGCCGGGTTCTCGCTGAGCTTCTCGCTCGTGCAGCGCTGGTCCATGGCGTGGGCGCCGTCGAGGAGGGCGTCGATGTCGATGCCGCACATCGCGGCACTGAAGAGGCCCACGGGGGAGAGGACACTGAACCTGCCGCCTACGCCCTCGGGCACGGGGAGCGTGACGAATCCCTCGGCATCACAGATCTGGCGCATCGTCCCCTTCTCGGGGTCGGTGATCGCGACGATGTTCTTGGCGTAATTCGCGCCCAGCTCTCGCTTGAGCAGGTCGCGGATGATCATGAACTGGCTGGCGGTCTCGGCGGTCTCGCCCGACTTGCTCACGACGTTGAAGATGGTCCGCTCGAGCCCGCCGGTGGATTTGCAGAAATCGAGGACGGCGGCGACGTTGGCGGGGTCGACGTTGTCAAGGACAAAGAGCCGGGGCCCGCCTCGCTGGTTGTCGGGCAGGAGGTTCCAGGTCGGGCTGCGCAGGGCGGCTTGGAGGGCGATGTTGCCTAGGGCCGAGCCTCCGATGCCGAGGACGACGAGGTTGGACGCCTTGGGCCGGAGCTCGTCGGCGAGTTTCTTGATGGGCTGGGCGTGCTCGGCCCGCATGGAGCCATGCGCCAGCTCCCGCCAGCGTTCCCAGCCGGTGCCCCGGGTCTGGGCGAGCTTTCGGGTCATGGCGGCGGCCCCGGTGGCGAGATCGCCCTTGGGGTCGAGGCGGTCGGGGTCGAGGCCGTGGGCACCGACGCGGATGGACAGGCAGTTGGCGTAATCGAGTGTGAGCATGGGTGAAGCGTATGTTCAACCTTCGCATCCCGCACCAGACACGGGGGCGAGTGGCCGATAGAGTCGCCACACGCCCTGTATACGGAGCCCGATTCCATGGTCCACCCCTGGCACGATGTCACCCCCGGTGTTCAAGGTCTCGAACTCCCCCGGAACTTCCGCGCGATCATCGAGATCCCCAAGGGCTCCAGCAACAAGTACGAGCTGGACAAGTCCACGGGCATGATCAAGCTCGACCGGGTGCTCTCGTCGGCGGTGTACTACCCGGCGAACTACGGGTTTGTGCCCCAGACGCTCGCCGAGGACAACGACCCTCTCGATGTGCTGGTGTTCTGCACGGAGAAGATCCCGCCGCTGTGTCTGTGCGAGGCCCGGGCGGTGGGGGTGATGACGATGATCGACGACGGGGAGCCGGACCACAAGATCGTGGCGGTGCTCTGCAAGGACCCGGAGTTCGCCGAGTACCAGAAGGCGAGCGACTTCTCGCAGTACTCGATCCGGATGATGCGTCGGTTCTTCGAGGACTACAAGACCCTGGAGGGCAAGGAGGTCGAGGTGGACGAGATCATGCCCGCCGAGGTGGCCGACGCGATCATCGAGGACGCCCTGGCGCGGTACTCGGCGGTCCGGCGGACGGGCGGGATCACGGGGCTTTTGGCGTAGCGGATTCGACGAGCCGCGACCGTGAGGGAGCGGTTTCCGATTATCAGATATGCACGCCAGATCCGCTCCCTGACGGTCGCGGCTCGTTTGGATGCCTACCGGGCCACTGAGCTACCCTACGGGCAATGCTGCGGGATATCGCCAACGTGCTGATCAGCGAGGAACGGATCCGGGATCGCGTCCGCGCGATCGGGGCGGAGGTCTCGGGCCAGTACGCGGCCTTCGAGGACACGGACAGCCCGCTCGTCCTGATGCCCGTCATGACCGGGGCCCTGGTCTTTGCCGCGGACCTGATCCGGCACCTGCCCTTCAAGCTCCGGCTCGAGCTGGTCGCGGTGTCGAGCTACCCGGGCAAATCGATGGCCTCCAAGGGCGCGATGATGGCCAGCGAACTGCCCAAGGACCTCGAGGGCAAGCACGTCCTGATCATCGATGACATCCTCGATTCGGGGAGCACGATCGCGGTGCTGAAATCGCTCATTGAGGAGCAGAACCCGGCGAGCGTGAAGGTCTGCGTGATGCTGGAGAAGCAGCGCGCCGATGGGCCGCCGATCGCCAAGGCGGATTATGTCGGGTTCTCGATCCCCGACGAGTTCGTGGTGGGGTACGGGCTCGACTACGACGGCTACTACCGCAACCACCCCGAGATCGTCACGCTCCACGAAGACGCGCTCTAAGCCATGGATGAGAGGCCGATCACGCCCAAGCGGATCCATTCGCCCGAGCGTTCGGACGCGGGCAGCGCGGTGCGGATCGATCTGTCCGAGGGCGAGGAAGTGATCCTGGTTCTGTCGCCGCACTGGTTGTACGTGTTCATCGATCGGTTCGCGGTGCTGGTGTTTGTGCTCGCGGCTGGCGCAGCGATCTGGATCTTCACCGACGGTGTGCTTGCGAAGGTCGCGGCGGTGCTGCTTGTGCTCGGCTGGTTGCTCTGGCAGCTCGCCGAGCGCGCGTCGAGAAGGTACGTGCTGACCTCGCGCCGGGTGGTGGCGATCGCCGGGCTTCTGCGCCAGAAGGTGGTCGATGCCCCGATCCGGAACGTCAGGCAGGTGACGATGTACAAATCGATCCCAGAGCGCGTGCTCGGGCTTGGCACGCTCGGGTTTGCGACCGCGGGCACCGGGGGGCAGGACGTCGTCTGGCGGCTGATCGATCGCCCGGGCGAGCGGTTCACCGAGGCGAGGCGGCTGATCGATGCGCCCTCGCGCCGGGAGGACGCCGAATGACTGGGCCGGTCGTCATCGGGCTCGCCGGCGGGATCGGCTCGGGCAAGAGCTTCGTCGCGGAGCTGATGCGGCAGGCGGGGTGTGTCGTCTACGACGCCGACAGGGAGGTTTCGGCGCTCTACCGGCGGCAGGACGTGCTGGACACGGTCCGGTCGTGGTGGGGGGACGAGGCGGTTCTGGACGGCGAGATCGACCGGGCGACGATCGCCAGGATCATCTTCGAGGACGCCTCGCAGCGGGATCGGCTCGAGAAATTGTTGTTCCCACTGTTACATGCCCGCAGGCGGGAGATGATCGAGGAGGCGGCTCGGTCGGGGGCGAGGGCGGTGGTGGTCGATGCGCCGCTGCTCTTTGAGGCGGCCTTGGATGAAGAGTGCGACGCGGTGGTTTTCGTGGACACGCCGCGGGAGGTCCGTTTGGAACGTCTCAAGGCCCGGTCGGGGTGGGACGAGGGCGAACTGAGCCGGCGAGAAAAAGCCCAGCTCCCGCTTGATGCCAAGCTCCGGCGGTCCGATTATTCTCTCGACGGATCCGCTGCCCCTGACGAACTTCGGCGGCGCGTCCTCAGCCTCCTCGACGAGATCATTGCTGGATCGTCCCGGGACCTTGAATAGGTCCGGAGCACCCGGCTTCGCTTTGTCCCCATTGATGTCCCGCCGTCCGTGCCGCGTGAGCGCGACCGGATGCGAGCGGCACAGACCGCACCCCAATTCGCCGGCGCGAGACGCCCGCGAGCATTCACCCACCCCACACCGACAGTTTGCGTTTGCGTGCGGCTTTCCGTGAGGGAACGCACGAGGACCGATCAAGGAATTGCTTTCATGGCCAAGACCAAGGATGCCGCCGAGGAAACGACCCCCAAGACCACGCGGGGGCGCAAGAAGGCGACCACAGAGAAGGCCGAGCCCAAGGCAGCCGAGAAGTCGGACCCCAAGCCCGCGCCGGCTCCAAAGGCCGAGCCCAAGCCGGAACCCAAGGGCGACTTAAAGCCATCGGGCGATTCTGGTTCGGGCGGCGGCGATTCCCGTGGGGGCCAGGGCGGCCCGGGTGGTCAGCAGAACAACCATGGCGGACAGGGCGGCCAGGGGGGCGGCCAGAACGGTCCGGGCGGCCACGACGGGAACAAGCGTCGGCGGAAGAAGAAGCGTCGCGGGGCGAACATGACCCCCATGAACCCGGGGCCGCGCCCCGGGGGCGGGAGTTCGTCGTCGTATCCGAGTCACATCCTGCCGAGTGATGAAGAGCTGGAGCGGGAGGCCCGCGAGCTCGAGGCCGCGATCAAGGCCAAGGGCACGGAGATCGATGACTCGATCACGATCGGCGTGCTCCAGAAGATGACGGTCGAGGAGCTGGCCCCGGTCGCGGACAAGGAGGGGCTCAGTGAGTTCCACAGCCTGCCCAAGCAGGACCTGATCTTCAAGATTCTCAAGGCCCGAGCCGCCAAGCAGGGGCTGATGATCGGCGAGGGCACGATCGAGATCATGCAGGACGGCTTCGGCTTCCTGCGTTCGCCCGAGCAGAGCTACCTGCCCGGCCCGGATGACATCTATGTGTCGCCGAGCCAGGTGCGGCGGTTTGGTCTGCGCCGTGGGATGGTGGTCTCGGGCGCGGTGCGGCCGCCCAAGGAGAACGAGCGGTATTTCGCGCTGCTCCGCGTGGACGAGATCAACGGGCGCAGCCCGTCGGCGGTCCGCGATCTGCCCAACTTCGAGGACCTGGTGCCCCTGCACCCCGAGGAGCGGTACATCCTGGAGACCACGCCCGAGCGGATCGAGACGCGCGTGATCGACCTGGTCACGCCCATCGGCAAGGGCCAGCGGGCGCTGATCGTGGCGCCGCCCAGGACGGGCAAGACCGTGATCCTGCAGCAGATCGCGCACGGCATCTCCAAGAACTATCCCGACGCCAAGATCATCGTGCTGCTCGTGGACGAGCGTCCCGAGGAGGTGACGGACTTCAAGCGTCACTCGTCGGAGACGGTCGAGGTGGTCGCCAGCACGTTCGACGAGCAGAGCTCGCGGCACGTGCAGGTCGCCGAGGTGGTGATCGAGAAGGCCAAGCGGATGGTGGAGTTCGGGGACGACGTGGTGATCCTGCTCGACTCGATCACGCGTCTGGCGCGGGCGTACAACGCGGACATCCCGCACTCGGGCAAGATCATGACGGGCGGCCTGGACGCCAACGCGCTGCAGCGGCCCAAGAAGTTCTTCGGCGCGGCCCGAGCGATCGAGAACGGGGGCTCGCTCACGATCATCGGGACGGCTCTGGTCGACACGGGCAGCCGGATGGACGAGGTGATCTTCGAGGAGTTCAAGGGCACGGGCAACGCCGAGCTCCACCTGGATCGGCGGCTCGTCGAGAAGCGGGTGTACCCGGCGATCGACGTCTCGGCCTCGGGGACGCGGCGCGAGGAGCTGCTCATGGACCCCAAGGAGCTGGAGCTGGCCTACAAGCTCCGCAAGATCCTGGCGGACATGAACGTGGTCGAGTCGATGGAATTCTTCAAGAGCAGGCTCGCCAAGACCAAGAGCAACGCCGAGTTCCTGATGACCATGGCTCTGGGCTGATCGGTCTGGATCGGGCCGGGTCTTGGTTTCAAGCCCCGGCACTTCGGGCGTGATAGGCTCTCTCGGTGTGCCGCGAGCCGGCGCCTGGAGGACCCGCGCTGCCCCTGATCCGACGAGCCAGCATGACTCTGATGACGAGCATCGCGACCGCTTGGGCGATCGCCATGGTCGTTTTCGGACTCTCTGTGATCGCGCAGACGCCCGCGGGTTGGCTTCGGCGGTCGTTCGGTCTGTCCGAGGTGACGTGGAATCTTCTGGGTCTGGCGAGCATCGCGGGCGGTCAGTTCGTATTCATGTTCATGGTCGCCGATCGGCTCTGCCCGAAGGCGGGGCGGCTGCCCGGGATCTGGATGTCTGAGCTTGCGATCGCCGGCGTCGGTCTCTTCGCGCTCGTGTCGGTCGGTCTTCTTGTTCTGACGGGGCTGTTCCTATGAAGCGTGCGGTTGTTCTGTTCTCATTGTGCTGCCTCGCGATGGTTGTTTGTGTTCGCGGCGTTGCCGCCCAGACCGAGACGAATCCGGACACGGATCGGCTCGTCGCCCGGGAGCTGATCCGAATCGCGCTGATCGATCTGCGTCAGCAGGCCGAGCCCGGGGCGAGCGATTACGAGCTGGCTTCGGCGATGCTTGGCGTCGCCCGGGGGCTGACGCCCAACGATGCCGAGCTGATTCGCCGGCAGATCGAATCCGAGCGGGCTGCGGGAAACGAACGGGCGGTGATGCTGCTGACTCTGGACCTGGTTCGGCTCGATCCCGGCGACTCGGTCGCGCAGCTGAGGCTCCTGTCCTGGAACGCGAGCCAGAAGCAGACGGTGGGGGATCGTCTGGCGGTGTACGACCTGTACCTCGGTCCCAAGGGCGAAGAGGCGATCAAAGACCCGGCGGTGCGGAGCCGGCTTGCGCTCGACGCGGCGCTCCTGCACCGCGAGGAGGGCAACGAGGCGGAGTTCATCAGGCTTCTCTCGCTGGCGACCTCGCTGGATTCGTCGAATAAAGAAGCCGCGTCGCTGGCGTTGGCGTTCTATCAGGAACGCCGGGACGACCCGGTCGCGATCCTCGAGCTTGCGATCAACCTGCTCATGTCGGACCCGATCGACCCGAATCTTCACTTCGGCGTCGCGGCGGAGCTGGCGAAAAACGGCGCGTTCGATCAGGCCCAGCGCTTCCACGACAACGCGCGCCGACTGATCGCCTCCGATGGCGTGACCTACGACGAGGGCATCGAGACCGAGTCGATCATTCTCCGTTGGCACACCAGCGGTCCCGGGCCCGTTGTCAGTGAGTTCGAGCGGCAGCTGCTTGTCCAGCGCGAGGCGGCTCGGCTGAGAGTGGAGCAGCTTCTCAAAACGGGCCAGACCACCGAGGGCGTGAAGGGGCCCGATGAGATCCGGCTTCCGATCTCCAGCGAGCGTCTGCGCGTGCTGGCGGCGCTGGCGGTGGGCGATGAGGTTGTGGTCGAGCGTTCGCTCAAGGATCTCGCCGCGAGCGTCATCCCGGAGCTCGAAGGACTGGTGGCGAGGACGAAGACGCCGGCGGCCCAGGAGAGCCCCGAGCTGATGAACCAGCTCGTCAATCGCGCGGCGGCGATCTCTTCCGAGCTCGTGGTCGCAAGGCTCGTCACGGGCCGGGAAACACAGGCGGTGGTCGATGAGCTCCCCAAGCTCCGAACGCTCTTCCAGTCGGCATCGAAGACACAGCTGGAGGTGATCGATGCGTTGCTGGTGCTCAGACAGGGACGCGTGGAGGAGGCGATCGAGCTGTTCCGGCCCTTGTCTGAGGTCTCCACACTGGGTTCTGTCGGCTTCGGACTGTCGCTTGAATTGGCGGGCCGGAATGAAGAGGCGGAAGAGGCGTACAAGAAGACGGCCCTGTTCTCGCCGATCTCGCCGATGGGCGTGTTTGCGCGGTCGAAGTTCGAGAAGCTGGCCGGTCAGAGCTTGGTCTACTCGGCGAACACCAAGGCTATGCGCCGCGTAGCCGACGACGTTCCTCGCTGGATGGACACGCTGACGACCGATCCGAACCGGTTCATGTCGCTGACGGCTTCGCTCGAAGCGACGGTCATCGATCCGTACGTCGAACCGGTGGTCATGCTCAACGTGCGGAACACCTCGCCGATCGCGCTGGCGGTGGGCAGCGACCGGCCGATCAACTCGCGACTGATGGTGTCGCCTTCGATGGATGTCGAATCCTTCCCGGTCGACTGGGCGCTGACTCCCGAGGTTGTCGATCTTCAGAATCGGATTCGGCTCGTACCCGGCGAGAGCCTGTCGATGCGGGTCTGGCCCGACCCGGGTTTTTCTGGATGGCTTGCGGATCTGAAATCCGGTCACCGCGTGCGCAACCGGTGGAATCTGATCCAGGGCTTTGTCATCGGCCGTCAGAGTCTCTACCGGGCCGGGCCGATGTGCCTGAGCGTCGAGACGCCCCAGCTGACGCGTCGGCCCGACCCGAGGGTGCGTGCGTCGATCGAGGATCTCATCCGTGAGCTGGAAATCTACGAGGAGCAGCGTCTGATCCAGACACTGCTGAGCGTTCGATCGGTGCTGGTCGACCCGGACCGCCCCGGCGGGCACCCGGCGGCGAAGGACATCGCCCGGGTCGCCTCCACCATTGCAGGCCGCTATCCGACTCTGTCGCGGACGACGAAACTCGCGGTGATCGCGATCGTGCCCCACGCGGTGCTCTGCCCGGGCATGGAGCAGCTCGACGAACGGCTGCTGACCGAGACCGATTCGACCCTGCTGACGGCTGCGATTTTCACCCGC
Source organism: Phycisphaerales bacterium (assembly GCA_041742315.1). Lineage (GTDB taxonomy): Bacteria > Planctomycetota > Phycisphaerae > Phycisphaerales > UBA1924. The sequence continues at coordinate 2,808 of JBGSIX010000103.1, read as the reverse complement.
GTGCGCAACGCGGAGAGCCCCGTGCTGGCTCGCGCCGAAGCGTCCGACGACGCTCAACTCGCGGCGGCTGCCCGGATTCTGCGGGCAAGGCTTGAAGCGGAAGGCGCCACGGGCTTTGCGATGACCAAGTCGCCCGGCTCGCACCGCCCCAAGGCGCCCGAGCATCCCGATTCCGTCGAGCTTGAATGATGAAGATCCAGCCCGCTCGATCACGGGCCCTGCGACGGCTCGTTGGATTCGTGGTGGGTGTGGCGCTCATCGCGGCCGCGATCCAGGCGCTGGCCTCGAACCGGGACGATCTCGACCGGGCGATGGACTCGGTCCGCAATGCCCCGCTGTGGATGCTCGCGGCGGTGGTCGTGCTTCCGATGGGCAACGCGCTGATCGTGTCCTGGTCGTTCTGGCTCCTGATGCGCCGGCTTGGGCGCGTGCCCTTCGCGGACATGTTCCACCTGATCTGCTCGTCGTGGCTGCTCAACTACTTCCCGCTGCGACCCGGGCTCGTCGGGCGGCTCGTGTACCACAAGCTCGTGCATGGGGTGAGCCTGAAGGCCTCGGTCGCTGTCTCGGTGGCGTTGGCGCTGATGACAGGCCTCGCCGCGGGGCACATGTTCGCGATGGGGGTGGCCTTCGAGTGGGGCGTGCTCGCCGGGCTCGGGATTTTCGCGGCGATGACGCTGGCGATTTATTTCTTCGCCGGGCTCGTCGTCGAGCACACGCCCGCGCGGATCTTCGCCAAGAAGGACCTGCGGTACGCGATGCTCTGCCGGTACGCGGATCACGCGGTCTGGACGCTCAGGTTCTGGATCAGCTTCGCGGTGGTGGGCGCGCCGATCGACTTGCACACGGCGATCCTCGTCGCCGGCGCGGTGCAGATCGCGTACCTCTTCCCGCTCACCGGCGCGGGGATGGGCGTGGTCGAGTGGGCGGTGGGGGCGGTGGCGGCGTTTGCGATCTCGAGCGTCTCGCCCGAGATGGGCATCGCCGCGGCCCTGGTCTGCCGGGTCGCGGAGCTGCCCGCGACGGTGATCAGCGGGCTCATCGGATCGGCGTACATCGCCAAAAGACGCGTGAAAGTCGGGGGTTCTCCGGACCTTGAGAGCCCGGGGGGCTGAAATCCCGCTTCGTGTTGCACGCGGAAGCCGATCGTGCCGATCCTTGAGGCGGGTCTCTGCGTACTCTTGTTCGGAAGGCGCACGGAACGCGACATGATCAGCAGGATCGAACAAGACCATCAACGCTTCCGCCAGATCGTGCGGGGCAAGATCCGCAAGGACCTGCGCCGTTTCCTCAGCAAGGACGAGCTCATCGGCAAAGAGGGCGATCGCTACGTCTCGATCCCGGTCCACGACCTCGACCTGCCCACGTTCCGCTACGGCGACAACTCCGCGGGCGTGGGCATGGGCGAGGGCGAAGAGGGCGAGGGCGTCGGGCAGCCCGGGGGCTCGGGCGACAACGCGGGCGGCGAGCAGGAAGGCAAGCACCTGACCGAGGTGGACATCTCGCTCGAGGAGCTCGCGGACATCCTCGCCGATGAGCTCAAGCTGCCGCGCATCAAGCCGCGCGGGCGACATAACGTCACGACGAAGCGCGACAAGTTCACGGGCATCCGCCCGACGGGGCCTGCGTCGCTTCGGCACTTCAAGCGGACGTACCGCGAGGCGCTCAAGCGGCAGCTGGCGCTGGGCGCGTACGACCCGGACGATCCGGTGATCATCCCGATCAAGCGGGACCTGCGGTTCCGGAGCTGGAACGAGGTCAAGAAGCCGCAGTCCAACGCGGCGATCGTGTACATGATGGACGTCTCGGGCTCGATGGGTGATCAGCAGAAGGAGCTGGTCCGGCTCGCAGCGTTCTGGATCGACACCTGGCTCCGGCGCAACTACGAGGGCATCGAGAGCCGGTACATCGTGCACGACGTCCGCGCGGGCGAGGTGGACAAGAAGGTCTTCTTCTCGATGCGCGAGGACGGGGGCACGCGGATCAGCTCCGCGTACGCGCTCTGCGCCGAGATGATCAAAGAGGACTACGACCCGAGCGACTGGAACGTGTACCTGTTCCATTTTTCGGACGGCGACAACTCTTCCGAGGCCGACAACCGGCGCTGCGTCGAGCTCATCGCGGAGAATCTGCTCCCCCGGGCGAACATGTTCGGGTACTGCCAGGTGACGAGCGCCTACGGCAGCGGGAACTTCATCAACGTTCTGGCGGATGCCTTCCCGGACGGGCTCCCCGACGAGGACGGCCCGCGCGTGATTACGTCTCGAATCGACGGCAAGGAAGGGATTTACGACGCCCTGCGGACGCTCTTCAAGCAGGGGCGATAGGCTCTAGGGTGCATCCTGGCCGGGCAGGCCGGCGAATCGGGCCGAGAGATTGCATGCTGCTTTTCGTCCTTTACGCTGTGCTCGTGTGGTACGGCGCCTTCACCGGGAGGCGCCGGCTCGGTGGCATCGCGGCGCTGGCGGCGGGCATGGTGGTGCTCTTTGCGGTCAACGCGTTGCACTACCGCGTGGCGCAGATCTTTGGTTACGAGCATCTCGTGCCCGTGTTCCGTGTGCTTCTGTACCCCTACATCGCGCTCGTCGGGGCGGTGGGCCTTTTCATGGTCTGGCTGCCGATCGAGCTGCCCCGGGGGGAGTTGCATTGCCGGGCGTGCCGGTATGACCTGTCTGATTTAAAGGCGGAAGTCATGAATGGCGACCCGTGCCCGGAGTGCGGCGCGACGCTCGTCGAGGCGAGCACGCGCAAGGGTCGGCGCCTGGCGCGCAAACGCAGGCACGCGCGGGGCAGGCTTGCGCCCGAGCC
>JBGSIX010000102.1:0-1781 GCA_041742315.1 Phycisphaerales bacterium | reverse complement strand
CGGAGGTCTTCGAGGAAACCGGCGCAGGCCAGCCGCTCCCGCCCCAATCCGACGGCCAGCCCCACGCCCTCGCCGAGCGCCGGGCAGAGGTCGAGCAGCTCATTCTGGCTGCCCTGCTCCGCCTCAACCACGAGCGGGCGGCGATGACACCCTGATATCTTGTCGAGAGCCTATTCGCCGACAACATCAAGTATCGGCGAGATCGCCACCCAAGAATCCACGAACAGATCCACAGCCTTCGCCGATCGGACGACCGGGCACTCGTAACTGAAGTGCATCCCGATGCTGAACTGAATGTTCGACCGCTTCTCAGTGAGCAGCGCGTACACCGCCTCGATCCAGTGCGGCTGATACTTCACACCGCCAGCGCTGCCACGCACCGCCGTCCTGAGATCGAACTTCAGTGACCCATCGGTTGTCGGGACCGATCGCTGACTGCGGTAGTGACGTTGCAGTGCGAACGCCACGCAGGTGCTCCCAATCGAACGCTGCTGCACCTTCCGTGAGCGCCGCTCGATCTCGACGATCTGATCCGAAAAACCATCGAGCCCCATCTCCTTGAGCCTGGTTCGAAAGCCGCCCTTGACCCCGTTTGGGATCGTGACCGTCGCCGACGCGTTGTCCGGGCCGAGTCCGATCGTGAGGTGCGGGAAGGCGGTGTGGTTCTTCGCGGTGCTGGCGGACTTGAGGCGAATGAAATCCCAGACACGATCGGCGTTTCGCCCCGTGATGGCCGATCGACGAGCGCCCTTCGGGTCCGCGCCGATCTTGTGCAGCTCCTTGCGCTTCTGGAGCTCATCCCCAAGCAGGCGGATGAGCCGCTTGCCCTCGCGTTGGTTGTATGGGTTCTCGTCATCGAATCGCAACCCGTCGAACATCGTCAGCGTCCCCCGTATCGAGTAGTCAGCGGCGATCATCCGCGATTCGAACACCTCGATGTACTCCACAAAGGCCCTTGCCCAGGCGCTGCCCCCCGCGTGCTGGCGGAACCACGCGTAGACCTCACGCCACTGCCGGTGCTCGCATATGTTCATCGATCGCCCAGCAGGAGGATCGACAGCGATGACGAGTAGATAGGGTTTGCCAAAGCCGTATCGCTTCACCGTCCGGACATGGCGTTCCAGTTGATCGCGGCTGACCTTCGAGGCGACCTTGGCCTCGATGACCAGCGACCAACCCTCGTCATCGAAGATGCACGCGTCCGGCAGCCCCTTGCGTTCGGCTTCGTCTTCGTCGCCCGTGACGAGCTGGCCCGGCACCTGCTGCTCCGTGATCCGGAGTGATGTGACGCGCGGGATGTCCTTCGCGCCGGCCCACTTGAGGAACGGCACCATGAGCGACCGATCGTGCGAGAGCGTGCTCACGAGCGCGTGCGTGAGCCGGTTCTCGGGCTGGGTGTACTGGTCGTAGATGTTCCTCACGGGCGGCATTGTCTCCGAATACTGCCCGCAGTGCAACACCGAGTGTCCCTACCAGGACCGACTGCCAATCGTCTCCACCACCGCCCAAGGCGCGATGTGGTCCAGGTACCTCACCGTCGTCGCGATCGACCGGTGCCCGAGCTGCTTGGAGATGATCCCGATATCGACCCCCTCGCCCCGAAGCTCCGCCGCGTGCGTGTGCCGCAGCCCGTGCGGGTGGACCCGCTTGGCGATCCCGGCCCTACGCCCGAGCCCCGCCAGCAGCCTTCGCGCGTAGCCCGCCGACATCGCTCCGCCCATTCGTGTGCAGATCAGGGGCGCACCGTCCATGATCCCGTGCCCGCGTCTGGCCTCCATCCA
>JBGSIX010000101.1:0-5061 GCA_041742315.1 Phycisphaerales bacterium | reverse complement strand
GCCGAGGACGGAGGGGACGCGGTACATCCAGATGGCGTCGTGGAGCACGTCGCCGCCGGTGAAGAGGGCGACGCTCGCGGACTGGGCCCAGTAGATGAGCGGGGGCTTGTTGAGGCGGGGCTTGCTCTGGACCATCGGGACGGCGAGCCCCCCCGCGTGGAGGTCGGGGTCGATCTGGTCGGGCGGGAGGAGCGCGGACTCAAGCATCTGCCGGCTGGCTTGCGCGAAGCGGGCCTCGTCGCGGTCGATGGGCGGCGTGGAGAAGAGGCCCGGCAGGTAGCAGAGGAGACAGACCGCCACCAGCGAGAGGGCGTGGAGCCGGGCCCGGTGTCTGGATTGGGGGGATCTGGTCACGGGGGCGGGCTCCGAGCGGGCGGACAAGCTAGGGTGGTGCGCTATGGCGATGGACCAGCTTCGGCTCCGGCAGGCGATCGATCATAACCGTGGGCTTGCGGGGCCGATGCGGTGGGCCCATGCGCTGGTCGCGGCGTTCGGATCGCCAAGGTTCGGCAAGCTGCTGTGGGTGCTGGTGATCCTGCTGCTGATCCCGCTGGACGGGGTGATCGCAGGCCCGATGCGGAAGTTTGGTGCATCGCTGGGTGGCGATGTTCGGCGCGAGATCGCGGTGATCATGCAGTTCGGCGGCGTGAGCTCGCTCGTGCTGGTGTCGCTCCTGGTGCTCCGGCTCGACCCGGCCAAGGCGAGGCGGATCTGGGATCTGGTCGTGGCGGCACTGGTGACGGGCGGCGCGGCGCTGGTGCTCAAGATGACGTTCGGGCGGGCGCGGCCCAGGTTCGACGAGCCGGATCTGTTTCTGTGGTTCTGGCGCGCGATGCCAACCTCGCGCGGGCCCGAGCCCAGGCACGCGTGGGAGTTCTGGGCCAAGGGCGCCAGCGAGTTCTGGTCGATGCCCTCGAGCCACACGTCGGCGGCGTTTGTGCTCGGGACGTTCCTGGCGGTGGTCTACCCGAGGATCCGGTGGGTGGCGTTGGGTTTGGCGGCGATCGTGGCGGTGGCGCGGCTCATGGAAGGGGCCCACTGGGCATCGGACGTGGTCGCGGGCGGGTGTGTTGGGTGCTGGGTCGCGGGGGCAGCGGTGCGGGCGGGGCTTGGGCAGAGGCTGGCGGAGCGGCTCGGGCTTGTTCGCCCGGGTCCCGGGCTCCAAGGCTAGTATTGGCCTCGCCAGTCACGGAGCGGTGGCCGAGCGGTTGAAGGCGCACGATTGGAATTCGTGTGGTGGCGCAAGTCACTCGTGGGTTCGAATCCCACCCGCTCCGCTTTGTTTCTCGATATACGCCCGCGGGGTACCGCCCTGTCGGGCGTATTTCGCTTTTTCTGCCGGGAAACATCGATACCTGCGCGTCTCCGGCTTTGGAGACGGTGCGAGAGAGCCCAGATTCAAGCGAGAATCCGCCGAGTGTCTCCGGGGGCGATATCGAGGGGTACCGGCGTGATATGAGGGCTTACTTGCCAGCCGATGCAGGGGCGAGCTGCCGGGCCTGCTGGTCCCAGTTTGTGACCTTTGCGGCTTGCAGGAGATCGTCGAGCGTCATGCGCGGGGTAGGGCGCCTTTGAGCGCGGCCGCGAGGACTCTCGGCCCGAGCTGTACCAGCGGCAGCAGCCGCTTGCCGTCGAGCTTCTTCTTCCACCGGTAGAACGTCTGGCAGACATCCCGGACAGCGGCGCCGCCCTCGGCCTGACGCAATGCGAACGCGATCTGCTCTTCTGTAAATCTTGATTTCTTCATCGATCTGACCCCCAAACTGAGACCGGATTCTTGCTCGATCCCTCCCCTATGAGTGGACCAAGAAATGGGGTTGGGCGCAATGTCGGGACTCAATATCGCAAACTGTGTCAGGTTGGCTCTGGTTTTTCGCATGGTCCTTATGAGGCGCACGCGCGCTTCGCGTTCTGGACCTGTGTGAAAGGAATCATCATGATTGCGCATGCCTGCCGTGCCTTGCTCGTGGCGCTCGCCTCGGGGAGTTGCTCGGCCCAGACCACCATCGGATTGGGGAGCACCGGGGCCAGCGTCGCAACCGATCAGGGAGCGACCAACGACCAGGGGACCGATAGCCTCATCGACGGTCTGAACGGGTGGATCCCCGGCGCGTTCGGCCCCGGGACCGCCGGGCGTTCGGTGTACGACTCTGTTGAGGTGCCGGCGGGGGGCAACGGCCCGTGCGTAACCAAGTCCACACGCAGCTTCTGGTACTACATCGAGGGGATCGGCGACGAGGAGGTTGTGCTCCGTTTCGGGTTCGTGCCCGATGTGTTCCATTCCCGCAGTCCCTATGAGTGCCCGCCCTGCGTGGGCAACGCCTTCAGCGAGATCATCGCCGATGTCAGCGCTTCGCTGGTGGTCAGCACGCCTTCGCCCAACGCGGTTCCGATCTGGTTCCGCATCACGACCATCGCCTCGGCAGCGCGTCAGCACGAGTCCGGTGGCGAGGATGTCACGTACATCACCACGGCCAGTGTCGACTTCCGCGGCGGCAATATCGCCTCGTACGACATAGATGACTCTTACTTTGCGCCGGACGACAAGATCTACAGTGAAGGCGGCGACATCGGCGGGAGCTTCATGGCAGTGGATGGCGACACGATCGACATCGATATTGCCGCCGAGTTGTTCGCCTCGATCGCGCCCAATCACCGCGGCCTCTGCCTGAACAACCCGCTTCCTGGGAACAACGACAACTCCAACGCGCTGTGCTTTGGCTCGATCACGATCTCGACGCGTGGTCCGGTGCCGCCCTCGGGGCAAGTCACGCCGCCGCCCGGGTACACAGCCGATGACGCGGAGATGCTCTTCTCGGTCGACATCGGCTCGGACGCGGAGATGAGCGATGTAGTCACGCCGGGCAACGAATGGCTCGATCCCGGCGATCTGTACGCGGCGTTCGGACCTGCCCCAGCACTCCCCGTTGATGGTGCGCATGACGATGAGGCCGAGATCGGTGCGCTGCCCCCGCCGCTTCCTGAGCCCGGGCTCGGGGGACCCGCACCGGTCTGCTCGTTGCTGGCGCTCACGCCGGACGATCGCCGGCGATGGCTGGATGTCGACGCGTCCGACCTGCTGGATGTCGATCTGCGGGGCGTGCTGGCCCAGCCGGCCGATCCCACGAACCCGGTGGCACGGTTCGACAGCTACAGCATCTTCGGCCCGCAGCACCTGGCGATATCCTTCGATGATGACCCCGCTCCGGACTACGCCCAGTGCGATACGCCCCCGGGTTCGCCCTCGCCGTTCACCTTCGGCGTGTACGGAGGTGATGCCACGGAGGACGAGGTCGTGGCCATCGAGCTTGCCTTCGGCCCCCTTGGCGCAAGCGTGGGCACCAGCATCGGGCTCCTGAGCGAGCGTCAGCTCCACGGCGCACTCGATCCGAGCCCGGACATGCTCACACAGTTCGCAGAGGATGACGATGCCGATGCGCTGGATGTGGACTGGGAGGCCGGTTTCTCTCGGCGGTGGTACTTCAGTGTGGATCACGAGGCGACGGGTGGTCCGGCGGGACTCGCTCTGGACCCCGGCGTCATCTATCTGGCCACGGCTGCGGGACCGATCCCCGTGGTCACGCCTCACCTGTACCTGGGCTTGCTGGCGGGCGTGGACATCGATGCGTTCGAGTTCGTGTTCGCTCGCAGCCCCATTGCTCGGCGCGACGCCCTGGCGCTGCTCTTTAGCGTGGATGACGACGACCCGGCGACCCCAGTTGATGAGTCCTCGGGCCTCGACCCGCGCATGATCTACATCTCGTTTCTGGACGGTAATTCGACCCCGCTGCTCGTCCGTCCGCTGGAAGAGGATGTGGACGGGATCACCGCCTGGTGGCGTCCCATTGGGTCAGTGGTCTTCCCGAGGCCTCCCTGCCTCGCCGACACCAACAACGACGGGCTTCTGACCCCCGCCGACTTCACGGCGTGGATCAACGCCTTCAACAACCAACTCCCCGAGTGCGATCAGAACGGCGACGGTTCCTGCACACAGACAGATTTCACGGCATGGATCGCCAATTACAACGCCGGTTGCCCGTAAGAGACTTGAGAACCTGAATCGTACAGGGGCGGCTTTCGGGCCGCCCCTTGTTGCATACATATTCTCATATTTCACTGTCAATCAATGATAATACAAGAACGACAACAGGACCCTGTGCGATCCCATTCGTAACTGCTTTCAATCACGTGTCGCCGCATTACGCCCCTTTCGGGCGTCTTCGCTTGCTGGGCCGGGTTTATTCGTCGCGGTAGCGCAGGATCTGGCAGGCCCAGGTGAGGCCCGCGCCGAAGGCGACGAGCATGATGAGCTGGCCGTTCTCGAAGTGGCCCGCCTCGCGGGCTCGGTCGAGCGCGATCGGGACGCTGGCGGCGGAGGTATTGCCAGTCTCGGCGACGTCGATCACGACCTTGGGGACGGCGATGCCGATCTGCTCGCCCACGGCGGTGAGGATGCGTTCGTTGGCCTGGTGCGGGATGACCCAGGAGATGTCCGAGGCGCTCAGGCCTGTTGCGGTGAGTGCGTCCTTTGCGGCCTGGACCATGCGTCGGACGGCTTGCTTGAAGACGCGTCCGCCGTCGAGCTGGAGGTAGTGCTTGTGTGAGGCGATCGTTTCCGCAGAGGCCGGGTAGCGGCTGCCGCCTGCGGGGATGCAGATGAGGTCGGCTTGGGACCCATCGCTCCCGATGCCGGAGTAGAGGACGTCCATCTGCCCGCCCGGGGCGATGACGCAGGCGCCGGCGCCGTCGCCGAAGAGGACGCAGGTTCGGCGGTCGGTGTAGTCGGTGACGCGGGTGAGCGTTTCGGAGCCGATGAGGAGGATGCGTTCGGCGGCGCCGGCGCGGATGAAGGCGTGGGCGGTGTGGAGCCCATAGAGGAACCCGGAGCAGCCCGCGTTGAGATCCATCGCGCCGGCGTTGGTGATGCCCAGTGCGTTCTGCACGATGCTCGCCGTCGCGGGGACGGGCGCATCGGGCGTCGCGGTGGCGAGCAGGACGAGGTCGATGGTGTCTGCCTCGATCTGGGCGTCGGCGAGTGCGCGGCGGGCGGCTTCGAGCGCG
>JBGSIX010000100.1:0-16417 GCA_041742315.1 Phycisphaerales bacterium | reverse complement strand
CGCGATCACCGCGACAAAGGAGATGACCGCGATCACGCGCGAGACCCACCGGAGCGGATGCCGAGCCGAGAGCGCCGCGGGCAGGTGCAGGCCGAGCCCGGCCACGAGCACCGAGCCCCCCGAGGACGGGATGAGCCAGCCGCTGATCCGGTTGGGGTAGGCGTCGAAGTCGAGGGCTTCCCAGCCGAAGGCGAAGGCGAGTGCCTGCACGCCCTGGCAGACGTTGGCCGCCAGGTACCCGAGCACGACAAAGAGCACGAGCAGGTTCCAGTGGTGTCGCAGCGGCCAGAGGGCGGCGGGGATGAACGCCCATCGGAGCGCGTCGAGCTCGTCGACGCCCGCGCGCACGTCGGGTGTCCAGAGCAGCCCGAGCGTCATACCCAGAATGATGAGAATGGAGACGAGCGTGACGGGCTGCTTCAGGAGGGCGGGGTAAAGACGCCAGGTCGCGTAGAGCCGACAGAAGGCGGTCGAAAGCAGGACCGCGGCACTGATCTCGAGAAAGCTCGTGGGCCCCGCCAGGAGCGAGCAGAAAAAACACCCCGAGAAGACGTGGAGCCGGTGCCCCCAGTGAATGGTTCGGTTCGATCGCTCGCTCAGCGTCCAGAGGGCATCATGATCGACCCCCCGGCCAGTGAGCCAGCCCCAGATGTCGTGCCCCTGAGTCCGCATCGCCGCCAGCATAGCCCGGAGCGGGGGAGAACAGGCCAGGCGGGGTCGAGCTTATTCGATATATTTTTTGCATAATAAGAATTTAAAGATGTGCCCTCCCGAGGAGAGATGTACTGCAATAACCCGAACGGACCTTGGGAGGGGGCATCCAACCCGATCGGACGCCGCACCCTAGAATGGACAGCAGCGGTCGGGAGCGACCTCGGCGGGGCAGAGCCCGTCGGCGGTTCGTGTTGCTCGGTTGGCTGCGTCATGGCAAGCAGGGGACATATTTGGAACACCCATACGAGAGAGCAGCCGCGGGAGCTTCCTTGGCAGCCACAACCGATCCGATCATCGTGGCCCAGATGGGCAAGGTTGCCTCGACGAGTGTGAGCCGGGCGCTCGAGGACCTCGGCGCGCCGGTCTTCCAGGTGCACCATCTCGACCGAGCGTTCCTGGACAGCGTCGCCCAGCGGCTCCGCGCCGACGGGCAGGACCAGGACCACATCCGCCAGTCGTACCGTGTGCTCTCCGAGATCGTCGAGCCGCGGAAACCGGCAAGGATTGTGAGCCTCGTCCGCGATCCGATTGCGCGGAACATCTCGGCGTTCTTCCAGAACAAGGACATGCTCGCGGCCCAGGTCAGCGGCGTCGATGCGCTGATCGAACGGTTCCTGGAAACCTATTCCCACGACATCCCGCTGCAGTACTTCGATCTGCACATCAAACCGGCTTTCGGCGTGGACGTGTTCGAGACCCCTTTCGATCACGGCTCCAAGCGCCTGATCGCTGCCAACGGCGGCTACAGCGTGCTGGTTCTCCGAGCCGAGGACCCGGACGAGCTCAAGCAGTCGGCGCTGCGGGCGTTCATCGGCTGCGATGACATCGTGCTGGGCCGAGCCAACGTCGGCGCCAAAAAGAAATACTCGGGGCAGTATTCGGAGTTTCTTGACCGGATTCGGCTGCCCGAAACGTACATCGATGCGATGCTCAACTCGAAGATGGCTCGGCACTTCTACACGGAAGCCGAGCTCGACGGGTTCGCCAAGCGGTGGCGACGGACCGCTGCGTTCCGCCCCGTCGAGGTCCTGGTTCGTGAGACCGAGCTGCCGACCATCGCGATTGTCAGCCCGAGCTACAACCAGGCCGACTTCGTCGAGCGCATGCTCGAGAGCGTGCGGAACCAGTCGTACGCGCCGACCGAGCACATCGTGCAGGACGCCTGCTCGAACGACGGCACGACGGACATCCTGCGCCGATACGCGGAGATATCCGAAGGCGTTGAGCTGCGCGTCGAGAAGGACAACGGGCAGGTCGACGCGATCAACCGCGGATTTTCACGCGCCACAGCGGACATCGTCACCTGGCTCAACACGGACGACGTGTACTCAGACCCCGACGCCTTGAGAGAGGTCGCGCAGGTCTTCGCCGAGAACCCCGACGTCGACGTGGTCTACTGCCGAGGCCGGTTTGTGGACCCCGATGGCAAGCTCCTGCGCGAGGCGTTCATCAACGCCGACCCCGGGGCGCTCGAGCGGGAATTTACGCACTCGGTGGGGATTCTTCAGCCCGCGCTCTTCTTCCGGAGATCCGTGTTCGAGCGGTTCGGGCCGCTGGACGAGGACCTGAACTTCGCGTTCGATTACGAGTACTGGATCCGCCTGGCCCGCGGCGGCGCAAAGTTTCAGTTCGTCGACCGCACGATCGTTGAAGCGACGCTGCACCCCAACAGCAAAACGCAGGGGCAGCGGAACAGGCAGTACCACGAATCGCTCGTGGCGGTGAAGCGTCACTACGGCTTCGTGCCGCTGCGTTGGCTCCGCCGGCTCGCGGAGTTCGATGTGAGCGGGATCGACGGGATCGTGCGCACCAAGAAAGATGTCCCGCCCGCGGACCTGCCCAAGATCGACCAGCGCATCGGTGAGCTCCAGCGTGAGTGGAACGGCACGCTCGAAGCGTACCGGGCGATGCTGAATCGCCCGAGCATCGGCCCGGGCAGTGTCCCGATCGCCGAGACCATCCGGGACCTGTGCCGACGCAAGCTGATCGATACGGACCGCCTCGTGGCGACCTCGTTCACGAGCGCGTACTTCACCCAGGGACTCAACCTGATCGCTTCGCTGCACCGGCTCCGTGGGGCGATGAGCGAGGACCCCTTCTCGCTCATCGTGGTCTACGCGATCGATCTGACCCCCGAGCAGCGGGCAAGGCTCGCCGAACTCGACCGCGTGGTTGTGCGAGATTACCCGGAAGAAACGGCGTCGTTCTTCGACGGGTACATGTCGCCCAAGAACTACGCGTACAAATGCGCCGCGATCAGGGCGGCGGGCGAGCTCGCGAGCGAGGGCGACCGCGTGCTCTGGATCGACGCGGGCGTGGTCGTGGCGCAACCGATCGAGGAGATCTTCGAGATCGTTTCTCGCGAGGGCGCGTTCTTCGTCGATCACGACGACAAGCCCGGCTGGCCGCTCTTGAACGCGACGTTCACGCACGCCGAGGCGGCGCGACGGATGGGGGCGACGGGCAACGAGCTGCTCAGCCCGCACCTCTGCTCGTGCATGATCGGGTATATCCGCGGCGGCCGGGCGCAGGAGCTGATCGATCTGGCGTATCAGTACAGCCAGGACCCCGGGATCGTTGCCTGGCCCAAGCACCTGAGCGATGCGGACAGCCGACCGATGGCGGATCTCTCGGCGACCAAGAAAGCGCAGTACCGCGCCCTGCTCGAGAAGAGCCGGCTCGGCAAGGAAGTCGCCGGCGCTCGTGTGCTCGACGTCACGCCCTATCTCGGTCACCGGCAGGACCAGTCGATCTACTCGATCCTGTGTGCCCGGTTCGGGTTCAAACAGTTCTCGGCCAAGCGTTTCTGCTGGTCCGATGGGCCATCGAGCCGTGCTTCGCTCGAGAACTGGAAGAGCGGCGCCGAGGCCGAGCTTGAGCGATCCGACGAGCTGCCCAAATCCATGCCGATCTCGTCGATCACATACCACCACCGCGGTCTTTACAACAACCTGAGCGGGCTCCAGCTGGACCGACGCACCGACACGCTCGTGCTGCTGGGCAACGGGCCCTCGCTCCGTGATTTCGACTTCGCAAGGCTCAGAAGCACCGACACGCTGGGGATGAACGCCGCGTACCGGTTCTGGGACCGGATCGGTTGGTACCCGACGTATTACTGCTGCATGGACAAGGTCGTGATCATGTCGCACGACGAGGAGATCCTGCGGCTGATCCGCGAGCGCCGGACCAACGGCATCCGCCGGTTCTTCCTCCGCAAAGTCTTCACCGACGCACACCCCGAGGTGCGCAACGACCCGGCTGTGGTGATCCTGGAAAGCGAGAAAGAGTTCCAGCCCTTGCTCCGGCTCAAGGACATCACGACGGGCAATTTCTCCGCGCTCTTCGGCGCGACGCTCGGGTACAAGCGCATCGCTTTGCTCGGGATCGACTGCAACTACGTCGAGCAGATCAAGGAGTGCAAGCCCGCGGGAGCGACGAAGCTGGTCATCGAGGACACGCCCGCGTCGAATCCGAATTACTTCTTCGACGACTATCAGCAGTCGGGCGATGTGTACAACATCCCCAACGTGACGCCCGGCTTCCACGCGGGATCATGGGTCGAAACGGAGCGCGTCCTCACCGAGGCGGGCGTCAAGGTCTTCAACTGCAACGACCAGTCGAAGCTGACCGTCTTCCCGTTCGAGGAACTCGAACGCGTGATCGCGGGCGCCGAAAGTGGGCCCAGCTCCGAGCCACCGGCTGCGATCGGCGCGGAGTTCAGCCGAGACGCGAAAGCCAGGATCGAGGAGCTCGACTTCGTGCAGCGGGCCATCGGGATGTCGCACGCCGACGACACGATGGTCGATGTCGGCGCGCACCACGGCGGATCGTCGGTCGGTTTCCTGGGCGCCGGCTGGCGCGTGCTCGCCTTCGAGCCCGACCCCGTCAACCGAGAGAGGGTTTCGCGCCGCCTCGGTGCGAATCCGCGGTTTACGCTCGATCCACGTGCGGTGAGCGATGAGCCAAGGAGTGGCGTGTCCTTCTTCGCGTCCGATCAGAGCACCGGCGCGAGCAGCCTGGCCGCGTTCACGCAGAACCACCACGAGGCCGCGACGGTCGATATCACCACGCTCTCGCTCGCGCTGGGTGAGTATGGGGTTGACCAGGTGCGTCTGCTCAAGATCGACGCCGAGGGCTTCGACAAGCATGTGCTCGAGGGATTTCCGTGGGATCGCACCATGCCCGCCGCGATCATGTGCGAGTTTGAAGACCGCAAAACCAAATCCCTCGGCTACACGACCGGTGAGATGGCGGATCTGCTGGTCAGCAAGGGCTATCGCGTGATCGTGAGCGAATGGCACCCGATCGTGCGCTACGGCGTGCGGCATGATTGGCGCCGGCTCTTTGTCTGGGGCTCGGGTATCAGTCCCGCCGAGCAGTCTTGGGGCAACCTGGTCGCGTTCCGTTTCAAGGCCGACGCGGATGCGTTCGTCGAACTCGTGCGCGAATCGATCGTGACCGGATCACTGACGCAGTCTGTCCAACCACACGCACCGACGCCCGCGCCCGCCAAGCAGAAAGGTGCACAGGGCCCTGCGCAGAGACCGGCGAAGACGGTGACTCTCACGCCTCAGGCGGTCTTGCCCGCACCGCAGACAAGCCAGCCAATGAGCCGATCGATCGCGCCGCTGCCGGCAAGACCCTTTGTGCGGATCAAGCTCCCGTGGGCGCCCAGGCGTCCGGCCGAGCACACGTCTCAGGAGCGAGCCCGGCTCATCCTCGGCAAACTCGGGCGTGTCTACTGGGACCGGACCGGCGTGCTTGCGGGCTTGGCGGTGCTCCTCTGGGTCGTGGGCATCGTTCTGATCGCCCTGGGTTTGCCCGTCTGGATCGGGCTCGCGGTCGGAACGCTCGCGTGGGGTCCGATTTTCCTGCTCATCGCCCTGATCGCGATCAACGCCCGCCGACAGGCCTTTGAGAACGACGCCGCCCTGCGCGGGGCTGTGGAGAGGGGCATCCGCGAGGCTGCGAATTTCATCCGCGGGAATTAGCCCGATTTGCACGGAATTTGTGCGGGCTCGCCAGCCAGAATATAGAATGACCGCAACGCGGGACGGGCTTCTCCCGAACCAGAGTGGGGCGGGCAGTGTCTGTACCAGTGGCTCGCCTTGCAAAGCGGGCTGGCGAAGGAGCACGCGATGGAAGCGATCCAGAGACTGCTGAAGCGAGCGTGGTGGCGGCTGGTCGTGATCGACCTGCTCGGCACGCTCGCCTTCACGCTCGCCGCGATGGCCATGCTCCTCGTCCTCTGGCGCATCCTCCAGAGCCTCGTGCCCCTGCCCGGCTCATGGGGCACGCTCGCGGGGATCGGCGCGGGAGCTGCGTTCGTCTTCGCGGTTGTGTGGAGCCTCATCCGCACGAGGCAGGGCGACCCCGTCGCCCGCCGGGTCGATGAGCGCGCGGGCCTGCGCGAGACGCTCTCGACCGCGCTGTGCGTCAGCGCGATGAACGACCCCTGGTCCCAGGCCACGGTCGAGCTCGCCGGCCGCCGGGCATCGGAAGTGAACCTGAAGTCGGCGATCCCGGTCGAAGCGCCCCGCCTCTGGCCCGCGCCGGTCGCGGCGTGGGGCTTGCTCGCGATCCTGCTCGCGGTGCCCGTGATCAATCTGCCGGCGCTCATGGGGCAGAAGCCCCCGCCTCCCTCGCCCGAGCAGCAGGCCCAGCAGGTGAGCGTCGAGGTCGAGCAGATGAAGGAAGACCTCAAAGCCGAGGCGGCTCGCCTGGGCGTGGACATCAACTTCGACGACGAGGACGCCGCCGAGAACGCGCTGGCGCCGACGGACCTGACGCCCGAAGAGATCCAGGCCGCCGCGGTCAAGCAGCTGACGCAGCTGACCGACAAGCTCGCCGAGGAGATGCAGGAGAAGGGAGCCGACAAGCTCGAAGCGCTCGAGAAGCAGCTCGAGCAGCTCCGCCAGCCCGGGCCGGGCCCGGCTCAGGAGCTGGCCCGCGCGATGGCGCGGGGTGACTTCGACAAGGCCCGTGAGGAGCTCTCCAAGCTCGCCCAGCAGATGAACCAGGGCGAACTCTCCGAAGAGCAGAGCGAGCAGCTTCAGAAGCAGATGGAGAACCTCGCCCAGCAGATGCAGAAGCTGAGCGAGCAGCGCAAGGAGACCGAACAGGCGCTCCGCCAGGCCGGCATGAACAGCGAGCAGGCCAAAGAGCTCGCATCCAACCCGGAGGCGCTGCAGAAAGCGCTCGAAGAGATGCAGAACATGACGCAGGAGCAGAAGCAGCAGCTCATGCAGCAGGCGATGGCGCAGGCTCAGGCGGCGCAGCAGTGCTCGAACATGTCGCAGGCGATGTCGCAGATGGCGCAGAACATGTCCCAGCAGGGCATGAGCGCCCAGGGCCAGCAGGCGATGGATCAGCTTGGCGACATGCTCAGCGAGATGGAGATGCTCGAGGGCGACATGTCCTCGATGCAGGCGATGATGAACGCCGCCCAGCAGCGGATGAACCAGATGGGCAAGGGCTTCTGCGACAACCCGGGCTCTGGTGAGGGCGAGGGCCAGGGCAAATTCGGGAACACTGGCCAGTGGGCCGCGGGCGACACAAGCCGGATGGGTGACGGCTCGGGCGGGCCCGGCCAAGGCCACGGCGTCAGCCCCGACGCCAAGGAAACGAGCGTCACCTTCAACAACACCAAGGCCAACGTCGCCACGCGCGAGGGCCCGATCATCGGTTCGCGACTGGTCTACGAGGGCCAGATCCGGGGCGAGTCGCGCGTCGAGTTCGCCCAGTCCGCCAGCGCCGCCGCGAGCAACGCCTCCGACGCGATCGAGTCGATGCAGGTGCCCCGCGAGTACGAGAGCGCGGTGATGAAGTACTTCGGCGCGCTCCGCGAGAAGGCCGAGCCCGCCAAGGACACGGCCAAGGACGAATGAACTTCCGATGCCTACGAAAGGGATGAATCCCATGCGCATCCGCACATGGACGGCGCCTCTGGCGATCACGCTCGCGCTGCTTGCCGCCTGTGAGAAGCAGGAAAGCACGAAGCAAGCAACGCCCACCTCGGGCGAACGCCGCGTCGTGCTTTACACGAGCTGCGACGACTACCTGCTCCGCGACATGATCGCGGCCTTCGAGAAAGAGTCCGGCATCGACGTGCTCGAAGTGGGCGACACCGAAGCCACCAAAACCGTGGGCCTCTACACCCGTCTTGTCGACGAGAAGGACGCGCCCCGCGCCGATGTGTGGTGGTCCAACGAGCCCTTCTACACCGTCAGGCTCGCCGAGCAGGGCGTGCTCGAGCACTACACCTCCGCGCCCGGCGAAACCTCGTTCGCTGGCGGCTGGCCCGGGGACTTCCGCGCGAGTGACGGCACGTGGTACGGCTTTGCCCAGCGCGCCCGCGTGATCGCCTACGACACACGCAAGCTCGCACCATCGGATGTCCCCACGACGCTCCGCGATCTCGCCGAGCCCCAGTGGAAGGGCAAGGTCGGCATGGCCCGCCCGCTCTTTGGCACAACGGTCGGGCACATCGCCGCCCTTGTCACGCTCTGGGGCGAGGAGCCGACCAGACAATGGCTCCAGGCGATGGAGGACCAGGGCCTGCGCCTCTACGACGGCAACTCGTCCGTCGTCCGCGCAATCGTGAGCGGCGAGATCGAGATCGGGCTCACCGACTCCGACGACGTCTGGGCAGCGCAGGCCGAAGGGCTCCCCGTCGGGCTCGTCTACGAGTCGAGCGAGATCGACGGCTCCTTGCCGCCCACGCCCGATGCCGTCCAGCCCATGATGAGCTTCGGCGCGCTCGTGATCCCGAACACAGCGGGCGTCGTCCGCGGCGCCCCGCACCCCGCCGAGGCCCGGGCGCTCGTGGATTTCCTGATTTCCGAGGCCTCCGAACGGCTCATCATGACGAGCGATTCACGCAATGTGCCCGTGCGTGCATCGCCGGCACGGGAGCTGTTCGTACTTTACCCCGAGTCGCAGATCAAGCCCGCCGCGTATGTGAATCTGGAGGAGGTCGCGGGGAATATCGAAGCCGCCCGGAGGCTCGCCCTCGATGTCTTTGGCGGCTGATGGCCGATAGAGTTTGGGATGAACATGGCCATCTCGCAGTGTGTCAAGGACGCGATCCGCCAGGAGCTCGACGCCGTCGTCGCGCTCCGGCATGACCTGCACAAGAACCCCGAGCTCTCGTTCCACGAGGAACGCACGAGCCAGGTCGTGCAGCGCGAGCTCGACCGCCTCGGCGTCGCGTACAAAGCGAACATGGCCGGCGGCACGGGCGTGGTCGCGTACATCCCCTCGACCCAGGTGAGCCGGGACACGCCGAGCGTCGCGCTCCGGGCCGACATGGATGCGCTCCCGATCACCGAACAGTCCGGGCTCGCCTATTCCAGCACACGCGACGGCGTCATGCACGCCTGCGGGCACGATGGGCACACCTCCATCCTGCTCGGTGTGGCGCGCGTGCTCCAGTCGCTCGAGCACCGTCCCAACAACGTCACGCTCGTCTTTCAGCCCGCCGAGGAATCCGGCGGCGGCGGTCAACGCTTCTGCGCCGAGGGCATGCTCGAAGGCTCCGCCGGCGGAGGCATCGGCCCGCGCGTCGGGCGCATCTTCGGGCTCCACGGCTGGCCGAGCCTCAAACTCGGCACCGTGCGCACCAAGCCCGGCCCACTCATGGCCTCGACCGACGAGTTCCTGATCACCGTCAAGGGCAAGGGCGGGCACGCCGCAAGACCCCACCTGACCCGCGACCCGATCGTCGCCGCCAGCGCGATCGTCATGAGCCTGCAGACCATCGTCAGCCGGAGCACGAGCCCGGTCGACTCGGTCGTCTGCACGATCGGACGCATCGAGGGCGGCACGGTCGACAACGTCATCCCCGAAGCCGTCGAGCTCGAGGGCACGACCCGCGCGCTCACGCCCCAGATGCGCAAGCTCGCCGAGCAGCGTGTCCGCGAGATCTCCGAGAGCGTCGCCAAGGCGCACGGCTGCACCGTCGACATCCGCTGGAACGTGGGCTACCCGGTCGTCCACAACGACCGCGCGATGACCGAGAAGTTCTTTGACCTCGCCGCCCGCGTCCTGGGCGAGGACAACGTCTCGCTCGCCGAGGCCCCGGTCATGGGCGGCGAGGACTTCGCCTACTACGCCCAGCACGTCCCCGCGTGCTTCTACTTCCTGGGGCTCTGCCCGAGGGGCGACGGCTCGTACCCCGAGATCCACACGCCGCGCTTCGACTTCAACGACAAAGCCATCCCCCACGGCATCGAGCTGATGACGCGACTGGCGCTCGAACAGTACTGAGCGCATCTCCAGCGCTTAGAACCGGAGCGTCATCCCGAGCTTGAGGATCGCCTCGCGCTCTGTGGACGAGAAATTCTCGTCGGTGTCGTAGCTCTCGTTGTACACTAGATAGATCTCCTGCCCGGGCCTTGGTTCCCAGCGGAGCCTCGCGTTCAGGCCCGTGATGTCGGTGACGCTGTCCCACTGGACGATGGTGTCGAGCGTCAGGTCGGGCGAGAACTGGATCGCGCCGCGGGCGCGGAGGATGTCGACCTCGAAGTCGCCCTCGGGCAGGTTGATGTCCTGGTGTATGCCCTCGAGTGAGCCCTGGAACATCGCGTTCGGGCGTGCCGACAGGGTCACGGCATAGTCGTAGAGCGTGCCGTCGTAGAACTCGCCAAACTGAAAGCCCACCTCGCCCGCAAGCGGCTTCGACGAGTCCGTGCCCGCGTTCATCGTGAGATAGAGCCAGTGGTAGCTGTCCTCGCCCAGGATCACGCCGTCGGAGATCTCGAAGGGCTCGCGGAGCTTGTCGCGTTCGAGCACGAAATCCGCCGCGACGAAATCGCCCGAGTCGCCCTCGAGCTCGGCGCCGATGAGCGTGACCTCGAGCGTGTTGACCGTGTCGCGGAGATCGGTGTAAAACTCGCCCCCGGTCGTGACGTCGACCGAGCGCACGCCCTCCCAGCCGGGCCGGAACGTGCGCGTGACGCGCGCGATGTGCTCGCGCTCGCCCGGTCGCGAGACGAAGCCGAGCGCCGGTCGGTAGTGTTCGTCCACCTGCGAGACGAAGCCGAAAATGCTCCAGTCCTCGGTCGTGATCTGCGCCCGCCCGCCCACGGCGTACCCGTACTGCTCCTCGCCCGCTTCGGGGTCGTCCCGCGTCGCCTGCGCAAAGAGCCCCGCGCGCAGGTTGGTGTCGCCCATGAAGCTCGAGTTGACAAACCCGAAGTCCGCGCCGAAAAGCTGGTTCTCGCCCCTGGCGCTCGGGTTGCCGTTGGTCGCGATGACGCCCACGTACGACTCGTCGAGCACATCGACCACCGCGCGCGCCACGCTCAGGTTCTTGCTGCCCAGATCGTCGTCGTCCTCCATCTGCACGTTGAGCAAGCCGAAACGCACATCGCCCGAGCGCCCCGTGATCCGCGCACCGGCGAGGATGCCCTTCTCCTCGCCGCTGACAATCCCGATGCGCCGGCTAAAGAACGGGCGCGGGCTCTGGCGGATGCCCCCGAACTCGAAGACGCCGGCGTCCTCCAGGAAGAAATCCCGTTTTTCCTCGAAGAAAAGCGGGAACCGCGAGAGATTCACCCGCCGCTGATCGACCTCCGCCTCGGCGAAGTCGGTGTTGATCGTGATCGCCGCGGTGATCTCGGGTGTGATCCGGTAGAAAACGTCCAGCCCCGCGTCGAAGTCGGGCCAGCCGTCGTCGATGGCGCTCGTGAGCACGCCGAACGGCTTGACCGTGAGCCCGAGCCCCTGGTGGAGCCTGCCCTCGAACCCCTCGATCACGCCCGCGCCGCCCAGATCCTGGACATCCAGCTCGCGCCGAGCGCCCGACCACCTCGACACCTCATTGGTGCGCCGCACCGTGCGCTCGATGTTGAGGAGCCACCCCGTGCGATCGGGATCGAACGAGAGCGACTTGAACGGGATCGAGACCTCCGCGGCCCAGCCCTCGCCGTCGACCGTGACCGCCGAATACCAGATCGTGTCCCACGCCGAGCGCGCGGTGTTGCCCTCGATGAGCGCCTCGCCCCGGAGGCCCGCGGGCCCGAGCGTAAAGAGGTATCCCGAGCGGGCCGAACCGTAGGGATCGATCACGATCGAGAGGAAATCGTCCGTGCCGGTGGAGCCGTCGCGTTTCATCTCCGTCGCGCGGATCAGGTCGGGGCGGTCATCGGAGCACCGGATCGCCAGGTACAGATGCTCGTCGTCGTAGAGCACGCGCACCTCGGTCGGGTGCGTCGCCTCGGCGCCCTGGCTCGGCTCGACCTGGGTGAAATCCCCGAAGGCCGGCGCGTTGTGCCAGACTTCGTCGGAAAGTCGCCCATCGATGATCGGCGCTGCGTCCGTGCGCTGTATTGTGTGGCGTCTCGGTCCCGCTTCCTGCGCGCCGGCATCCCAAGCGGCCACGCACAGCAGCAGCAGGATCAGAGACAGCAAACAACACGGACGCAGCATGCCGACCTCACGCAAGAGACGAAAGCGAAGGGCCCCGATCCTACCAACCCAGCCCAGGGTGGGTGCGGTCCGCGGCTCTTGGTCGTACCCCATCAGGGACCCATACCATCTGTCCGTGTCCGACGAGATCGCACAGAACGACCCAAATCAGCAGGTGAGCGCCGCAGATCGGCTCCGCGCCCTCGGGGCCAAGGCCCGCGCGCTGCCCGATGTGCCCGGCGTCTATCTCATGAAGGACCAGGCCGGCGTCGTCCTCTACGTCGGCAAGGCCAAACGCCTCTGCGACCGCGTGAGCAGCTACTTCGTCCCCTCCGCTGCCCTCGGCATCGCCAAGCAGCCCATGCTCGACGTCGTCGTCGACTTCGACACCATCGAGTGCGAGACCGAGGTCGAGGCCCTGCTCGCCGAGGCCCGGCTCATCAAGGACATCAAGCCGCCCTACAACGTCCGCCTGACCGACGACAAGAGCTTCCCCTATCTCGTGATCAGCCAGCGCGAGGATTTCCCCCGCGTCTTCATCTCGCGTAACCCCTCGGGCATCGACGATCGCACGGGCCAGATCGCGCCCGAGTTCAAGGGGGCCAAGGTCCTGGGCCCCTTCATCGACGCCGGCGCCCTGCGCGAGTCGCTCAAGATCACGCAGAAAATCTTCAAGTTCCGCACGTGCTCGCTCGACATCATCGAGAACGACCCGAAAAACCGCCACTTCCGCCCCTGCCTGCTCCACCCGATCGGCCAGTGCACCGCGCCGTGCGCGAACCGTATCTCCAGCGAGCAGTACAAGGACGACGTCGCCCGCTTCATCCGGTTCATCGGCTCCAAACGCTCCGTCGTCCTCCGCGAGATGCGCGAGCAGATGGCCCAGGCTTCCAAGAACCTCGAATTCGAGAAGGCCGCGGCCCTGCGCGACCAGATCCGCGCCATCGAAAAGCTCGACCACCGCGCCGACACCAGCGACCGATGGCAGCCCGAGACCGAGATCGGCTACGTCGACCCGCAGAAGGGCCAGGTCGCCCTCCAGCGCGTCCTGCTGATGGACGACCCCGTCCGCTGCATCGAGGGCTTCGACATCGCACACCTCCAGGGCAACGAGACCGTGGGCAGCAAGGTCTGCTTCGTCGACGGCCGCCCGTTCAAAAACGAATACAGACGCTTCAAGATCAACAGCGTCCACAACGACGACTACAAGGCCCTGCAGGAGGTCATCAGCCGGCGCTACCGCGACGCGGGACAGGGCTGGGAGCTCTACCCCGACATCATCCTGATCGACGGCGGGCTGGGCCAGCTCCACGCCGCGATGGCGGTCTTCGACACGCTCGACATCCCGCCCCCGATGGTCGTGAGCCTCGCCAAAAAAGAAGAACTCATCTACGTCCAGCGGAAATCGGCCCCCATCAAGCTGGGCCGGGACAACCTGGGCCTCAAGCTCCTCCAGCAGGTCCGCGACGAGGCGCACCGCTTCGCGCAGCATTACCATCACGTGCTCAGGCGCAAGAAAACGCTGGGGGAATGACATGAAGTCCGCCGAAGAGCTGAGGACCATCCGCCACGCCGCGTACGAGGCTGGCTCCCTCGACCGCGTCGACGGCTCGAAGCAGGACATCTTCCCCCACACGCTCCACCCCGAGGACTGCGACTTCCTGCGAGACCAGATCGCCCGGATCAAGCCGACGCGGACGCTCGAGATCGGCTGCGCGACCGGGCTCTCGACGCTCGCGCTCTTCGAGGGCTGCCTGAGCGCGGGCGCCTTGCCCGAGCACACGATCATCGACCCCTATCTCCGCGCCGGCTGGGGCAGCGCCTCGCTCGTTCTGCTCGAACGCGCAGGCCTCATGGGGCACATCACACTCGACGAGCGCGAATCCGTCGTCGCCCTCGGCGATTCCGTGGGCCAAAGGCTCAAACCCGCGTTCGATTTCGCGTTCATCGACGGCTGCCACTGGTTCGAATGCGCCCTCACCGACCTCTGGCTCACGAGTCGGCTCCTCTCGCCCACGGGCGTGATCGCCATCGACGACCTCTGGATGCCCGCCATCCAGCGCGCCCTCGAATACGCGACGAAGAACCTCGGGCTCGAAGTCACCCAGACCCGCTCAAGGGGCGGCAAGGACCGCATCGCGTTTCTGCGTGTCGCCACCGACGCATCGAAACGCGACTGGCAGTTCTTTAAGGACTTTGATTGAGATCAGCCAAGTCTTCGCCTGCATGATCCCGTGTCCGCCGACCGGTGACGAATACGACTACAAGTGTGGCCAGTGTAGATGTCGCTATCGTACCGCCCGCCCATGCATGTCCGCTGAGAACGAGTCCGCCCCCTGCGACGAGAAAGACAAGGGCGAGGACGAAGCCAAACCATTGTCCTCGCTTTCGCTCCGATCGTTCAGACTCTTTATCACGCACAAGAGCGTCGAGCTCTGTGCGTTCCATTTCTCTTCGATGTCTCGCCTCACCCTCCGTCAGCGCCATGATGCGTTCAGGGAACGTGGGATCAATCTCTGCAAATCGCTTCATCGCCTCGGGAGACGGCATCGGGCCCTGCCAGCCCGAAGCTTGCAGTAAGGAGAAATTACCGCTCTGAGCGGACGACACGGTGACATCCGTATTCAGTGGAATATTAGGAGCAGCGAACGTTGGGATGCTTGAGGGTTGATCGCTCGACTCTGGCTCGTTCATCGGGAGTGAGTGAAGTCAGAAACCCGTCAATCACGCCAGCGGCATCCTTGCGGAGTCGATAGAGATCCCCAGCGAGCCCGCCACGGTACACGCCGCGCACAAGCGAACCGCGTGCAATCCCGTAGGACTTCGGGTACAAATCTAATATCGTTGATGCACCTCGGATGTAGTTCCGTGCCCGCCTCATGGTAACAGTATAGTTCGGATTCCTAGCCGGGGAGGTTCAAACAGTGGGGTGCTTTTTGACCCTCTTGCCACACTAGGCCACTTATAGTAGGGTTATAAGGACTATGTAGGGGCTTTTGATCAATCCACCCGCAAAAAGAACGCCGTGAACCCCGTCTCGTCCTTCTCGACGACCAGCGGCACATCGCTCGACGTCGTCCGCTGCCGCGAAGCGCGGCGGTCGTCGCCCACCTGGTTCTCGTACGTGATGTAGTCCGTCGAGTCCGTCCACACGGTGCGCGTCACGATCGTCTCGGCTTTGCCCATGTACCGGTCCGCCCAGATCGCGTACTGCGCGCCCTGCTTGCGGGCGAAGGATTCGAGCCCGCCGTCCCAGGGCTTGACCTTGTCCGTCGTACGGAACGCGCTGACACCCATCAGATGGACGCGCTCGGGGTCCTCGGTGATCTGCAGCGCCTTGAGGAGCTTGGCGTTGGCTTCGAGCCGCTTATCGCGGTCCCACTCTTCCCAGTGCACATCCGAGGCAGCGAGCAGCTGCTCCTGCTCACGCAGGGCCGCCTCCATCCGCTCCCAGGGGATCTCCCGCACCGTGACCTTCGCATCGGCTGGCAGGCTCGGGGCGGAGGCGTAGGGCTGGTACCCGTCCTGCCACACGCTCGTGCAGCCGGTCAGGAAACCCAGCACCCCAATGGTCAGTATCTTTTTCATCGCAACATCCTACCGCTCAGCTCTCTTCGAGTGCCTTTCTATATCGGCTCATCACGTTGATCCGGGTAATCAGCCCGATCGGACGGGGGCTTTTCCCGCCCGTCACGAGGCACAAACTGGAGACATCGTGCTCCGAGAACCGGTCCACGACCACGTCCAGCGTCTCGTCCGGGTGGATCACGGGCAGGTCCGTCCGCAGAAGCTCGGCGACCAGCAAGAGCGGGATCGCCTCGCGGTCGATCAGAGCCGTCCGCATGTCCTTGCCCGTGACCATGCCGATGTACGACCCGTCCTGCTCGACGACCACGAAGTCCGGGACGTGGTAGTTGGCATGAAGAGAAACTAATTTCCCGAGCGGGTCCGAGGCGAAGACCGCGTCCTCGGGCAGCGGCTCGATGGGCACGCTCGTCACCGGGATCTGCCTGAGGAGCGAGATGTCCCGCGCCCCACCCAGCAGCACGCCCTCGCGGCGGAGCTTGAAGGTGTAGATCGAGTCGCGCTCGAGCACGCTCGCCACGACCGTCGCCACGACCGCCGCCAGCATGATGGGCAGCAGGACATAGACGTTCCGGGTGAGCTCGAAGAGAATGAGGATGGAGGTGAGCGTCGCGTGCGTCGTGCCCGCGAGCAGGGCCGCCATCCCGACTAGGGCGTACGCCGCGGGCGAGCCGCCCTCGGGCATGAGCCCGACGCGCTCGAGCGCCAC
>JBGSIX010000099.1:0-4082 GCA_041742315.1 Phycisphaerales bacterium | reverse complement strand
CCTGGCGGCCTCGATGACCCCCGCGGCGGGGGGCCACGGCACACACGAGCAGATCGGCCTCCCAGCCTGCGCCTGGGCCCAGTATTTCGACGCCCCGTGCATGACCTGCGGCATGACGACCGCCTTCGCCTACGCCGCCGAGGGCCATCTCCTCGATTCGCTCCTGACGCAGCCGATGGGTATGCTGCTGGCGGTGGGAACGGCCGTCGGATTCTGGTTCGCGCTGTACGTTGCGCTGACCGGTTCCCGGGCGGGCGTGATGGCGGGGCACCTGCTCCGGCCCAGGAGCCTGTGGATCATGGCGGCCCTCGCCGGGGCGGCTTGGATCTACAAGTTCCTCACCTGGCACGGGCTCGAAGGCTGAGCCGGCCCTCAAGCGACACCCAAAGGGCAAGGAGCACGGAGTGACCAGCACAGGCCTGCGACGATTCGTGATCCCGGCGCTTCTGGCGGCGTGCAGTCTGTCGAGCTCGGGCTGCACGATTGTCGGCTTCCTCTTCATGGCGGGCGACGAGTTCCGCAAGTCCGGCTCACACACCGAGAAGGCGACCTACGAGGGACTCAAGGACAAGAACTTCGCGGTGCTCGTCTCGGCGGACCGGATGATCCAGGCGAACTACCCCGAGGTCGTGCCGCAGATGGCGACGGGAATCAGCTCGCGTCTGGCGGAGAACGTGGACGCCGAGGGGTACGTGCCCGGCGAGCGCGTGCTGAGTTACCAGTACAACAACCCGTCCTGGTCGTCCAAGTCCTACGGCGAGATCGCCAAGGAACTGGGCGTCGATCGCCTCGTGATCGTGGACATCCAGGAGTTTCGCCTCAACGACCCGGGCAACCGGTACATCTGGGACGGCGTCGCCGCGGCGACCGTGGGCGTGGTCGAAGCCGACGGCCCGTTCCCCGATGACCTGACGCACGAGCACTTCGTGCACGTGACATTCCCGGACACGGGCGGCTACGGGCCCGAGGATTACTCGCGGATCCAGATGCTGTCCGTGCTCAAGACTCGGTTCGTCAACCGTGCGACTTGGCCCTTCTACGACGCGGAGATTCCCAATGATCTTGCGTACTGAGTGTCGGCTCTGCCGGTGGATCGCGTGCTCGATGCTCGCGGCCGCGTGCATGGCGCAGTCCGGGTGCAACTACCTCGGGCCGATCATCTTCTTTATCGAGGGACCTCCCAAGGTTGAGGCGGAGTTCAAGCTCCCCAAGGAGCGCACGGCGGTCGTGTTCATCGATGACCCCCGGAGCGAGATCCCCAGGCGCGCCATCCGTGTGGCGATGACCGAGGCCACCGAGCAGGACATCCTGCGCAAGAGCCTCGTCAAAGACCTCGTAAGCGGTCAGTCGGCGCTGCGCGTGGCGCAGGCGGACCAGTCCGCCGGGCAGCTGAGCGTCGCGGAGATCGGGCGGTCGGTGGAGTCGGAGATCGTGATCTGGGCGACGGTTGACGGGTTCACCCGCGCCGACGTGACGCGGAGCCAGGAACCACAGGTCGCGTTCCGCGTGCGTGTGGTCGATGCGACCAACAACGAGATTCTCTGGCCCGACGACAGCGCCGGGCACAGGCTCGTCGTGACGCTCACGCCGCGGATCGGCACCGTGGCCAGCGATGCCGGTGCGAGCACGGCTTCGGAGCTCAAGCTCGCCAACAACACCGGCAAGGCGATCGGGCAGCTCTTCTATCAGCACCTCGTCTCCGAGCACATGGCCGAGCGGGGGAACTGATCCGATGCGGGCAATCCTGCTGGACATCCCGGATCAGTGGACCCCCGGGTGCGCGTGCGAGCACAACGTGCTTGAATGTGTGAACGAGCCGGACCCGCTCATCCTGGTCGCGACCGCCGAGGGCAAGAAGCAGGCGTTGGCGATCGGGCTGGACCCGGTCGCCACGATCTGCCCGGTCCGTGCGATGCCCTGGATCACGACGCAGATGCTCGACCGCGTCGTGCGTCGGCTCGGGATCACGGAGCTCTCGTGCCGATCTCCCAGCGCGCAGCAGCTTGCGTCCGGGCTTCACGTCATCAGCATCTCGATCCCGGAATGGAACGAGCGTCCGGCAGAGCCGAGCAGCTCCGAACGCAAGAGGCTCAGGGCGTCGCTCGGGCTTGCCGAGGATGCGCGACTGCTCGTGCCGCTGGCGTGCCACGCTTCTCAGATCGATTCGCTTGTCCTTGCGATGTCTGCCGCGGCGCTCTCGATCGCGGAACTGCCCACGGTCACGCTCCTGCCCTCGCACGGCGCCAACGTTCGGCGCGCGCGAGCGTTCCTGAGCGGCGCGGACCGCGTCCTCGACGTGATCGCGACAGACCAGCCCACCACGCGCTACGCGCCGGCGGCGGACGCGATCCTCTGGGGCCCCCACCACGAGCCGATGCGCCCGGATGACAACGCCAAATGCGCAATCCGATGGGCTCGGGGCTTTGGCGTCCCCGTGCTCTGCCCGAATGCCTATCTCACTCTTGAGAACGAAAGCCCCGGGGGCGAGCTCGTCTCCTGCAACGGCTCGGGCGGCGCGGACATCGCCTCGGCGATGCTCGCGGCCTTCGGGAGCCCGGCGGCGTGAGCGGCCCGACGAGGCTCCTCTTCGTGTGCCTGGGCAACATCTGCCGATCGCCGATGGCCGAGGGGATCTTCCTGCATCTGGCGCGTCAGCGCGGGCTTTCCGATCGGTTCTCTGTGGACTCGGCGGGCACCGGCGCATGGCACGTCGGCAAACGCCCGGACGTCCGGGCGCTCCATACCGCCGAACGCTTCGGGATCGAACTCCCATCCATCGCCCGGCAGGTCTCACCGACCGATTTCGAGGCCTTCGATCTGATCCTCGCGATGGACCGCTCCAATCGCAGCGATCTCGAACGTCTCGGCGCGACCAACGCCCGGCTCATGCGGAGCTTCGACGCGACACTGCGGGGCGACCACGATGTACCCGACCCCTACTACGGCGACGGCGACGGCTTCGTGAAGGTCTATGAGATGCTCACCCGTGCGTGCGACGGGCTACTTGATCACCTGATAACCCAATGAGATGTTGGAAGCGAGGACGCAACTCGAGCAACTTCTTGACCGCTGGCTTGTGACTCGATCGAGATTTCCACATGCCCATCGTGTCTGTTGCAATAAAGCGCAATGTACGAAGCAATTGCTTCCGATCGCCTTCAAGTACAAGCTTTGCGATTCCTGGTGCGTAGCTTAAGTACTCGTCCCGGGCTCCCGGAGCATCATTGATGCCGATAGGGTCCCACACATCGAAGAGAATTTGGTCTACTTCAGCGATGAGTTGACCGAATCCTGGCTCAGATGTTTGCATTAGAGATCGAGCAGGATGCGTGTCGGGTCTTCGATTGCTTCCTTGACCGCGACGAGGAACCGCACCGCGCCCGCGCCGTCGACCACGCGGTGGTCATAGCTGAGCGCGAGGTACATCATCGGGCGGATCACGACCTGGCCCGGGTGGTCCGGGTCCTCGATCGGGCGGTTCTTGATCGCGTGCATGCCCAGGATGCCCGACTGCGGCGGGTTGAGGATGGGCGTGGAGTTGAGGCTGCCGAAGATGCCGCCGTTGGTGAGCGTGAAGGTGCCCCCGGTCATCTCTTCCAGGGTGATCTTGCCGTCGCGGGCGCGGACGGCGAGGTCCTTGATGCCCGACTCGATCTCGGCGAAGCTCATCCGGTCGGCGCTGCGGAGCACGGGCACGACGAGGCCCTTGGGGCTCGAGACGGCGACGGCGATGTCGCAGTAGTCGTGGTACTTGAGCGCGGGCTTGCCGGCGTCGTCCTCGACGATGTAGGAGTTCACCGCGGGCTGGGCCTTGAGGCCCCGGACGACGGCCTTGATGAAGAAGGACATGAACCCGAGGTTGATGTCGTGCTTCTTGCCGAACTCTTCCTTGTACGCCGAGCGGAGCTTCATGACGGCGCTCATGTCGCACTCGTTGAAGGTCGTGAGCATCGCGGCGTTGTGCTGGGCTTCGACCAGACGCGAGGCGATCTTCTGCCGCATCGGGCTCATGCGCTCGACGCGTTCCGTCCGCTCACCCGAAGGGGCCGAGGCGGCGGGCGCGGGTGCAGCGGTCGCAGCCG
>JBGSIX010000098.1:0-8461 GCA_041742315.1 Phycisphaerales bacterium | reverse complement strand
GGCGCGCTCGGCCCGGCCCTCCCAGACGCGGTCGTCCTCGGTCAGATCGGGCGTGAAGTCGCGCCAGCCCTCGTGCGGGTCGTAGGCGAGCACCGCCCCGGGCGTGCGGTGGCCCGTGAGCCAGTAGTGATCCGGGTGGGGCTCGAAGTGGTGCACCTGGTCCATGCCGCCCGGCACGGGAATCGGGGAACCGGAACCGATCAGGACGACGTGCTCGGTCTGCCAGGCCTTGGCGGCACGCTCGCGGCGAACGCGGATGTGGTCAGTCATGCCGACATGCTATCGGCGCAGATGGGCCGGTCGAATCGGGCTCAATTGGCCAGCAGCAGGTAGTACCGATCGTCGCCGGCGGCCCGGAAATTCCCGGTTTCGAGGTCGCCGTCGTCGAAGATCTCGTCGATCTCGAGCATGTAGATGTCGTCGCGGGTCTCGCCCGTGCCGTCGAAGTGCACGCCCACGCCGTAGCCATCGTCGGTGGTCTCGGTGACCCACGAGCCGCCGATGGGCGTGACGCCGAGCCAGTCCTGCGGGTTGACGTACTCGTCGAACCCGTCGGGGAACTCGCCCGCGGCCGTGTCGGCGGGGTAATAGTTGTTGCGGATCTTGTAGACCTGGATCGACTCGGCGAAGTCCTTCATGTTCGTGATGAACGTCGTCTGCCGCGTCGGCTCGGTGGCGTTGGCGAAGCTCGGCACAACCACCGCAGCGAGGATGCCCAGGATCACCACCACGATCAGGACCTCAACGAGCGTAAAGGCGCGGGGCTTGCGGGCGGACATGGCGGGCTCCTTCGCAGACTGGCTCGCCCGGAGCCCGGGCGAACACAGATCAAGCATCGGATTCATTTGCGTGCCGAGGGAGCCTTCGGCTTCATATTGGGTGTATTCGGACGCGCCGCCGCCTCAGATGGTCCCGAGATTGCCGAGGATGCACGAGCGTCAAAGCCGGCAGAACCGGCATGGCTTGACACTACCGGCGCGGATTCCGCCTTACCGCGGCTTTAGCGCGGAGCGAGGGCTGACGGGGCGGGAAAGGCCCGGCCTTTGCGGGCGTGTCGGGCTCATCCTGATGCTCATCGTGCGCCGCGTCCTCGGCCTGCTCGGGCTCGGGAACGTCAGGAGCTTCCATTTCCGGTTCGGGTGCGTCTGACTCGTGCTCGCCGCGGTTCTCGCCCGTCACACGCGCAAAGAGCATCCGACCCGCGCTCGTCTGGATCGAGGATTCCACCTCCGCGTCGATCGTCTGCCCGATCATCGCGCCGGCCTCGTTGACCACGACCATCGTGCCGTCGGTGAGATAGCCCACCGCCTGCCCCGCCTGCTCGCCCGGCTTGACGAGTTGGAGCCGGACCCGCTCGCCCGTGCCCGTGATCGGCTTGCACGCCACGGCGAGCTGGTGCATGCTCAGCACGGGCACGCTGTGAATATCCGAGACGCGCGCCAGCGCCGAATCGGTCGTCACGATGATCGCGTTCGTCCGGCGCGCCAGCTCGAGCAGCATCTGATCGACGCTCATGGCCGAGATCGCCGTCTCGTCGATCGTGACGTCCAGCTTGGGCTCGCGCTGGAGCTGGGCGATCACGTCCAGCCCGCGCCGGCCCTTGCCCCGCCTGATCGGATCGGCGCTGTCGGCGAGCAACTGAAGCTCGTTGATGATGAACCGGGGTACCACGATGGGCGCCTGGAAAATCCCCGTCTGCGCGACCTCGACCACGCGCCCGTCGATGAGCGTCGAGGAATCGATCAGCAGGGGCCTGGCGCCCCGGAGCTGCTTGGCGAACTCGACGTAGGGGATCACGAGCCGGAAATCGTCCTGCGTCTGCAGCACGGTCGCGATGCAGATGTAGGTCAGCCCGATCCCGATGAACGCCTTGGCCGTGAGCACGATCGGATCGCCCAGCGAGCCCAGGTTGTACAGCTCGACGAGCAGGTTGATGATGATCCCGATCGCGTAGGTGGCGATCATCGCGATGACGAGCCCGAAGAAGATGCTCATGAGCGTCGAGATTTTTTTGGTGGGCGTGAGCAGGTCGGTCGCCCAGGCCGCCCCGCCGATGAGCATGGCCAGCGTGAGCAGGATCTGCCAGGTGCCCTTGATCGCGATCCCAAAGAGGTTCACCCGGTCCGGGTCGCCCTCGACGGTGTTGAGGATCGCCAGCGTGGCGGTCGTGACAAAGACGATCACGAAACCGGCCCGGACGAGCTTGAGCATCGCCGAGCGCTGTCGCTCCACACGCTGGAAGGGGTGCAGATCGAGTTGGGGCTTGCGGTCGCTCATCACTGCTGAGTCTACGGGCCGGCGGGGGCCGGGGGTTCCGCCAACACGCCGGATTGCCGGAGGCCTAGGATGGGCCTTGTCGGTCCCGTCGGCGGTCGGGCCCGGTGCACGGAGGGCCCGTGAACCTGGTCAGGGCTTGACCGCAGCAGCCATAAGCGGCGTCAACCGGGGCATTGGTGTCCTGGCCGCCGACGGGATCGACAAGGCCTTTCTCCGCACCCGAAAGCCGTGCTATCGGCCTCGCTCGTCGGCTGCGAGCATGACCATCTCGGCCATCACGCCCTCGTCGTCCGTCAGTTCGAGCACGAGTCGCCCCTGCTCCAGCCGGCCGGTCGCCATGGGCTCGCCGTCGTCTTCGACGAATCGCACCAACCCATCACGGACCGTCCACGACCCGGTGATCTCCTCGGGCCTGCCCTCTCCGATCTGGGAGGTCGCGACGAACCGTCCGCTCGGCAGCAACTCGAGCGATTTATTCCATTGATCGTGCTGCTCGTTCACCCAGCGTTCGAGATCCGCACTTTCTTCCGGCGTGAGCACGTCCTCGCCTCCAGCGGTCATCGAGTCGTACGCGCTCGCGTGGGCCAGCTCGCGGAGCGACTCTTTGTCGTATTGCCATGTGCCGACAAAGGGACTCGAAGCCCCGGAACAGCCGGACAGAGCGGTCGCGACGGCCATCGGGACCGCATTTCTCAGCGAACAAAGCATGTCATGGTCTCCTTCAAAGCGCAGCGAGAACGACTCCCACCATGCAAGGGACACCACGGACACCAAGACCAACGAGAACGCAATCCGGTTTCTCTACTTTGCTTTCCGCACCATCGGGAGCTTGTCCGGCGCCCCGGGCTCGCCCTGGAAACTCACCATGAGCTTGCCGCCCTCGATCTTC
This sequence comes from Phycisphaerales bacterium, assembly GCA_041742315.1. Lineage (GTDB taxonomy): Bacteria > Planctomycetota > Phycisphaerae > Phycisphaerales > UBA1924. The sequence goes on along the minus strand of JBGSIX010000098.1, from coordinate 5,295 downwards.
GCGGTCGCCTTTTTGTCAGGATTGCCGTCTTCGAGCATCGAGATCGTGCCGCCCGATTCGGTCCACTTGCCCTTGACCGTATCGGTCTGGTCCATCATCACGGATGTGACCGTAAACGTCCCGTCGCTCTTGAGAGACAGGTCCATCTGCATGTTCTCGACCATGGTATTGGCCATGTCCAGCATGAATTTCTTGGCCTCCTCGGGCTGCCCCTCGGCTTCCTTCTCCATGCTGGCGACCATGATCTCCTTCATGGCGGCCTTATCGATGGACCACTCCCCCTCAAAGGACGAGCCCCCGCCGCAGCCGACGAGCGTGACGAGAACGAACGAGAGAAGTACACCCAGAATGTTCCGACTCATGAATAGCTCCTTGGTTGAGCGCAGCATAGCTGGATTCCGTTGCGGCCGTCGTGATCAATTCTGGACGCGGATCAAGACAGTCTCCTTTGGCCCCTCGCCGCTCTTGTTCTCCACGAATAGCTTGCCGCCCTTGATCCGGGCCTTCACGTCGGGCTGACCGGGCGTGGAGAGGACGATCGAGCCGCCATCGGGCTTCCAGGTACCGCTTCGGGTCTGAGCCTGGAGGCCCATCGAGGTGACGAGCGAATAGGTGCCGCCTTTGTTGAGGCGGAGCGAGGTGGACGATTGCTCGATGGCGAGCCTCGCGCCCTCGATCTGCTGCTTGATGAGGTCCTCCTTGATGCCCTTGAGCTGCTCCTTCAGGGCGATCTCGACCTGGGCCTTCATCTCTTGTTTGTCGATGGTCCACTGACCCTCGTAGGAAGAGCCGCCGCCCCCGCCGCCGCAGGCGACGAGCAGAAACGACACAAGCGACAGAACGGACGCGATCAGGACTCGGCTCATCGGACACGTCTCCCGGGATACCCGGGCGTTGGAAGCCGCCGCGAGTCCCTCATGAACATCATTTGCCCGGTCCGAGGGCGACCTGATCCGGGCACTACAATCCGCCATGTCATACACCGCCCTCGCCCGCAGGTACCGTTCGACCGGCTTCGACGACATCGTCGGCCAGGAGCCCGTCGCCCGGACGCTCAAGGCCGCCATCGAGGCCGACCGCGTCGCCCACGCCTACCTCTTTACCGGGACCCGGGGCGTCGGCAAGACAACCATGGCCCGGGTTTTCGCCAAGGCCATCAACTCCAGCGGCTCGCCCGAGGTCGACCAGGCCATCATGACCGGGCAGGACACCGACGTCATCGAGATCGACGGCGCCAGCAACAACTCCGTCGACGACGCCCGCGAGCTCATCGCCGGCAGCGTCTACCGACCCATGCGAGGCCCCTACAAAATCTACATCATCGACGAGGTTCATATGCTCTCGACGGCGGCCTTCAACGCGCTGCTCAAGACCATGGAGGAGCCCCCCGAGCACGTCAAGTTCATCCTCTGCACCACCGAAGCGCAGAAGGTCCCCCCCACCATCCAGAGCCGGTGCCAGCGGTTCGACTTCCGCGCGATCCCGATGTCCGTTATCGCCGATCGCCTCGCGTACGTCGTCAAGAACGAGAAGCTCAAGGCCGACCCGGAATTGCTCTCGATGGTCGCGCGTCTGGGCAACGGCTCGATGCGCGATGCGCTCTCGATCATGGACCGCCTGATGGCCTCGGGCGAGAAGAAGCTCACCGTCGAACTCCTCGAGGGCCTCATGGGCTTGGCGCCCCGCGAGCTCGTCGGCAAGCTCATCGACGCCTTCGCCGAGGGCGAACCAAAGCCCGCGCTCGACGCCGCGGCCGGCCTGCTCTCGACCGGCACCGGGCCCGACCAGCTCCTCGAAACACTCATCGAACGCCTGCGCGACCTGATGGTCCTGTGCGCCTGCGGCCCGGACACCTCGCTCGTCGAACTCACGGGCGAATCGCGGAGCGAAGAGGTCGAACGCTCGCAGCGCTTCGACGCCGCGGGATTGGTTCACATGATCGCTCTGTGCGAGAGCGTGCAGCGCTCGACGCGCTCAAGCCCGAACCCGAGGGCCCTGCTCGATGCGCTCGTCGTTCGACTCTCGATGAGCGAGAAACTCGCGGACGTCACCACGCTCGTCCGACAGCTGGAGGGCGCCGGCGCGGGAAAAGCCTGACGGCGGCGGGGACCCCGGCCCGCCCAGCCGCGAAGCCTCCCCCGTCGCCGGCCACACCCGAACCGAATACATCTCCTCCTGAAGCACCCAAAGCCCCCGCGCACCCGGCGCCCATCGCAAACGTCACCGGCGCCCAGCTCTGGGAGAGCCTGCGCACCAACGCCCCGATGCTCGTGCGCGCGCTCCTGACCGACATGTCGCTCGTCAGCTTCACCGGCGGCGTGGCGACCCTCGCCTGCGACGAACGCATCCGCGGCACCGCCGAGAAAAAACTCCCCGAGTTCGCCCAGCTCATGTCGAGCCTCGCGGGGCAGAGCGTGACATGCAGGCTCGCCGAGCCCGATGTCGAGCCCGAGCGCACCAAGCCCGACAGCACGCCCGTGACGACCTCGGGCGAAGTCGAGATCGACGACCCGGTGATCCGCCACGCGATCGAGATCTTCGGGGGGCGAATCGTGGAAGTGAAGCCTTTGGCCCGGCCCGAGAGCGAAGGGAACTAGACGATGTTTGGGATCAAAAACATGGGCATGATCGCGTCGCTGATGGGACGCAAGGACGAGCTCAAGGCCGCGGCGGAAGCACTGGGCGAGAAGATCAGCGCCCTGCGGATCGAGGGCAACGCCGGGGGTGGCGCGTGCCGGGTCGTCGTCTCGGGCAAGCAGCGCGTCGAACGCATCGAGATGAGCCCGGCCCTCTGCGCCGCGATGAGCGGCTCGCCCGAGTCCTGTATACAGGCCCAGCGCCTCATCGCCGAGGCGACCAACGACGCGCTCGAGAACTGCCAGAAGCGCATCCGCGAGATGGTCGAAGCCGAGGTGAAACGACTCGGGCTCGAAGATCTCATCCCCGCCGGCGGCGGCGGGCTCGGTCCGATCGGTAAACTCCTCGGATGACACCCCTCGGGACTTTCAAACCTTTGAGCAGCGTGCGCATCGCGATCGCGCCGCCGACCGCGCCCGAAGACCCGATCGAGATCGAGGACCACTGGGACCAACTCCGCGCCAAAAAGCCTCGCCTCTTCGACGGGCCCATCCTCGCCTTCACGGGCGAGGACAAGGGCCTCGTCCGCGCCCGGCGCGACTCCTACAAACGACTCGTCGTGCAGTCCGAATCCAAGGGCCTCATCGACCCGCCCGTGATGCAGCTCTCCGTCACGGGCGTGCTCGTCGCGATGGACGACAGGGACAGGCCCAACGTCTTTCTCGGCAAACGCTCCAACGACACACGCATCTACGGCTCGCTCTGGGAGCTCGGCCCCTCGGGCGGACTCGATCCGCCCGCGCCGGGCGTGCTCACCATGGACGAGTTCGCCGTGATCCGCCAGCTGCAGATCGAGTGCCGCGACGAGGTGGGCATCACGGGCGTCTTCACCTCGCACGACATCATCGGGCTCATCGACGACCCGATCGCGATGAGCACCGACATCGTTGTCCGGCTCGATCTGCAACGCAAGGTCCACGAGCTCCTGGCGAGCACCAGCAACTGGGAGTACGCCGACACGCGATGGGTCCCCGCGACAGAGCTCGTCGCGTTCGGTCAGACCGAGCGCACGATCCCGCCCACCGCGCAGCTCATCCCCATCGTCGCGGCGATGCTCACCGAATAGCTCAGGGTGCCCCGGGTTGTCCCGAAGGGCAACCCGTGCTTTCGAGATGCGAACCCGCTCGCACGGCTTGCCGAAGACGGACAAGCCGTGGCACCCGCTGAGTCCGTGCTACTTCTTGCCCTTGAAGCTCGCGCCGCTGACGATCTCGGCGAACTTGGCGACGTCGCGTTTCTCGACCGCGGCCCGCACGTCCGACGTCCTCGCATCCGTCTTGGCGAGCAGGCCCTCGGCCTTCTTCCAGAGCGTCTCGGCCTTCTTGCCCTCGGCCAGGAAAAGATCCGACACCAGCTCCTGCAGCTTCGTCAGCGTGATCGTGTCGATGTTATCGTAGTAGCGATCGATGATCTTGCGCTGTGTGCGCGAGTATTCCTGTCCCTTGGCCATCCGTGGTCTCCGTGGTCTGTCTCGATTTCAGCCCGTGCCCACGAGCTGCGTGCGGGCGAGTGTGCGGTAGGTGTCGCAGCGCCCAAGCAGCTCGCCATGCGTGCCCTGATCGACGATGCGCCCGTTCTCCATCACGACGATCCGGTCGGCGTGAACGACCGTGCTCAGGCGGTGCGCGACGATGAGCGTCGTGCGCCCCGTCGAGAACGCGTTGATCGCGTCGGCGATCCGGGCCTCGGAGTCGGCGTCGATCATGCTTGTCGCCTCGTCGAGGATCAGGATCGCCGGGTCGCGCAGGATCACGCGCGCGATCGAGAGCCGCTGACGCTGACCGCCCGAGAGCGTCAGCCCCTGCTCGCCCACCGAGGTCTCGATCCCGTTCTCGAAGCGATCGATGAATTCGTCGGCGTGCGCCCGCTCGATCGCCGAACGGATCTCGCTCTCGGCCGCATCGGCGCGCCCGAAGGTGATGTTCGACCGGATGGTGCCCGGGAAGATCACCGTCTCCTGCGTGACCGCGCCGATCTGCCGACGCAGGCTCTGCACATTGAACTCGGCGATGTCCTGCCCGTCGACGAGCACCCGCCCGGCGGTGGGCGCAAAGAGCCTGGGCACGAGCGAGAGGATCGTCGTCTTGCCCGACCCGTTGGGTCCGACGAAGGCGACGCGCTCGCCGTGGGCGATCTCGAGCGAGACATCGATGAGCGCGGGCCGCTCGGCGCCGTCGTAGGTGAAGGTCACGTTGTCGAACGCGATGCTCGAGCGGTGCCTTTGCAGCTCGGGCATCCGCGGGTCGAGCCCGGGCTCGACGGGCAGCTCCTGGAGCTCGGTGAGTCTTTCCGACGCCGCCGCCGCGGCCTGAAGCTCGTTGATGATCCCGGTCAGAGGCCGGAGCGACGCCGCCGCGATCCCGAGCGAAACCAGCGCGAGGATGAACCGGCTCGGGTCGAGCTGCTGATCGAGGATGGCCTTGGCCGCGAAGGCCGCCAGCACGCCGATGACCAGCATCGCGATGACCTCGGAGATCGGGCTCGCCAGCGCCTTGGCGGTGCGCGCCTTGAGCATCTGGTCGATGACCTGCCTGTTCGTCTCGGCGAAGAGCTCCCGCTCGTAGTCCTCGGCGGTCTGCACCTTGACCACGCGGAGGCCGCGCAGCGCGTTGCCCGCCCGGCCCATCAAGAGCGCCTGCCCCGCCAGCGCCCGCTTGC
>JBGSIX010000097.1:0-4231 GCA_041742315.1 Phycisphaerales bacterium | reverse complement strand
TCACCGCCGCGGGCCGATCGAGCACGGGCACATCGCTCGCGTACGCCCGGCCCGGCTCCAGGTCGAAGTAGTCCGCCATCCCCTTGCTGTTGACGAAGACGAGATCCGCGTCGAGCGCCTTGGTCGTGGCGGCTTGCCACGACTCGATGCCGTTGCGGGGCGCGTCGATCAGCGTCGCGGGCAGGTTCGCCTTGGCGAGATTCTGGACGGCGAGCTTGCCGCTGTAGGCGGACCAGGGCTCGCTGTTCGGGTAGCCGTCGAAGATCCAGGCCTGCTTGGGCTGCAGAAAGAGCGAGCACATCGCGCGGTACGCCGAGGTCGATTCGCCGCCGAACATCTGCCCGGCCCACGCCCAGCGCTGCAGGGGCTGGCCCCTGGGCGAACTGAACGCGTGGTGCTGGCCGATCACATCCGTGAGCGCAAAGCGTTCACTCTCGTTCTCGCCAATGTTGAGCCGACACTTCACCGGAATGTTCAGGCAGATCGTGACGGCATCGACCATGTCGCCCAGCGTCTGCCAGGGCATGCCGAGCTCTTCGAGGCGCGTCTCGATCGCGTCGGCAAGCTCTTTGGTCTTGCCCTGACCGATGACACTGTCGACGCCCTCGGGGATCGAGCTCCGGTCGTACCACATGATGGGCTGCGCGTGACCCGCCGCCAGCGCCAGCGCGCCGGGCCAGACCGGGTCATACGGGTCGGCGACCACGATCCCGGGGGGCAGGTGCACCGCGTACTGCAGATGGCTCACAAGCTCGGGCATCACATCGCCCGCAGCCGTCTCGGGTTTGCCCAGGCCCCAGATCCCCGCCAGTACCCGCTCGAACTTCTCCTGCCGCGATTCTCGCCCCGCGGGCAGATCCTTGTCCGCGCTCACGCGCACGATCTTCTCGGGCTGGAAGGCCCGCGTGAACCGGCCGATGTCCTCCGCGGCCCGCCACGACCCGTCGTCGATCAGCACCGGGAAGATCGTCTGGTCCGTCCAGCGCGCGATCGCCTCGACGTACGCCTCGGGCGAGTCGGCGATCACGAGCACGGGCGAAGCCTGCCGAACATGCCGATGCGTCAGCACGCGCACGCCGAGCCGGAAACTCGGCGGCGCCTGGCGCAGGTCGATCTTGCGGGGCTCGTTCCCCTCGTCCTGCCCCAGGGCGGCGGGCGCGAAGAGAAGGGAAAGAAGGACCAGAACCGGGATCCAGCGCGTCGTCATACCAACAGGGTACGGCTCGCCGCTACGATCGCTGCGTGCCAAGCCTCAAGCGCGACCAATTCGTGGCCCTCGCCGCCCAGAGCCGGGGTCAATGCCCCGGGATGACGCTCGCGATCCCCGTGGGCATCCGCCTGCTCGAGGACCAGCTCACGCCCGTGCTCGCCTACCGACGCCTCGTCTCCGCCGACGAACGCACCGCGCCCAGCTTCCTCCTCGAATCCGTCGAGGGAGGCCAGCGACAGGGCCGCCACTCCATCCTCTCGGCCCACCCGACGATCCAGGTCGTCGCCACCGGGCACGCGGTGAGCGTCCTGGGTCGCGACGGCTCCTTCGAGATCCCGCATCACGACAACCCGCTCCACGTCCCGCGTGAACTTTCCGCCAAAATCCGCTTCATCGAGCCCACTCCCGACCGCACCAGTGCGGGCCTGCCCGACTGCTTCCTCGGGGGCTGGGTGGGCTACGCCGCCTACGACACCGTCCGCTACGCCGAGCCCGAGAAGCTCGGCTCGCCCCCGCCCGATGATCGGCACCTGCCCGACCTGCACATGGCGATGCACGAATCGGTCGTCGTCTTCGATCACGTCGAGAAGCTTGTCCACGTCGTGGGCGTGGCGCTCGTCGAGTCCGCCGACGACCCGGGCGCGATCTACGACCAAACGCTCGAGCAGATCCAAGCCATCAGCGAGCAGATCCAGACGCACTCCAAGCCCCTGCCCGCCGGGCACGTCGAGCGCCAGCGCCGCATGCCCATCCTTGAGAGCAACACGACGCAGCACGAGTTCGAAGAGTCGGTGCGCCGGGCGCAGGAGTACATCCGCGCGGGCGACGTCTTCCAGGTCGTGCTCGGCCAGCGCTTCGAGCGGAAATCATCCGCGGACCCGTTCGACGTCTACCGCGCGCTCCGCGCGGTGAACCCGAGTCCGTACATGGTCTACATGCAGTCGCCCGGGTGCATCCTCGTCGCCGCCAGCCCCGAGATCCTCTGCCGCGTCCGCAAGAATGAATCGGGCACGTTGACAGTCACCAATCGCCCGCTCGCCGGCACCCGCCGCCGGGGCAAGGACGAGGCCCAGGACCGCGCGCTCGAGCAGGAACTCCTCGCGGATCAGAAGGAATGCGCCGAGCACGCGATGCTCGTCGACCTGGCGCGCAACGACGTGGGCCGGGTCGCCGTCCCGGGCTCGATCGTCTGCGATCCGGTGATGGCGATCGAGCGCTACTCCCACGTCATGCACATCAGCTCGACCGTCACCGGCACGCTCCGCGCCGGGCTCGACGCCTGGGACGCCCTCCACGCCGCCCTGCCCGTGGGCACGGTCAGCGGTGCCCCCAAGGTCCGCGCCATGCAGATCATCGACGAGCTCGAACCCGTCCGCCGAGGCCCCTACGGCGGGGGCCTTGGCTACGTGGGCCTCGATGGCCAGATGGACATCGCGCTGGCGCTCCGCACCATCGTCGTCCCGACCAAGGGCTGGGACGCCAATGCGCCCATGCACGAGTGGCTCTACCACGTGCAGGCCGCCGCGGGCGTGGTGCTGGATTCGGTGCCCGAAGCCGAGTACCGCGAGACCATCGCCAAGGCCGGTGCGCTGGCGCAGGCGATCGAGCTGGCGGACTCGGCGTTCAGCTAAAGAGTTGGATCAGGGTGCCACGGCTTGTCCGTCCCCGGCAAGCCGTGCGCGTGAATCGTGAAGACACGGGTTGCAAGACAACCCGTGGCACCCCGTGTCTCGATGGTTTCCGGATCTGGCGCTCTGGCCATCTGCGATCTGGCACTCTGAAAAGAACAGCCCCGATCAAGCTGCTCGGATCGGGGCTGCTTCGGCTGGCGGGCGGTCGCGTGGTGTGGGTGGTGGTGCGACTCGGCCCGCCGATTTTTCATACGGCCCGCGTCCACCCGGCCCCGCCTTCAAGAAGACAGGTCCAGATGGGCGGGCGCTGTGTGCTGGTCAGATCGCTTCCTTGAGCGCCTGGGCGGGCTTGAACGCGCAGGTCGTCGAGGCGGCGATGGTCATGGGCTGCTTCGTCGCCGGGTTCACGCCCCGGCGCTCGGCCCGCTGCTTGCGGACAAACGTCCCAAAGCCCGAGATCGCGACCTTCTGGTCGTGCTGGATGCCACGCGTGATCGAGGCGATCACCGCTTCGACGGCCTTGGTGGCCTCGACCTTGGAGCCATCGAGCTGGCTCGCCACTGCTTCGATCAGTTCACCCTTGTTCATCGATCTGCTCCTGGTCCTCGTCGACCGGTCGTCGATGCCATCGACGTACCCATCAGTCGTTTCACCTATCGGCATCGGCCCGGAACTTTCCTCAAAATCCCACGCCCAAGCGTGTACAATGCCCTCCATGAGCCAGTTTGCCGACGACAACCCGAGCGATCCAACCCAGTTTGACACCCCCTGGGCCGGTGACGCCTTCGACGCCCCCGCCGCCACCGCCACCCGGGTCCGCCCGAGCATCCGGCCCAAGACCGAAGAAGACGAGGGCCTCCTCAAGCCCTGGAACGTGGTCCTTCTCGACGACGACCACCACACCTACGAGTACGTCATGAAGATGGTCGCCTCGCTCTTTGGCGTCGGTCTCGCCCGCGCCTTCGCGATCGCGCAGACCGTGGATGCTCAGGGCCGGGCCGTCTGCCTGACCACGCACAAGGAACTCGCCGAGCTCAAGGTCGAGCAGATCCACGGCTTCGGGCCCGACCCCATGATGGCCGAGAGTGCCGGCTCCATGAGCGCCGTCCTCGAACCCGCCGACGCGGGCAGCGGGGACGATGGTTCAGATCGCCCCGACGGCAGCGACCGCGCCCCGTGAGCAAAGGCCCGCTCGTCATCCAGGCCGAGAACCTCGACGAAGCGCCCGCCGCCTGGCTCTCCGAGCGGTGCGACCTCGTCCGCTGCAGCAAGGATGAGCCCAACTTCCGCGCCCTGCTCGCGACCGCCGAGGGCCTGATCGTCCGCTCCTACACGCCCGTGACCGCCGACATGCTCGAAGCCGCCACCAAGCTCCGCGTCGTCGCCCGCG
>JBGSIX010000096.1:0-8407 GCA_041742315.1 Phycisphaerales bacterium | reverse complement strand
GGTCGGTGACGGGGCTCTACACGGTGCTCGTCGAGGGCGACGACATGACCGAGCCCGTGGCGGACGCGGCGCGGGGCATCCTCGACGGGCACATCGTGCTCTCGCGTAAGCTGGCGCAGCGCGGGCGGTACCCGGCGGTGGATATTCTTGATTCGCTCAGCCGCGTCGCAAACGACATCGTGGACGATCATCATCGGGTCGCGCGGGATCACCTGCGCCGGCTCGAGGCGGCGTACGCGAACATCGAGGAGCTCGTGCAGATCGGCGCGTACGCCAAGGGCTCGGACCCGGAGTCGGACGTGGCGGTCATGTACCACGACCGGATCGAGGAGCTCGTCAGGCAGGGCGCATCGGACGACACGACGCCCGAGAAGGCGCGCGACTGGATGCTCCGGCTCGCGATGGAATCGAGCGAGAAGCTCCGCCAGCTCCGCAGCGGCGGCGCAGCGCCCGGCAAGCCCGGCGGGAGGGCTGACTGATGGCGCGGTTCCGGTTCAGGCTCCAGCCCGTGCTCAGGCAGCGCGAAATCGCCGAGCGCGACGAGCAGCTCGTCGTCGCCGAGATCGAGCGGGATCGGCTCAGGCTCGAGGAGAAGCTCCGCGGCGCGCAGCGGGTGATCGAGCTGGAGCAGGCTGAGCTCAACGGTTACGTCGGACGCGGGGCTGTGAATCCGTTGAATGCCCGAGCGCAAGCGGCTGCGATCCTGAAGGCGAAAGCCAATGCGCAGCGGATCGCCAAGGAATTGGCGCTCGTGTACAAGCGGCTCGAACGGGCGCGGGGCGAGCTCGCGCAGGCGGCGATGCGCCGGCGCTCGATGGAGCTGCTCCGCGACAATCAGCTCACGGCGTTCCGGCGCGAGTTGAGCGTGGCCGAGGATCGGTCGCTCGATGAGCTGGCGGTGATGCGGGCGACGAGGCGGATGGAGGGCGGGCTATGAAGGTGCTCTTTCGCGCGGCGATCATCCTGATGATCCTGCACTTTCTTCTGGTGGCGGGGTTTGTGGGCTGGTTCGTGGGCACGGGGCATCTCGACGGACGTCGCTCGGGTGAGCTGAAGGCGATGCTCAAGGAGACGGTGGTGGAGCGCGATGCGCGCGAAGCCGCCGAGGAAGCGGCGCGGGCGGCGGAGGCGGCAGCCGCGGCTGCGAACGAGAACCCGGCGATCCCGCTCACGGCGGATGAGCAGATCAACCGCAAGCTCCTGTCGAGCGAGGCGGACCGTCAGCACGTGCAGCGGATGCGGCGCGAGATCGCAGACCTTCAGCGGACGCTGCAGATCCAGCAGGCGCAGATCGATGCGGCCCAGGATACGTTCCGGGCGGACAAGGACGCGTTCGATCGGGCGCGCGAGCGGATCAAGGCGACCGAGGGGGCCGAGCAGTTCCAGGCCGCGCTAGAGACCCTGGCGACGATGAAGGCGGACCAGGCGCACAGCGTGCTCAACGAGACGCTCACGGCGGATCCGAACGGGTACGAAACGGTGATCGCGTACCTGGATAACCTCGAGGGACGCAAGCGCGCCGAGATCATGGGCAAGTTCGAAGAGGACGATCCTGTTCTGGCAGCGAGATTGCTGGAACTCCTGCGGACACGGGGCTTGATCGCCTCGGCCGCAGGAACCACGCCTTGATCCAGAGCATCCAATCACAGACATTTGAAACGCCCCGGAACGAGCCCGCCAAGCGGGAATCGGAGCGGGGACAGTTCGCCGAGGCGCTCGGGCTTCAGGCGACGACGCATCTGAACGCGGTGCTCGATCCCTCGGCGACGGTGAGCCTGCCCGGCGCAGGAACGGCGCTCGTGCAGGCAGAATCGGCGGACGCGGACGCCAGTTCGATCGCATCCCAGCAGCTTTCGCGCGAGGAATCACGCAAGGGCGCCCGCGAGCGGGGGCTCGACGCGGCCTCGCAGGCCAGGCAGGATCTTGCCAGGCAGGGAAGTGCGTCCCAGCAGTCGCCGGGTGCTTCGGCGTTCGAGCCGGCAGGGAGGGAACCGGCACCGGCGCGAGCCGAGAGTTCCGCTCCTTCGGCTCCCGAAGCGCAAGCCGAGACCAAGGCGTCGGTCGGAACGCCGACGAGCACCACTGCAGATCAGCAATCCGGTTCCGGGTCTTCAAATACGCCCCAGTCAAATACTGCGCAGGCGGCGCCTCAGGGCACATCGCAGGAAGCGGCGAGTGCGGCGGGCGTGGCGGCGAGCGGGGCGAATTCGGGATCGAACGCTGCGGGCACGGCTGGCGGATCGTCGTCCGGAGTTGGCGCGGTGGGCCAGGCCTCGGCAGGCGGGGGAGCCAAGCCGACGCCGACGATGCTTGCGGGCACGGGTTCGGCGCCTCTGAAGGATGGCGCGGAGAAGGCAGCCTCGCGTGTGATCCGGCACGAGCCGCGCACGTTTGAGGCGCAGCTTCAGCGCGGGCTCGCGCAGGTTCTGCGGCAACGCGGTGGCACGCTGAGTCTGAAGCTTGATCCGGCGGATCTGGGCACGGTGAAAGTCTCGCTCTCGATGTCCCAGGGGCGTGTCGAGGGCACGATCGAGGCTTCGAGCGAGCGGGCACGCGGTTTGCTTCATGAACACTTAGACACGCTGAAGGGTTCACTCGAACAGCGGGGCATCACGGTGGATCGCCTCGAAGTGCGGCTCGCGGGAGCGGCCGAGAGTGAGCGCCAGTTCGCAGCCGGGCAGGACGCCGGGCGCGGGTTGGATCAGCAGAAGCAGAGTGCCGACGCGGGAGGCGATCGGCAGAGCGGCTCGTTCCGGGGCGAGGATCGCCAGTCCGGAGACCGGGGAGGGACCCCCGGTGAGCGCACGACCGACGGGCTTCGCGGAGCGGAGCCGACATCAGATGATTGGCCGGAGCAGGGACGCTCGGCCGGGCCCCTTGGAGGGTGGCTCCGTCTGGACACACTGGCCTGAAGGATCGGGCCTGCACTGGTGTAGCCGGCTGCGCACGGACGCGGTGGTCGGCGACGGAACTGCGCCTGCGCCCGCTTTGCGGACGCCGGGGGAGACATCTCCATGGACGCTGTCAGCGCCGCCGCGAGCGGTACGTCGATCCCATCGGTCGACAAGGGTTTCGGTGCGCTCGATTCGGATGAGTTCACCAAGCTCATCCTGACCGAGCTTGGGAACCAGGACCCGCTCGAGCCCAACGATACGGGTGCGCTGCTCGAGCAGCTCTCGACGATCCGCTCGATCGAGTCGGACACGAAGCTCAACTCGACGCTCGCCTCGATGGCCGATCGCTCGGACTTCATGGGGGCCGCGGGGCTGATCGGTCAGTACGTCACCAGCCAGGACAACCTGCTCGACCCGCTGAAGGTGACGAGCGTGATCCAGAACGATACCGGTGTGAGCGTGACGCTCGAGAACGGTTCGTTCGTGCCGATCGGTTCGATCACGAGCGTGTTCGCCGAGCCGCCCGCCGCTGAGGCGAGCGAGGAGTCGGCGGTATGACGCTCAATCCGCTGGACATCCTGGCGCTGCCCGGGCTTGCGAGCTCCGCGGTGCGCACGGTGGGCAGTGCGCTCGACCGGCTCGTGCCCGGCTCGAACTCGTTTGCGGACCACCTGAGCAAGGCGCAGAGCGACATCGATCGCTTGCCCGTCAAGGTGGGCAAGGGTGTGGAGATCGAGCTGACGAAAGAGCAGCTCTCCCGGCTCGAAGAAGCGGCCGATCGCGCTGAAACAGAGGGCGCCGACAACGCGATCGTGATGATCGACGGCATGGCGCTCGAGCTCGACGTGACGATGCGGACGATCCGGGGCGTGGTCGATCAGGAATCGGGCATCAAGACGGGCATCGATGCCGTGGTCTACGCCCTCAAGGGTCCCGAGACGAAGCCCGTCACGGGCCCGGCTGGTCTGACGGACAACCCCGACGTGCGCAAGATCGTCGGCGATCAAGCGGCCTGATTGAATATTTGTTTGCGATTCAATACATAGGGATCTCACATCATGGCCTCAACCTCAAGCCTCTTCATCGGTCTCAGCGGGCTCAACGCCAACTCGCGCAACATCGACGTGATCGGCAACAACATCGCCAACGTCAACACCAACGGCTTCAAGGCCGGTCGGCTCAACTTCGCCAAGGCGCTCTCCCGCACGGTCAGCGAGGGCACCTCGCCCGGGAGCGTTGTGGGCGGCTCCAACCCGACGCAGTTCGGCCAGGGCGTCACGATCGCCGGCACGCAGCGCAACATGGCCGAGGGCTCGCCCAACGGCACGGGAGACAGCAGAGACCTTGCCATCGAGGGCAACGGGTTCTTTATTCTTGAGAGCGGCGAAGACCAGTACTACACGCGCGTCGGCTCGTTCCGCACGGATCGCGATGACTTCCTGACCTCGATCGACGGCAACTATGTGCTCGGGTACCCGGCCGACGAGAACTTCCAGATCCAGCCGGGCACGCTCGAGCGCATCAATGTGCCCATCGGAGCGCTGACGATTGCCGAGGCGACGACGACGGTGAACATGTCGGGCAACCTGAACGCCTCGGGCACGGTCGCGACGACGGGCTCGTCGCACACGCTGGACTCGACAACCGCAGCCGGATTCTCGCTCATCGCCGGCGCGACGACGCCCGCAACGGCGCCCAACGTGCTGGAGACGACGAGCCTGCTGGGCGAGATCGAGGACCCGATCCAGCCCGGCTCGGGCACGCCGCTCTTTTTGGCGGGGCAGACGATCCGCGTGGACGGCGTTGAAAAGGGCACGCAGATCCTGGGCGCTGCGGGGTTCCTCGTGGACGCCGCGAGCACCGTGCAGGACTTCATGGACTTCCTCACCGATACCTTCGGTCTGCGCACCGACATCGGAACGAACGCCGACGGCAACCAGGCGGGTGTGGCGATCGATCCGCTCACCGGGATCTTCAACATCACGGGCAACGCGGGCGAGACGAACAACCTGACGATCACGGGCGAGGATATCCGCGTCTTCAACGCCGACGGCACGCTCGCGTCGCAGCCCTTCCTGGCGAACCAATCCGCCGAGGCTTCGGGCGAAGCGATCAAGACGGCGTTCAGCGTGTACGACTCGCTGGGCACGCCGCTGCGCGTGGACATCTCGATGGTGCTCGAGGGCAAGAGCAACACGGGCACGACGTGGCGGTATTACGCCGAGAGCCCGGACGACACCGTGGGCGGGCCCTCGATCGGAACGGGCACGGTCGAGTTCGACAACTTCGGCAAGATCGTCGGGCCCGAGTCGGTCGCGGTGGTGCTCGACCGGGACAACACGGGCGCCGCCACACCTCTGACCTTTGACATCAACTTCAACTCCGACGGCGATCAGGTCACGGCGCTGACCGACACGCAGAGCTCGCTCGTGAGCACGTTCCAGGACGGCGTCCCGATCGGAACGCTCGGCAGTTATACCGTGGGCGGTGACGGGCGCATCACGGGCACGTTTACGAACGGGCTTATCCGCACGCTGGGTCAGGTCGCGCTCGCGTCGTTCACGGTGCCCGAGGGTTTGGTCGAGCTCGAGCAGAACCTGTTCCGTCCGGGTCCGAACTCGGGGCCGGCGATCATCTCCGAGCCCCAGCAGCTGGGCACGGGCCGCGTCGTGTCGGGGGCGTTGGAGACCTCGAACGTGGATCTGGGGCAGGAGTTCATCTCGCTCATCCTGGCGTCGACGGGTTATTCGGCCTCGGCCCGCGTGATCCGCACGAGCGACGAGCTGATCCAGCAGCTGCTCGTCCTGGGTCAGTAAGAGAGGATCGGAGCGTTGCGATGATCACGGTCACCAGACTCAACGGGCAGGAGTTCGTGCTCAACGCGGACCTGATCAAGCTGATCGAGCAGCGGCCCGACACCATCATCACGCTCGTCAACGGCGACCACGTCGTCGTCCGAGAACCCTCGAAAGAGGTTATCGAACGCGTGATCGAGTTCGGCAGGCGGCTGCGGCGTCTGACGCCGGTCGATTAGGCCGGGAACTGGCCCCCGCGGGGCGGTGCCCCCTCAAGAGGTCGTTCGAAATCGTCGATTCCCAACTTGCCTGAGGCGACGGATCGCCTGGCAGTAGGGGGCGTACGGGTGGATATTGGAACCGTCATCGGGGTTGTCGTGGCCGTCCTGGCGGTGGTCATCGGCATCGTTTTCGGCGGCAACCCGCTCGCGCTGGTTGACCCGGCATCGATCATGATCGTGATCGTGGGCACGGTCGGCGCGACGACCATCTGCTTCCCGCTCGCCAGGATTCTCAAGCTCCACACGGTGGCGCTCAAAGCGTTTTTCTTTCAGCAGACGGACATCGTCGAGATCATCCTCGATCTCGTCAAGTACGCCGAGCTGGCCCGCCGCGAGGGCATCCTGAGCCTTGAGAACCTCGTCGATGAGATGAAGGACCCCTTCATCGTCCGCGGCATCAAGATGGCGGTCGACGGCACGGACCCGGAGCTGATCAAGCAGGTCATGGAGACCGAGCTCGAATCGCTCATGGACCGGCACGCCCAGGGCAAGCAGATCTTCGACTCGATCAGCAAGTACGCGCCCGCGTTCGGCATGATCGGGACGCTGCTGGGTCTGATCTTCATGCTCGGCTCGATGAGCGACCCGAGCTCG
Organism: Phycisphaerales bacterium; assembly: GCA_041742315.1. GTDB lineage: Bacteria > Planctomycetota > Phycisphaerae > Phycisphaerales > UBA1924. Next base: position 1,843 of record JBGSIX010000096.1, on the reverse strand, counting down.
ATCGGCCCCAGCATGGCGGTCGCGCTCATCACGACGCTCTACGGCGCGATGATCGCCAACCTATTCGCCGGCCCGATCGGCGAGAAGCTCCTGGCGCGCGACATGGAAGAAGTGCAGATCAAGACGATCATCATCGCCGGCGTGATGGCGATCCAGTCGGGCGATAACCCGCGCGTGGTCCAGTCCAAGCTCGCGACGTACCTCGCGCCCGCCGAGCGGGACCGGGTCCTCGAAGCCGCGTGAGCAGGAGGGCTGTGCGATGGCGAAAAAGGAACGCCCACCTCCCCCCGGCGTGCCCGAGTGGGTCGTGACGTTCGGCGACATGATGTCGCTGTTGCTCTGCTTTTTCATCCTGCTGGCCGCGTTCAGCGAGATCAAGCAGGAGCGCGAATACCTCGACGTCGTCCGCTCGATCCAGAAGGCCTTCGGATTCTCGGGCGGCGTGGGCCAGCTCGACACCGAAGACCCGCCCGCGAACTCGGCGATCACGAGCATGGAGGAGCTGATCAACTCGATCGGCAAGGACGTGCGCATGAATGAAGCGCGGAACCCCTCGGCCGCCGGGCCCGACCCGAGCTCGTCGTACGTCGCCGAGGGCATCAAGACGGTCGTCGGCTCGACGATCCCGTTCGAGGCCGGTTCCGCGGAGATCTCGAGCACGACGCGCGAGTACCTCGTCAACGACGTGGTGCCCAAGATCAAGGGGCTCCGGTTCAACATCGAAGTGCGCGGGCACGCCTTCGGGCGTGAGGACCGGGCCGCGGGCGGCGACGTGGACAGCATGAGCTTCATGCGCGCCAAGGCGATCAAGGACTTCCTGGTGACGCAGGGGATCGACTCGAGCCGGCTCTCGATTACCGCGGTCGGGAGCGCCGAGCCCATCAGCACGAACGTGAACGACCGCAACGCGATGGGGCAGAACCGGCGCGTGCAGATCATCCTGACCGAGGTGCTCCCGGTTGACGTGCACCCGGACCCCAACGGCACAAGCCCGAACGTTCACTAGCGAACAAGAGCAGTGGAGTAGACCATGGCCGAGAAGCCCAAGAAGCAGGAAGAAACCCCGGCCCCCGAGGGCGAGCAGCCCAAGGGCGGCTCGAAGAAGGTGCTCATGATCGTCGTGGCGATCATGATGCTCGAGACGCTGGGGGTGGGCGCTTTCATCATGATGTCGGGCAAGGCGCCAAGCGCCGCCGAGGCCGGCATCGTGGGCGATTCGCCCGACAGCCCCGACGCACTGGTCGAGGTGCAGATGGTCAGCGACCGCTTCCAGAACATGCACACGGGCCGGGTGTGGCAGTGGGACACCGAGGTATTCATCCAGGTCCGCCGCAAGGACCAGGAGCGTGTGACCGCCGAGCTCGAACGCCGCAAGGCCGAGATCACCTCGGGGGTGGGGGAGCTGATCCGCAAGGCGACCCACACCCAGCTCCGCGAGCCGGAGCTCCAGACGCTCAACCGGAAGCTCGAGGGGTACTTCGCCGAGATTTTCGGCGTGGACGCGGACAACCAGCCCCGTGCCGTGCACGTCTTGATCCCGAAGATGCGTGGCTCGCCCGCGGACTTCTGATCCGGCGCGATGGCTCGCCCGAGCGTGATGCGCAGCAATTGCGCACATGTTTGGCGCAGACTGTGCGCCCAAGCGCAGAAATGTAGGGCAAGCGCCGACCGAGTGCCGATGCAGCGTGGGCACCGGGGCGGTGCGCGCATCGACGGAGTCGAGCATGTCCGAAGAGATGGAATCCGCACAGAATCCGACCGATCCTGCCGACGCGCAGGCCGAGCAGCCAGTCGATGAGCGGGCCGAGCCCTCGGTCTCGTCCGACGACGAGGCCGATGCGCT
>JBGSIX010000095.1:0-1893 GCA_041742315.1 Phycisphaerales bacterium | reverse complement strand
GACTGCGGAGGCTGGAAGCCTCCGCCACTGCATGAAATGTCAGCCCACAAGATGCGTCACGACCAAGACGAGGATCGCGGCGTAGAGACCCGCGACGAGGTCGTCGAGCAGCACGCCCCAGCCCGCGGGGTATTTCTGGATCTGCATGGCGGGCGGGGGCTTGACGATGTCGGTCAGGCGGAAGGCCAGGAACGAGCCGCCCATCGTGAGCATCGCGGGCCACGAGCCGGTGACGACCGAAGCCGGGGCCCAGGCGAGGGCGAGCAGGGGCAGGCACTGGCCGGCGGTCTCGTCGGCGACGACCGAGCCGTGGTCTTTTTTGCCCAGCACCGCCTCGGCGAGATCGCCCTCGAGCACGCACCCGACGCAAAACGCGATGAAAACCAGCCCGATCACGAGCCAGTAGAGCACGGAAGCGGGTCCAAACCCTGACAGGACAAGCAGATACGCGATCGCCGGCGGCGGGAGCGAGCCCCAGGTGCCCGGCGCGGGGCGCAGGCGACCAAGGCCGAGCGTGGTTGAGAACAAAAGCCTTGGCGTGTGCATGGTTTAGCTCTTCTTGAAGCCGGCGATCGCCCGCGTGATGTAGGGCCCGGCGCTCAGAGCTGTGGCCAATGTTGTCAGCCAGGCGATGGCGCGGATGATGGTCTCCCGGTTCGTCTCGCTGAGGGCGTGCGTGCCGAGTAGGAGCAGGATCAGGGGGATGGAAACGGACTGGAGGATCATCTTGATTTTGCCGGACCAGTTGGCGGAGGCGTCGATGCCCTCGCTCTCGAGCATGCCGCGGAGGCTCGTGACGAGGAGCTCGCGGGTGATGATGACGATGACCATCCAGCCCGTAAAGCCGGCTTGGTGATCGAAGTTGGGTCCTGCCAAGAGGATAAGAGCGCCCAGCACGAGGACTTTGTCGGCGAGCGGGTCCATGATCCGGCCGAATCGCGTGATGGCGTTCCACTTGCGAGCGAGGATGCCGTCGAGTGTGTCGGTAATCGCAGCGACGACGAACGCGGCGCAGGCGATGAGCAACTGAGACTCGTTCTCGATGATGCCCGGCTGCGAGAGCAGCACGAAGACCCCAACCGACAGAACGAGCCTCACCCCGACGAGGGTGTTGGGTGTGTGCAGGCGCCAGCCCGTGGCTTGGGGTCGGGTTGTGGTGGTGTCGGTCAAGGCCGGATGGTACGAGGGATTGGGGGTGAATGCGGCTTTGGGTTCGGTTGAAGGGTCTGTTGGCGGTCCCTATCCTCAGCACACTTGATCGGGCGGCTGTCGCTCGGTTGGTTCTGTTGCATGAGCATCATCGCCCGCAGGCCGCCCACACGGGGCAGGCGGGGCATCCGGGGCGGCATCCGTGCCGATCTCAAGGGGCGCAGCGAGCGTGGAAGCGGTGATCAGCCCGATCGTTCTGTACTCGATGATCGCCTTGGGCGCGGTGGGGGTGCTGCTGGCGCTGCCCCGGGCGCGGGCGAACTTTGCGCTGCCCGGGTTCCTGATCGGCGCGACGGCCGGCGGGATTGTGCTGGTGGCGCTGGGCTCCAAGGCCGTCGCGCAGAGCGGCGCCAACGGCCTGCCCAATCTTTATTTCTACGTGTTCGGCTTCGTGGCGCTGGCGGCCTCGCTCCGCGTGATCACGCACCCCAAGCCGGTGTACTCGGCGCTGTACTTCATCTTGACCATCCTGGCGACGTGCGGGCTCTTCCTGATCCTGTCGGCGGAGTTCATGGCGTTTGCGCTCGTGATCATCTACGCCGGCGCGATCCTGATTACGTATCTGTTTGTGATCATGCTCGCCACGCAGGCGCCGACGGAGGAGCTGAGCGAGAACCAGGCGCCGTTCGACCGCCTGGCGCGCGAGCCCGTGCTCGCGACCGCGTCGGGGTTCCTGCTGCTGGC
>JBGSIX010000094.1:0-14207 GCA_041742315.1 Phycisphaerales bacterium | reverse complement strand
TGGGCGGCCTGCTCGCACTGGCCGTCACGCGGCACATCGCGTGGCTCGGCTACGCCCTGTTCGCCGTGGCCGTCTTCCCCGGCATCGGCCTGATCGGCGGCGGGATCACGCACCTGATCAGGTTGCGACGAGAGCAGAGGTTCATGGACGAGAGCTGAGCCGTGCCACTGACCCCGTCTTCGGGGTCAGTGCGTTGAGCGTCAAAGAAACACTGACCCCGAAGACGGGGTCGGTGGCACGGGGCAGTGCCACCCGCCGGGAAGGGTTCGGAGGGGGCACCGAAGTGGATTCGAGACACGGATCTGTGTGGCACTGGCTGCTTGCAGCCAGTGGTCTCCCGAGCGAGATGCAGTCAGGAGCACTGCTTGGCGAGCAATGCAGTGGCACACGGGAGGAAAGATTACCAAATCATCGGGCCACCCGCTGATCAAAGCTAAAGATTGCATAATTCATTAAATGGATTACGAAAAACGTGTCGAGCTCGATCCATTTCGCGACTGATATCGGATCGTGGTATTCTTGATTCAATTATTATTGCTACGTTATTCGAAAGATGTTCACTAAATTCAGCAAAGGCATGCATGCAAGGTGTCGACATTGCCCAGTGTCCTCCCTCGGTGTCGACCTCGCTAGCATGAACGTGTGAAATTCTAGATCCAAAAATAGCAATAATATCCGCCGCCACTGCCATGGATGGATCGACTTGCCTGGCATGGCCGATGTCAAAGCACAGCCTAGAGTCTGGGAGTTGCTCAAATATGTCATGAAGCTCTTGTGCCGTCCGCCCAATGTGTTTGCGCATATCCATGTTCTCAATACAGAGCGACTTCCCAAGTTTTTTCCATGCATTAAAATCAGTAATCGCATCAGGATGAAGCACGAAGTGAAAATCCATACCAGCAAACGGAAGGAGCATTTCTACAACCTCCGCTTCTGTGTGATAAACGAATTCTTTGGGTACATGGATTGATTTGTACGAGAAACCAGTTAGATTCATCGTTCGAATTTCATGAAGTAGCGGTTTCAATTCATGTTCGCGTAATGCAGATAACTCGATTGCTTCGCATTGTTCTCGCTCAAGCCATTGCAGGGCAGTTTTAAAGTTGCCTTTTGTGAGGGCTCCAGTCGAAAATCCAGTGGGTCGCATTAGAAAACTCCGTACTCTTGGGTTGCTTCGGTGAGTTCCTTGTTGGTGTTGAAGAAAAGGCTAGATAGGCCAGATTGGAACGCGATGCCCAGATCGCGGCATTCTTGGAAAACAGGGCTATTGTATTGGTCGCCGGGCTTCAGCATTTTCAGTGTTGTCCGCTTGGCTCTATCATTTAGTACGCCAAGAAATGAGTCGTATGAGCTCAGAATCAACTTGGCTAACTCATGTTTCTTCTCGGTATTGTTTCGACAATGCAACTCAATCGAACGAGAAAGAATGTCTAGCGGGGTCATTGCGACACACCTCCTGATGTGTTCTTGGGCACTGATCGCCAGCATGTTTGGGGCACCAAACAGAGACTGTTCAGGCTCGTGTTCGTGTGGGTTGAGTTTGTAATCGAGACAGGCGAGCATGCCTGAGGCAAAGGTCAATTTGCGAGACAATCGAAGTTTAATGTTACGAAGCGCCCAGCCCTCAGCATTGCGATCGCGAACTTTGCGAGCGTAATCAACGGCCATTGTTCTCCAGTATCGCACGACGTCATTAAGTAGAAATCTGGGGACCCGGCGTTCGCCGTCAGGGGTGACAATGCCGGGTTCCTGTTCAAGGTATCGGTTGACGATCTGCTTGGTGACACGTTCGTATACCGGCTTGGAATTATTACTTTCGATCGGGCACGACTCAAGTAGTAATAGAACTCTTCGGGTGGTATTTCGATTGGTATCGTCGTCCCCGCCGATCTGATGTACGAGTTCATGGCTGAATACAAGTGAGCCAAAGGTGCCTGTTGGGCCGGGTTTGGCGAGTTCTAGATCATTCTCTAGAGTTGATTTGATGGCCATCGACGCATCGTGGTGATCGCCATTTGCCTGCCCGTCAACGAGTAGTGACCAATCCACATCGCTTCCCTGAGTCACCTCATCGCGTGCGAGGGATCCAAAGACAATAAGTGATGCATCGGCCGGTATAAGGTTCTTTTTCTCCATCGTCTCTTGAATAATTTTTCGTTGCTCAAGGGCTAGTGCTCGGGCTGCGCTGATATTGATACAATCGAGTCCGCACGACTTCAGCAGAGAAGCGGTAAAAAGATCATTTTCTTTCGGAGTATTCATTGTGAGCTCGCCATCCTTTGGCAATATGATCTTGACTAGCCCATATGGCTGATGATGTCATCCCCAAACTCCGAGCACTTCCGCAGCGTCGCCCCTTCCATCAGCCTCTCGAAGTCGTAGGTGACGGTCTTGGCCTTGATCGCGCCCTCGAGGCCCTTGACGATCAGGTCGGCGGCCTCCTGCCAGCCCATGTGCTCGAGCATCAGGACGCCCGAGAGTATAACAGAACCCGGGTTGACCTGGTCCTTGCCGGCGTACTTGGGGGCGGTGCCGTGGGTGGCCTCGAAGATGGCGTGCCCGGTGTCGTAGTTGATGTTGGCCCCAGGGGCGATGCCGATGCCCCCGACGCAGGCGGCCAGGGCGTCGGAGATGTAGTCGCCGTTGAGGTTCATGGTCGCCACGACCGAGTACTCGGCGGGGCGGGTGAGGATCTGCTGGAGGAAGGCGTCGGCGATGACGTCCTTGATGACGATCTCCTTGCCCGTCTTGGGGTTTTTGAGGGTCTGCCAGGGCCCGCCGTCGAGGGGCGTGGCGCCGAACTGCTGGGCGGCGACCTCGTAGCCCCACTTCATGAAGGCACCCTCGGTGTACTTCATGATGTTGCCCTTGTGCACGAGCGTGACCGAGGGCTTGTCGTGGTCGATGGCGTACTGGATGGCGGCCTTGACGAGCCGCTCCGTGCCCTTCTGGCTGACGGGCTTGATGCCAAAGCCCGAGCTCTTGGGGAAGCGGACCTTCTCGTAGCGCTTCTCGAAGTGCTTCTTGAGCAGCTTGCGGAACTCCTCGCACTCCTCGGTGCCGGCCTCGAACTCGATGCCGGCGTAGATGTCCTCGGTGTTCTCGCGGAAGATGACCATGTTCGTGAGGTCGGGGCGCTTGACGGGGCTGGGCACGCCCTCGAAGTAGCGGACGGGGCGGAGGCAGGTGTAGAGGTCCAGGATCTGGCGGAGGGCGACGTTGAGCGAGCGGATGCCGCCACCGGTGGGGGTGGTCAGGGGGCCCTTGATGCCCACGAGGTAGGTCTTGAAGTCCTCGAGGGTCTGGGCGGGGAGCCACTCGCCGGTCTGGTTGAAGGCCTTCTCGCCGGCGAGCGTCTCGTGCCAGGTGATCTTGCGTTCGCCGCGGTAGGCCTTCTCGACGGCGGCGTCGAAGACCTTGACGGAAGCGTTCCAGATGTCCGGGCCCGTGCCGTCGCCCTCGATGAAGGGGATGATGGGGTTGCTGGGGACCTTGAGGCCGGTGTCGGTCATGGTGATGGCTTCGGACATCTGTGCAGCTCCTTGATGGGGCGTGGATGAGGGAAGAATGTGTCCAAGGATAGGGGAGACGGGGCGTCAGCGGTGCCGAATCTTGTATCCCGTGCAACCGACAGCGGGATGCGTTAGGTTGATGCCGTGAGATCGAGCCCGTTGAGTTCTGGAGGAGAAGCGGTCAATATGTCACACGTGGAAGCCGAGACCGAACTGGCCGTGAATCCGTTGCTCTCTCGTCTGCGTGTCAACGCGATCGAGACGCTCTTCGATGCCTACGCCGAGGCGGGGATGCAGATCCGCGACTGCATCGACGGCGGGTCCGGCGCGGGGCGTCTCTCCCGCAAGATGATGGATCGCTGCTCGGGCACGGTCTTCGCCTTCGAGCCCTTCCCGGGCAACCACCGCTTCTATACCGAGGACCTGGACCGGATCCGGCTCTTTAAAGCGGCCCTTGCCGACCAGGCTGGGCAGAAGTCGTTCTTCGTGGGCTCGACCGTGGATTCGAAGAGCAAGTGGGCCAAGGAGCGCGGGCTTGAGGGGTACTCGTCCGTCGGGTATCTGGTTGATGAGAAGCTCGCTGCCAAGCGTCAGGAGCAGAAGCCCGACGGGCAGGTGCTGACGGTGCACTGCGTCGCAGCCGACGAGCGTCTCCCGATCGCAAGGCCCGTCGACGCCGTCAAGCTCGACCTCCAGGGCGGCGAGCTCGACGCGCTCAAGGGCATGGAGCGCATCGCCAGGCGCGCGCAGTTCCTCTGGATCGAATACTCCGCCCAGTTCGGGCTCGCCAAGTACCTCTGGCGGAAACGCTTCACGCTCTTGGACACGCAGTACCTGTTCCGCGGCAAGCCCACCGACGCCATCCGCGAACACTTCCACATCACCAACGACGAGTTCACGCTCACCTCTGGCGCCACGACTTGCTTTGGCTATCCCAAGGAGCCGATCCAGGGCGACTACGAGGCGGTGTTCCGCGAGATGAAGAAGTCGCTGAACCTGATCCAGACCGACATCGTCGCGGTGCACAAAAACCAGCTCGAAACCTTCCTGGGCGTGGTGGGTCGGATCCCGCCCGCCTCGTAGCGGAATGTGACGCCCGGGACACGCCCGGACGGGAAAGCCAGACCTCGGATCTGGCCCACACCGCCCCGAGCACACTTCGCAGATTTCACTCGCCAACTCGGGTTGACCTGCCTTTGATCCGGCTCCACAACGGAGAAAGGGAGTCGAGCCGATGGGTCAGTTTCACTGGGAGCCTCAGCCCGAGGCGTGGGCGATCGTCAAGGACATGATTTCGGGCTTTCTGGCCCGCTGCGAGCAGGCCTCGACACTCGCGGACCGGATGAAGCACGAGACGGGGACCCGGTTCATCGACTGGGTGGACTCGATCGAGGCCCCGATCGGCGAGAACGTGCAGGAGCGGCTCGAGAAGGCCGGCTATGTGCTCCAGGCCCAGGGCGCCGACCGCGTCTGGCGTCACCCCGGCGCGATCCTGCCCCCGATCCTGGCCTCCCGCGGCCCGATCGTCCGCGTCACGATCAAGGTCGAGAATGTCGCCGACTTTGTCGCCGCTCACACGATCTCCAATGACCACGTCATCCAGGGCGAGCCCTGGAGCCAGTACCGCCGGGTGCCCGTGTACTACGGCGACAACGCCGAGCTCTGGGCCGCCGAACGCCACGGCTACAAGGGCTTCGACGTCGGCCAACCCGACCCGGCCAAGTCCGTGCTCACGCTCCGGCACTACGAATCCCTCCGCAGGCGGGCGCGCGATCTGGGCGACGAGGAACGCTCCTTCGCCCGAGCCAACGCGCTCGTCGACGCGGCGATCGCGGACCTTGGCGTGGATCTGGCGTGCGATCTCTTCTTCTTCGCCGAGCGCGAGTACTGGGGCCGGCGCAACCGAGCCGCCCAGATGCAGAAGGCCCGCCAGGACCGCCTGGGCCTGGGCTGGGCGAACCACGATCACCACACGTTCCGTTCGAGCCGCAGGTACTTCCGCCGGGTCGTTGCTCTGCTCGAGAAGATGGGATTCGATTGCCGCGAACGCTTCTACGCGGGCGAGGAAGCCGGCTGGGGTGCCCAAGTGCTCGAGCAGCCGACCTGCGGCTTTACCGTCTTCGCCGACGTGGACATGAGCCCCGAGGAAGTCGCGGGCGATTTCGCGCACGACATCCTCCCCGAGCGCAACGAGCTGGGCACCGTCGGGATCTGGTGCGGCCTCCACGGCGAGAGCGTCCTCCAGGCCGGCATGCATCACCTCGAGTGCGTCTTCGACTTCGACACCCTCCGCGATCAACTCAACGCCGCCGGCGTGGGCACGCTCACGCCATTCACCAACTTCCCCTTCCTCCGCCAGCAGTTCACCGACGGCGAGCGCTGGAAGGTCGATCCCAAACGCGTCGAAATTCTCCGCGAGGCGGGCCTTATCACCCCCACGCAGGCCCACGACTTCCTCCTCAGCGGCGCCATCGGCTCGCACCTGGAGAACCTCGAACGCAACGACGGGTACAAGGGCTTCAACCAGCACGGCGTCTCCGACATCATCAGCCGGACCGATCCCCGCAAACAGCAGCCAGTGATCTCGGCCTGAGCTACAGCCTGTAGACTGGATGCGTGAAGCCCCGCAGCGCCTGGACATTGTGGTGTATCGCCTGCATCACCGCAACACTCAGCGCGGGATTCGGTGTCTGGCTGCCCTTGTCGTTCTACTTCACAATCATCTCCGAGCCATTCGCCGATCTGCAGGCCTATTTGATCGACACGCTGATGACCGCTTTCGCGCTCGCGGTGCTTTGCCTACCGCTCGCGGGTGTGTTTGTATTTATCGATTTGCTGCTCAGGCTTCGCACCGATGACAAGTCCGTTGATCCGCTACAGTGTGTATCCATTTCAACCATCGTTGTGGTTCGGATCTGTCAATGGGTTTCACTACCGATTCTGCTCACCGGGGTACATCTCTCGTGCTGGGCGATGCATGACGCGATATCGCCGTGGCACGTGGATTGGTATCGACGCACACCGACGGCAAACGATCTTTCCGCTGTGTGGCTGATCCTGCATCTGTCGGGGATGACTCTGGTGGTTGTGCTCTGGTGTTTCATCGGCTGGGTTGGTCATTGCGCCAGACGCCTCCGAGCGGGCGGGAAAGCCTGTGCGCTGTGCGGCTACTCTCTGGCGGGGCTTACGTCGAAAGTCTGCCCGGAGTGCGGGGAGCCGCATGGAGTGTGAGTGCCTATGGACCGGTCCACTTCGACAATGCTGCACGCTTCATCGCTCGCCAAGCGGTACCTTGAGTCACTCCAAACGCGCCGCGTCTTTCCGACCGAAGAGGCCATCGCAGGCCTCGACGCGCTCGATATCGATCTGCCCTCCGATCCGACGGACCCGAATGAGGTCGTCAGCGCCCTGCACACTCACGGCTCGCCCGCCGCCGTCGCCAGCGCCGGGCCCCGTTATTTCGGCTTCGTGATCGGGGGCGTCGTACCCGCGGCCCTGGGCGCGAGCGTGCTCGGGAGCGCCTGGGACCAGAACACGGGCATGTTCATCTGCACGCCGGTGGGGGCCAGGCTCGAAGCCATCGCCGCAAGGTGGCTCCTCGAACTGCTCCGGCTCGATGCCTCGTGCGAGGTCGGCTTCGTCACCGGCGCGACCGTCGCCAACTTCACCGCCCTCTGTGCCGCGCGCCACCGCCTGCTCGCCAATCAGGGCTGGAACGTCGAGAACGACGGCCTCTTCGGCGCGCCCGAGATCCGCGTCGTGGTCGGCGAGCAGGTCCACGCGAGCGTCAAAAAAGCACTGTCCCTCAGCGGCTTCGGTCGCACGCGCGTCGAGACCGTCCCCGCCGACGATCAGGGCCGCATGATCGCCGGCAAGCTCCCCCGGCTCGACGGGCGCACGCTGCTCTGTCTGCAGGCGGGCGAGGTGAACTCCGGCGCGTTCGACCCGTTCGCGGACATCATCGACCGGGCCAAGGCCGCCGGCGCGTGGGTGCATATCGACGGCGCGTTCGGCCTCTGGGCCCGGGCCTGCCGGGAGCTGGATCACCTGACCGACGCGATCGACCGCGCCGATTCCTGGGCCGCCGATGCGCACAAGTGGCTCAATGTGCCCTACGACTCGGGCCTCGTGATCTGCCGTGACCGCGAAGCGATCCACACCGCGATGGGCATCAAGGCGGCCTACCTCGACGACCGCCTCGTGAGCGAGCCCTGCTGGATGACCCCGGAACTCAGCCGCCGAGCCCGGGGCATCGAGGTCTACGCCGCCCTGCGTTCGCTCGGGCGATCGGGCGTCTCGGGCATGATCGCCCGCTGCTGCCGCCACGCCCGGCGCTTCGCCCAGGGGCTCAACGAAGCCGGCTTCGAGATCCTCAACGACGTCGCCCTCAATCAGGTCCTTGTTCGTTTCGGGGGCGACGACCAGACACGCCGAGCCATCAAGCTCATCCAGGACGAGGGCACCTGCTGGGCGGGCGGCACGACCTGGCAGGGCCGGCACGCCATGCGGATCAGCGTCTCGAGCTGGGCAACCACCGAGCGCGACGTCGCTATGAGCTTGGAAGCGATGATCCGCTGCGCCCGGCAAGCCGCCCAGGCCTGACGCCGCGGCCCATCTCTGGTACGCTCTATCCGCCGGCGTCTTCCGCCCGCATCCCCAGGAGATTTAGACCATGACGCGACGCGTCCTGACCGCTCTCGCTCTCGCCGCCCTCGCCTGCAACCTCTCGGCCCAGCCCGACGACAAGGCCAAGGACACCAAGGACACCAAGGACGAGCCCAAAGCCGCCCCCGTGTTCGTCGCCTACCCCGACGACGCCTCGACCACCTACCACACCTGCGAGATCAACGGCGAGACCATCAACTACGAAGCCACCGCGGGCACGATCGTCCTCGTCAAGGACGAAGCCAAGGAAGCCAAGCCCAGCGCGAAGATGTTCTATGTCTCGTACCGCCAAACCCTCATGCCGGGCGACGAGTACAAGGCCAAGAAAGACGCGGGCGAGGAAGTCCCCGAATCCAACTACCCCGACGCCACCAAACGCCCCATCACCTTCAGCTTCAACGGCGGGCCCGGCTCCAGCTCCGTCTGGCTCCACCTGGGCATCTTCGGCCCCAAGAAAGTCGCCTACGCCGACGACGAGGGCCGACCCGGCCCGCCCCCATACCGCGTCGAAGCCAACCCCAATTCGCTCCTCGACAAGTCCGACTTCGTCTTCATCGACCCCGTTTCGACCGGCTTTAGCCGCGCGCAGGGCGAGACGAGCGAAAAAGAATTCCACGGCCTCGAATCCGACATCTCATCCGTCGCCAACTTCATCAAACGATACATCACCACCAACGACCGCTGGTCAAGCCCCCTCTTCATCGCGGGCGAGTCCTACGGCACCACACGCGCCGCGGGACTGGCCAACCACCTTCACGGCCAGCACGGCATCTCCGTCAACGGCGTCATCCTCGTCTCCTCCATCATCGAGTTCTCCACCCTCCGCTTCGGCGAGGGCAACGACGTCCCCTACATCTGCTTCTTCCCCTCCTACGCCGCGTCGGCCCACTACCACAAAATGCTCCCCCCCGAGAACCAGAACAAACCCATCGACCAGCTCTACAAGGAAGCCGAGGCCTTTGCGATCGGTGACTACGCCTCCGCCCTCGTCAAGGGCGCCCGCCTGACCCAGGCCGAGGAAGACAGCATCGTCCGCCGCATGGCCGACTTCACGGGCCTCAAGCCCGACTTCATCCGCCGCGCGCACCTGCGCATCGATCAGGGCCGATTCTGCAAGGAACTCCTCCGAGACAAGGGCCTGACCATCGGGCGCTTTGACTCGCGCTTCACGGGCCGCGACCGCGACGAGGTGGGGGAGAACTACGACTACGACCCCTCGTACTCGGTCATCCGCTCCAACTACACCGAGTCCTTCAACGCCTACATCCGCGAAGAACTCGGCTTCAAGAGCGACCTCAGCTACGAGATCCTCACCAACGTCTGGCCCTGGGACTACGGCAGAGCCGGCGAGGGACAGTTCGTCAACGTCGCCGAGCGACTGCGATCCGTCATCCACGAGCAGCCCCACATTAAGGTCTTCGTCGCCAGCGGCTACCACGACCTGGCCACGCCGCCGCTCGGCCTCGACTACACCCACGACCACATGCAGCTCGCCGACGAGCTCTACGGCAACATCAAAAACTACTACTACGTCGGCGGCCACATGATGTACCTCGACAAGGACTCCATGGCCAAGCTCAAAGCCGACCTGGACACCTTCTACGACAGCGTCCCCGTCGGGCTCGGTGGCTAAGCGCACGCTCGAAGCCGAACAGGGCCGTTCGCGTCGTGCCCCCGAAACCGGGACAAGCGAAACGCCGATCCGGTATAAAAGTCATAATATACATATTACCAGATTTATTACAGTATGAACCGCAGTTTATGCGTTATTCACAGCAGCGCAAGGGCCATCCCACAGAATCTCCATATGTCACCGGTGGCCGCGGCGTGCGGTCGCCCAGCACGCGTGCACGATTCCACAGCGCGCCTTCTGAACTCAAGAAAAGGAGACACCCAATGCTGACAGACACGACGAGAACGAACGAGAAGAGAAGAACCGCCCTGATCGCCGCGATCTGCGGGCTCAGTCTGGGGATGTGCTCGTTTGTCGAAACCACGCACGCCCAGAATCAGAGGGAGAGTATGGAGTGGGAACCCGGCGAGGGCCTCCACGAGGAGGAGTGGTACGACCCCTCAGACTGGTTCGATGACGACTTCGACGGAATCTCGGGCCCCGATACCGACTACGAGTACGACTACGACTACGGCTGGACCGGTTATGACTACGACTACGACGGTGACTACTACGCCACCTACGGCGATGAGTCCTACGACGGCGACTGGTGGTACGACGCCGATCGCTCCATCTACAACCACGGGTACTACGACGGCTACTACGACGGATACAACAAATACGGCGAGTCGTACAACAACATGCAGCAACGAAACCAGAACAGCAAGGAGAACGGCAAAGACGCCAACACCGGTGAGAACCGGTACAGCTCCGGCTACCTGGCGGGCTACCAGGACGGCAACTACGACAGCGACCGGGGCTACCACTCCGATTGGACGTACTACGTCTACACGGCCCCCGCTGCCGACAGCAAGACCGCTCAGAACCAGAGCGAGAGAAAGGGCGACACCTCTCGCAAGCGAGGCGACCGCGCCGCCGACGCCCGCACGCAGGACATGGACGCCAAGCAGGCCGCGGCGGATTCCGAGAAGAACCGCGACAGGGTGCGCGGCACCGTCGAGAAAGTCGAGCAGTTCCGGCAGGACCGGCTCGCTGAGAACGTCAGAGACAACACGATCCTGCGGCTCACCATGAAAGACGGCAAGCAGGTCGTGGTCGACCTCGGACCCAACGCCAAGAACAACGTGATCGAGAGCGGCGATCGCGTCACACTCATTGGTCAGCGCAAGGACCGCAACGGCCGCACCGTGCTCGACGCGTCCCGTCTGAGCATCAACGACCAGATCATGTGGAACACCAACGGTCAGGGCGAGCCGACCCGCACCGACCGGGGCTGATCCGCAGCATCCTTCGTATTCCGTGATCAACGAATCGGGCGGAAACCAGCGAGGTTTCCGCCCGGTTTGCTTTCGCCGGAAGAGCACATCACTCTTCGAACGTGAACCCCGCGCTCTCGGCCTGGCTGACCAGGGCCGCCGCCAGCGCCGAATCCAGCCCGTCGTCGCTCTCCTCGCCCAGCCGCTCGAGCTCCGCGTCGAGCCACTCCTGCCGCTCCTGACTCAGCGCCAGGATCTCGGCCTGGATCTTCGTGCGTTCGGCGCCAGCCTCATCGATCTTTGCCTGTAGCTCGTCGAGCGCAAGCTCCTGCATCTCCGCGGGGAGTGTTTCCTTCTCGACTTTCTCGAGCTCGAAATCCTTGTCCTTCGAGGCATCAACAAGGTCCCATTGTGAGTTCGTGTACGACGCCCCGGCCTTGGCGACCGATCGCTGAAGCCCCGCCTCAGGGGCAGCCGAGGAGTTCAGGCTGTCCTGAGCCATCTGACGCTCGGCCGACTCGCGACCCGCGTAGCCGTAGTAGATGTACGTCCCGTTGAGCTGGACATTCAGCTCGTTGATCCGGTCGTCCTGCGGGCAGCGGATGTAGCGCATTTTCTTGTTCTGATCGATGATGCTGTACTCGCCCTTGCCGAGGTTCGCCGCATCGAGCCAGCCTCCATTGCGCCCCGAGCCGTCGTCGCCGCAGTGCACGGTGTTGACCGTGATCCCGTACTCGACCGCCGTCGGCACGCTCATGCGATAGTCCACATTCCCCTGCGTGAAGGGCTCGTTGCCCGCGATCACCAGCACCTTCATCACGCCCTCGTCCGTGGGGAGCCATTCCAGCTCCCGCGTGGCGCGATCGACCGCCAGGCCGCAGTACTCCGCGGAGCCCGAAATCTGGAGGCTGTAGAGCACCTCGCTGATCCGGTCGAGGTCGCTCGTAAAGGGCAGGACAACCCCGAGATAGCCCTCGGCGCTGGACTGGTGGTCGGAGCCGTACTGGATGATCGCGACCTCGAGCCTGGGCCGCTTGCCCTTCATCCGCGCCCCGTCGAGGGTGCTGACCACGTTCCAGAGCCGCGTCTTGGCCTGGTTGATCAGCCCCTCCATCGAGCCCGAGGTGTCCAGGCAGATCACCAGCTGGATCACCGGCCCGTCCTCGGCGGGCCTGGCGATCACGTGCTTGTCGGGCTTGGGCTCAAGGGCCACTTTGATCGGCTGAGCCGAGGCGGCAAGCCCCACGAATGCGGTCAGAACCAGTACTGCAGCGCGTTTCATCGATTGCTCCTTTCAAAGCCCCGCACCCCAAGAGACCCGCCCGCCCCCGCCCCGGTTCGCGCCCCGCCCGATTCCGCCCCACAAGCAACCTCGATTGGTCCGAATTCCCGCCCAATTCCGATATCCAGACCATGAGCATCCCCGTCTGGATCCCCCGCAGGTACGACTCCCGCTACAGCCTCCTGGGCGCCATGGCGACCGAACTTGCCGAGGCCTTCGCCGCCAAGGGCTTCGACGCCCGCACCGATATGCCCGACGGCTCCGTCGCCGGCCTCTACATCTTCTTCAACATGCCCTCGGCCATCGAAGCCATCCCGCCCGCCGCCCGCAGACCGGGTTCACGCATTGCGCTCATCCAGATCCTCGTCGACCACCCCCTCGCGCTCCACGCGGGCATCATGGACCAGACCAGCAAACTCCCCAACTTCCGACTCGCGCTCCCCAGCATCGACGGCCTGCACATGCTCAGACTCCGCTGGCCCGCGCTGAGGCACGCGCACATGCCCCACGGCATCCCGCGCTCCGCTCTCCTCGCGCCCGAGCTCTGCACGCCCGAAGCGCTCGCCAAGCGCCCCCGCGACGTCGTCGTCGCAGGCTCCATCCACTCCGAGCAGGGCGTCCGCGAACTCAAGTGGGCCCTGCCCGCCCAGGCGCACCCCTGGATCGACGAGATGGTCGCCCTCATGCTCGAAAGCCCCGCGATGCCTTACGAGCAGGCGCTCGACTGCGTCTGCGGCTCACGCTCGGTCATCACCGGCAACTGGCCCATGGCCGCAGCGATGTGGCGCGCCGTCGCCGCCGACTTCAACCGCCAGCGCCGCGTACAGCTCGTCCAGTCGCTCCAGGGCCTCGACGTTGCCGTGTTCGGCACCGACGCCTGGCAGGAGTTCTGCACGGGCACCATCCGCTACGCCGGCAACGTCGAGTACGCCGATGTCCCAAGCGCCCTGACCACGGGCCGCGTCTGCCTTGCCTGGGGCCCGACCCAGTTCCCGCACACCTTCAGCGAACGCCTCCTGCTCTCGATGGCTTCGGGCTGCGCGAGCGTCTGCGAGGACCGCTACCTCGTCCGCCAGCACTTCACCGCCGAGCACTGCGCCATTTGCAATCCGCACTTGCCCGGCAGCGCCCGCGAAGCGATCGAATCGCTCCTGAGCGATAGAGACCGGCTCTGTGCGATGTCGCTCGCCGGGCGCACGATCGTGGAAGCCAATCACCTCTGGGAGCACCGCGTCGACAAGCTCGCCTCGCTCGCCTCGGAAGCGATCAGCCGTTCCCTTGCGCCAACACCCACGCAATCTCAGTCGATCGCCGCCGGCGCGTAGAGCTCGGCCAGCTGCTTCCAATACGTCGGATACGTCTTGGCGACGCACCCGGGATCGCGGATGTACACGTTGGGGCGCACGAGCCCGACCAGCGCCAGGCTCATCGCCATCCGGTGGTCGTCGTACGTGTCGAACTCCACCCGAGGCGCCGAAGCCGACCGATCGATCCCGCCCGCCGGCGGCGTGATCGTCATCGTCTCGTCGTCGCCCTGCACGCCCACCTCGACTGAAACCCCCAGCTTGCCGAGCTCGACCCTGAGCGCCTCGATCCGGTCCGTCTCCTTGATGCGGAGCGTCTTGAGCCCCCGGATCACGCTCGTCCCCGTCGCGAAGCAGGCCGCCACCGCCAGGCTCATCGCGGTGTCGGGCATCGGCGCCAGATCCGCGAGGATGGGCCGGAGCGTCAGCGGCCCGACGACCGACGTGCCCGCCGATTCGTTCGCCCCGACCACGACACCCGCGCCCATCCGCTCCAGAAGCCCCGCGTACAGCGCATCGCCCTGCACCGCGTCGGCTCCGAGTCCCCGGACCATC
>JBGSIX010000093.1:0-43284 GCA_041742315.1 Phycisphaerales bacterium | reverse complement strand
GTGGGGGAGCACCCCGAGGAGCAGAGCCTGCGTCAGCGTCTGCGCGAGGAGGGCCCGAGGCTCGCTGGCACGCGCGACGCTCGCTGGTTCCAGATCGCCGACCCGTACTCGCAGGTCCGCACGATCCAGCAGGCGGAGATGATGCTCGCCGATCCGAGCCGGTACTTCGCCTCGTCGAGTCGGCCCGTTGTGGTCGAGACGTACGAGGGGCTCGATTACATCCTGCTCTGGGACACGCCCCGCGAGGCGCTCACGCAGAGCGCGACGCAGCGCAGCTGGCGCGTCGCCCGCGCGTTCGAGACCGCCGACGAGTCGGGCCGACCCGCGGTCGGCTTTCGCATGGACGCCACCGGCGCCATGCTGCTTGGCAACCTGACCGAGGCGAACATCAGCAAGCCCATGGCGGTCCTGCTGGACAACAAGGTCTACACCTGGCCCCAGCTCAACGCGAAGATCACGAGCAACGGCATCATCACGGGCATCGATTCCGCCGACGAGCGTGAGAGCATCATCCGCACGCTCAACGCGGGCACGCTCACCGCCACGCTCAGCCCCCAGCCCATCAGCCAGTCGATCCTGGGGCCCGAACTCGGCCAGGACAACCTCGACGCGGGCCTGCTCGCTGGGTATATCTCGCTGTTTGCGGTCAGCGCGTTCATGATCATCTACTACTTCACCGCGGGCGCTGTCGCGGTGTTCTCGCTCTTCTGTAACGCCGTGCTCATCATGGGCATGGTGGTGCTGGGCAACGTCACGATGACGCTCCCGGGCATCGCGGGCATCATCCTGACCTTCGGCATGGCGGTGGACGCCAACGTGCTGATCTTCGAGCGGATCCGCGAGGAGCAGCGAGCGGGGGTCGAGCTTCGGCCCGCGATCAGACTCGGTTATTCCAAGGCGCTCTCGTCGATCGTCGACGGCAACGTCACCAACCTGATCGTCTGTCTCGTGCTCGCCAACATCGGCACGCAAGAGATCAAGGGCTTTGCGATCACACTGGGCATCGGTGTCATCGGCACGATGTTCAGTGCTCTTGTGATCAGCCGTCTGATCTTCGGGCTCATGACCGAGAAGCTTGGCAAGAAGAAGCTCCCGATGCTCCCGACGGTCATGCCCTTCGTGGAACGCACCCTCGAGCCCAAGATCGACTGGCTCAGGCTCAGGGGCCTGTTCATCGCCATCTCGACCTGCTACGTCGGCCTTGGCATCGGCATGATCATCACCCAGCGCGGCGAGATGCTCGACACCGAGTTCCGCGGCGGCACCGTCTTTACGATGCGGTTCAAGATGGAGGACGGCCAGCGTCTGACCATGACGCGCGCCGAGGTCGCCGAGCGCGTCGCCGCGATCGGCCAGGAAGCCGAGAACGACGAGACCAAGCTCCTGCTCAACGCCGAGGTGCTCCCGATCGACCCCGAGGACGACGGCGTGACCTCATCGACCTTCCGCATCAAGACTCTGGCGACCAACGCCGAGACCATCGCGGGACTCATCAACGCGAAATTCGAGGAAGTGCTCCCGAGCAAGCCAAGGCTTGAATTCTCCGGGAGCGACATCTCCGACCTCAGGCTCGCGCCGGTCTTCCCGATCACCAGCGCACGCCTCGGCGAGAACATCGAACAGCCAACGGTTCTCGCAGATGTCTCGGCTTACATGGGCGGCGTGGCAGTTGTCCTCGACAACCTTGAGCCGCAGCCTTCGGAGCGAGATCTGCGCGAGCGGCTCGACTACATGCGGCGCGACCGCGAGTTCAGCACGCTGCTGACGCGAGACTGGGACATCCGGATCCTTCGGGGCACGCCCGAGGAGATCGAATCGGCGGCTGTGGTCGTGCTCGACAAGGGCCTGCTGGTCTTTGAGAGCCGGGACCGCTGGGAGGCCGAGGTCGCCGGGCGCGAGTGGGATCTGGTCCGCCGGGCGCTCAGCCGGACGGAATCGCTCGCGGGCATGGGCACGTTCGACGCCGCGGTGGCGAGCTCGTTTAGGGGCAAAGCCGTCACTGCGGTGGGGATCAGCCTGCTGCTGATTACGATCTATATCTGGGTGCGGTTCGGCTCGGTGCGGTACTCGCTGGCGGCGCTGGCGGCGCTCATGCACGACGTGCTGACCGCCGTCGGGCTGATCGCGCTGGCCGAGATCCTGTACCACTACCCCGCGACCGAGCACATCGCGCGATCGCTCTACATCCTGCCCTTTAAGATCGACCTCGCGCTGATCGCGGCGCTCCTGACGATCATCGGGTACTCGCTCAACGACACGATCATCATCATGGACCGCATCCGTGAGAACCGCGGCAAGCTCGACTACGCGAGCCGCAACGTCGTGAATCTGGCGATCAACCAGACAATCAGCCGAACGGTCATCACCTCGGGCACAACGCTCGCGGCGATCACCATCCTGTACCTGTTCGGCGGCGAGGGCATGCGGGCGTTCTCGTTCACGCTGCTCGTGGGTGTGATTGTTGGTACCTATTCCTCGATCGCGGTCGCGGCTCCGCTCGTCTGGTCGTCCAAGCACGACAAGTCCGAGCGGCAGGAACTCGCCAAGGCCGCCAGCCCGACGAGCGCCTGACAATGGCACGCACCCACCGCAAGAAGGACGTTCTGGCGGCGGTGGTCATCATCGGGACGGCGCTGATCTACTGGATGAACAGGCGTTCGCCCGAGATCACGTTCGACAGCCGCGAATCGGGCCAGGCCCAGCCCACGCCCCGATCGGGCGAGCGGGTCACGACACTCCCCGGGCTACGGCGCTCTGAATAGGATCCCCCGATGCCCAAGAGCGAAGACACCTATATCGTGACGGGGGGCTGCGGGTTCATCGGGTCGAACCTCGTCGCGGCCCTCCAGAAGAAGCGGCCGGGCTCGCACGTCGTCGTGCTCGATTCGATGCGAACCGGGACCTTTGCCAACCTCGTCTCCGCCTGCGAGCGCGAGGGCGATCTGTTTCGCGGGCAGGTCCTGGCGCAGAACATCCGCGATGTGTATTGGCCCGACTTCGTCGAGCACTACCAGCCCAAGGCGGTCTTCCACCTGGGCGCGATCACGGACACGACCGTCGAGGACGAGTCCGAGATGATCGAGGAGAACGCGGGCGGGACCTGGACCGAGATGATGATCGCGTGCGCCGATCACGAGGTCCCCCTGGTCTACGCCTCCAGCGCCGCGACCTACGGCACACCGCCACAGGTCGCCCAGAAGAAACCCTTCCCGGAGTCCGCCGCGGGCAAACCCAACAACGTCTATGGCTTTAGCAAGTGGCTCATGGAGAAGGCGCACGAGCGGTTCAACCGCGAGTGCGCGGCGATCGGGAACCCGAAGCCCTGGATCGTCGGGCTCCGGTACTTCAACGTGTTCGGCCCGGGCGAAGAGGCCAAGGGCAAGATGGCTTCGATGGCCCTCCAACTCACCAAGCAGATCCTGGCGGGCGGGCGGCCCAGACTCTTCGAGCACGGCGAGCAGGCCCGCGACCAGGTCTCGGTGCATGACATCGTCGGGATCACGCTCGCCGGAGCGGGGATCGGGGGCAGGGCAAGGCCGGAGCCCGGGGTGTATAACGCCGGTTCCGGACGTGTGACGAGCTTCGAGGAGATCGCCTGTGCGGTCCGCCGGGGGCTCGGGATTTCCGATGCGGATCGGCCCACGGAGTTCATCCCGATGCCGGCGTCGATCCGCAGGTTTTATCAGGACTTTACGTGCGCGGATATGAGCCGCGCCGAGGATGGGCTGGGGTTCAAGCCGAGCCATGATCCGGCCGAGTCTGTCAGCAGCTACGCTCGCTGGCTCGCCAAGAATACGGACCAGTAAGCCGACCGCCAACGACCGGAGCACGCAGAACGATGTCACAGATCAAGCGGATCCTCGTCACCGGCGGCGCCGGGTTCCTGGGCTCACACATCTGCGAGCGGCTCGTCGCCGACGGGCACGACGTCATCTGCGTCGACAACTTCTTCACGAGCCAGAAGTCCAACGTCCTGCACCTGATCGGCAAGCCCAACTTCGAGCTCATCCGCCACGACGTCACGCACCCGCTCTGGCTCGAGGTGGACGAGATCTACAACATGGCCTGCCCAGCCGCCCCGGGGCATTACCAGTACAACCCGATCAAGACCATGAAGACCTCCGTCATGGGCGCGATCAACCTGCTTGGCATGGCCAAACGCTGCAACGCCAAGATCCTGCAGGCCTCGACGAGCGAGGTCTACGGCGACCCCGATATCCACCCCCAGCCCGAGAGCTACCGGGGCAACGTCAACCCGATCGGCACACGCGCGTGCTACGACGAGGGCAAAAGGGCCGCCGAGACGCTCTTCTTTGATTACCACCGCATGAACCGCGTGAACATCCGCGTCGTGCGCATCTTCAATACCTACGGCCCGCGGATGCACCCCTTCGACGGGCGCGTCGTCAGCAACTTCATCCGCCAGGCGCTGGCGGGCGAGGACATCACCATCTTCGGTGATGGCTCCCAGACCCGCTCGTTCTGCTACCGCGACGACCTGGTCGAAGCGATCATCCGCATGATGAACGGGTCTGACGATTTCGTCGGACCGGTGAACATCGGCAACCAGGGCGAGTTCACGATCAAGCAGCTCGCCGAGCAGGTGGTCGAACTCACGGGCTCTAGGAGCAAGATCGTCTACCGCGATCTGCCCTCGGACGACCCGAAGCAGCGCCAGCCCGACATCACGCTCGCCAGGAAGCACCTCGGCTGGGAGCCCAAGGTCCCGCTCGCCGAGGGGCTCAAGAAGACGATCGAGTGGTTCCGCACGATCGATATGAGTGAGTACCGGGCGCCGACGCCGAATTACTGATCGCTCATGGAGCGAAGCAAACGGTCATCGCCCACGTCGTAGACACGGATGGAATCCCATTGCGACTTCCATTTTTCGACGAGTGCGATGTGCTTTGGATGCTCAATATACGCGCGGTATTCCTCTTCACTGTTGAATGCGACAAAGAAGCCGACATCGTAGTCGCTGATCACACTCGATCTGCCGATGTCGTAGTGCCTGCCTGCATAGCCCGACTTTGGGTTAAAACTGAGTAGGTCGTAGCAGTCCGCGATCAGTTCTTCAGCGTCCGCTGGATCCTGCAGGTCGAAGAAAACGACGTGATTGATCACGCCGGTCGTGGGCGGTATCCAGCCAGGGTCATACGTCTTGTATCCACAACCCGGCAGTGCGAACAGCAACAATGCACAGATCAGCAGCAAGGGCTTCATGCCTTTTCTCCTGGTGATACTAAAGTCGGCAGCACTTCACCCGCCTTCCCAAACACCGAAACATCCACGATCTCGGTGATCGGTGTCGGCTCCAGGTTCACCTCGATTGCCTTCGCTCCCGATTGCCTGGCGATCTCAATCAGGCTCGCGGCGGGCTGGACGACCGAGCTTGTCCCGATCGACAGGAAGAGATCACACTGGCTCGACTCGGCAAAGGCTCGCTCGAGTTCCTGTTCGGGGAGGATCTCACCGAACCAGACGACGTTGGGCCGGAGTATGCCGCCCGCGGGTGAGAGTGGGGGGAAGGCGTCGAAGCTGATCGCGTCAAGCTGGACGTGTTCGCCTGTCTTGGTGCAGCGCCAGGTCAGGATGGTGCCGTGGAGTTCGCAGACGTCGGTCGAGCCGGCCTTCTGGTGGAGGCCGTCGATGTTCTGGGTGATAAGCGTGAACCTGCCGCCCCGTGCCTCGATTTCCCGCTGGAGACGAGCAAGGGCGAAGTGGGCGGGGTTGGGCCGGCAGTCCTTGCAGCTCGTAAACCGCCAGTGGTACCAGCGCGTGACCAGCTCCGGGTCGCGGCGGAAAGCGTCGATGTGGGCCAGTTCCATCGGGTTGTACTTCGCCCAGAGACCGCTTTCCCGGTCCTGGAAGGTGGAGATCCCGCTCTCGGCGCTCACGCCCGACCCGGTGAGCACGACGACCGATCGGGCCTGTCGGAGCATCTCTGAGGCCATGAGGAGCCGGTCACGCTGATCGTCTGTCCGCGAGCTCTCCAAATGCCGATCCTCCGGGGCGTTGATGTACGATACCAGAGGCATGGCAGGCACCCCGGAACCACTGATCATCCTCGACGGCGACCTCGCCTCCCTCGTGGCTCTCTCGTGCGCCAGCGACGAGGCGGTCTCCATCGGGTCGGGCCGATCGCCCGGGCCCTGCGCAACGGTCTGGGTGCCCGGCATCTTCGGCGACACCCAGCGGGACCGCTCCGCGGCCTGTGACCGTCAGATCGCGCTCTTCAACGCCCGCAGGCTCAATCCGAACGAACCGGGCGGAGGACTGCTCCAGATAGACGATGGGGCGTTCGAGACCCCGATGCTCTTCGCCGCGCTCAATCAGGCCCGGCAGAGCGGCTCCGACCGCGTGATCTGGCCCGAGCACCCGGGCCGGACGGCGGACGAGACCGCGATCGATCTGGAGCGGGCCGCCTCGATCATCGACCGCGCGCTCCTCGTCGAGCAGCTCGGAGCACTGGATCGCCCAACCGGATCGCCGCGCATCGCGATCGAGACGCCCCACGCGGATCTCTCCGATCGGCAGCTCGCCGAGCTCGCGGCGGATCTCTCGGTGCCGGTCAAAACACTCTGGTGGTGGGGGGGCCAGTCCGACGCGGCCCAGCGTCAACGCGACCGCTGGCTCGGGCTCTTCCGCGAGACGGGGCTCTGGAGGCCCGCCGAGACGACGGGCACGGTCCGGGCCTGATCGTGCGGGGCGTGATCGTGTGGGGTCGGGGCTAGAGTTGGCCCCATGAGCACCAATGACACGCCGAACTCGATCATCTCCAACCGCAAACGCGGCACGCTCCAGTACTGGACGCGCACGCTGATCCCGACGCTCCGCGACGCGCCCGCCGAGGCTTCAACGCCCAGCCACCGACTCATGCTCCGGGCGGGCTGCATCCGCCAGGTGGGAGCGGGGGTGTACGACTTCCTGCCGCTGGGTATGCGTGTGTTGCAGAAAGTGAGCCAGATCGTGCGCGAGGAGA
Organism: Phycisphaerales bacterium; assembly: GCA_041742315.1. Classification (GTDB taxonomy): domain Bacteria; phylum Planctomycetota; class Phycisphaerae; order Phycisphaerales; family UBA1924. Next base: position 36,302 of record JBGSIX010000093.1, on the reverse strand, counting down.
TGGACGCCGCCGGTGCGAGCGAGATGCTCATGCCCGCGATCGTGCCCATCGAGCTCTACGCGGGCACGAAGCGCGACGTGGACTACGGCGACCTGCTGTTCAAGCTCACCGACCGCCACGGCCGCGACGCCGCCCTCGGCCCGACGCACGAAGAAACCGTGACGGAGATGGCCAAAGGCTCGATCACGAGCTACAAGCAGCTCCCGCTGAACGTGTACCAGATCCAGACGAAGTTCCGCGACGAGTTCCGCCCTCGCGCGGGCCTGCTCCGCGGGCGCGAGTTCCTGATGAAGGACGCGTACTCGTTCCACACGACGATCGACGGCGATGGGGGGCTCAACGAAACCTACGACCGGATGTACCGGGCGTACGTCAACGTCTTCACGCGTTGCGGGCTGGACTTTACCGTCGTCGAAGCCGAGGCCGGTCCGATCGGGGGCTCCGCCTCGCACGAGTTCATGGTCAACGCCGAGACGGGCGAGGACACGATTCTGGTCTGCCCCGAGACGGGCTACGCCGCCAATGTCGAGAAGTGCGAGATCGGCAAGCGGGACTGGTCATTCGAGACCGGCGCGACGACGGCTCTCGTGAAGAAGCACACACCCGGCATGCCCGGGATCGATCTCGTCGCCGCGCATTTGGGCGTGAAACCCGAGAACATGCTCAAGACGATCGTCTTCACCAAGGTCGGCGGCGACAAGCGCAAGTGGGTGCTCGCGACCGTGCGAGGCGACCACGATGTGAACGAGGGCAAGGTCCGCGACGCCGTCGGGTTCCCGATCGCGCTCGCCGACGAGAAGGAAGCCAAGGACGCGGGCTTTGCGATCGGCTACGTCAGCCCGCGCATGGCCGCAACGCGCGACGACACGCTGCTCGTGATCGACCCCGACGCAACCGGCGGCGTCTGGGCGACCGGCGCTGACGAGAAGGACCACCACGTCACAGGCTTCATCTGGGCTCGTGATCTGGGCGCCGATCTGCCCACCAATGACCAGCAGGGGGGCAAGATCCGCGTCGCCGACGTGCGCAACGCGATCGAGGGCGACCCGTCCCCCCGATCGCCCGGCGCCAGGCTTGTTGCGAAGCGGGGCATCGAGGTCGGGCACATCTTCAAGCTGGGCACGAAGTACGCCCAGGCCTTCGACTTCACCGTGCTCAACGAGCAGCAGAAGAAGACCACGGTCATCATGGGCTGCTACGGCATCGGTGTCAGCCGAACCATCGCCGCCAGCATCGAGCAGAGCCACGACGAGGCGGGCATCCTCTGGCCCGTTCCGATCGCGCCGTACCACGTCCTGATCACGCTGATGGACCCGAAGAACGAGGAGCACACCGAGCTCGCCGAGAAGCTGGCAAGCGAGTTGGTCGAGGCCGGGGCCGACGTCCTGATCGACGACCGCAACGAGCGCCCGGGCGTCAAGTTCAAGGACGCCGACCTGATCGGCATCCCGGTCCGGCTCACAATCGGCGAGAAGGCGCTGGCCGAGGGCAATGTCGAGTTCAAGCTCCGCAATGAAGAGGGCAAGGGCCGACTCGTCGAGATCGGGGACGCGGTCAGCGAGACCCTGTCCAAACTCGTTTGAACCCGGATTGAGCCCGAGCATCAGGCCGTGACCGGGTTCAATTTAACATAACATGTATTATCGGACTTAAAATCCAGGTCTTGGTACAGGTCTTGGATTACGGGCATCCGGCGTTGTAATTAGCGATCCATGCGGCGAAATCGCCCGGCGTGCAGAGCCCGTCGCCGTTCTGGTCGCAGGCGGGCGAGTTGGCGTTGAACGCCGCGATCCAGGCCGTGAAGTCGGCGGGCGTGAGCAACCCGTCGCCGTTGGTGTCGGCGAGGCACCCGATCGCGTTCGAGGTCACCGCCACGTGACCGGCGAGCGGCCCGAACTTGGGCGAGAGCAAAGCGCCGCTCGGCTCGACGTACACAACCAGGTCGTCGTTGAGCATGACACCCAGACCGTCGCCGTCGAGATCGGCTTCTCGGACGAACAGCGGCACGCCCGCGGGCTGCATCTCGAAATCAACCGCCGCTGCGAACGCCAACTCACCCGTCTCGATGAACTGATTGTCCAGCCGGCGCACGGCTCTGACGCCCGCCTCGTTGGTCGAAACGACCGCGAGATCGAGATCGCCGTCGTCGTCGAGGTCGGCAATCGCCACGGAGCTGGGCAGGGGGTCGGGATCGCTCGCGTCCGCCCTGAGATCGAGAACCAGTTGCTCGGTGAACCCCCTGCCGCCCGGGCCGCCGGCATCTGATATATTCAGAAGTATGGAGACCGTCCCGGCGGTCTCGTTGACCACCGCGATGTCGGGGAACCCGTCGTTGTTCAGATCGTCCGCGCGGAGCTCGGTGGGTCCGTCGCCGACTTCGATCATGAGGGTCACGAACATGCCCGGCGCCGATGCGGGATTCGCCGCGATGGTGACCTTGTTGTCGCCGTTGGATGTCGCGCAGTAGCCATCGATCAATGCGCCGCCGATGCCGTCGACATCGATCGGATCAACGCTGTCCGGGTCGTCGCACACGTCCACGTCGCAGCCGTCCCAGCCCGGTCCCGCGAACACCGCGACGGTCGCCACGCCAGAGTTCTCGATGTCCGTCAGCACGACGAGGCCCTCCCGGTTCCCGACGTGCGCGACCGATGGTGTGCGCTGCGAACCGGGCATGAAGTCCCCGGTTGCGAGGTCGAGCGTGCGGGCGCCTCGACGCGTCAACAGCGGCGGCACCTGAGATGGGAACAGCGGCGTAGCCGACGAAGAATCGACTTCGAGCAGGAATACGAGTGTTTGATTCGTATTGGTCAGGCTGTTGCCCACGGCGATCTCGAGCCGGTCATCGCCGTCGTAGTCCCCCGCTTCCACCGCGATCGGTTTGCCGGCGAGCTGCCCGGTATAGATTGCAAGCGACTCGAAGTCGTATTCCGAGTTCTGCGTCGGCGATCCAGTAAACACCGCAACGCCGCCCATTTCAGGCCCGCCCGGGATCTCGGGGTACGCAACGACCGTGTCGGCAAAGCCGTCCGGCTCGCCGCTGGGTCCGCCCGTGAAGTCCTTGACGACCGCGTCTGCGGGCGTGCCGAGCACCGAGAACGAGCGATTGCCCAGGATCGGATTCTCCATGGGAACAGGGACGAGCTTGACCACCGCCGAGGGTGGCGTGTCGCCGTAGCTCGGGAAAAGCGTGCCCATCGTCGGGTCGCCGGAGTCGATCACGGTGAGACGCGGAAGATGAACCACATCGAATCGGGCTCGGCTGTTGTTGATGTCATTCGCGAGAATCACATCGAACGTGTCGGAGACATCGGGAGTGAACGTATCCCGAGCGGTGACGCTCAGCACGCCACGCAACGAGGCCTCGCCGCCCACGATGAGCCGGTCATACGCCGGGGGCGCACTCGTTCGCATCTCGATTTGAAGCTCGCTCGGAATGTCGGGCGCAAACGGCGTGTCTTGAGCGTAATCGCCAGATATGGAGAGGTCCCGACGGGGCCTGACGATTCCGCTGCTGAACACACTGCCCGCAACTGTGCCCTCGCCCGCCAGCAAACCGCGGGGTCCGACGTAAAGATCTCCGTCCGCGGCGACCTGACCCCCCGAAAGCACGAGTTCCCCCGCTCCAACCCGGCCAAACCCGAGGATATCGACGTTGCTGCCGATGACGTCGAGCCTTGGTTGTTCACTGAATTCAACGACCTCGACCCGATCGAATCCGGTGCCGATCACGGCCAGACGCTTCAGGCCATCGCCATCCGTGGACAGAACCGTGGCGCCCGAGGCTCGCAGGATCGGCTTGAGTGAACGCGATTCCGTGTAACCCGTTCCCGTGTTCTGGAGGAACCGCACACGGCTCGTGCGCATGGACGAGGCTACCAGATCGATGTCGTGGTCCGAATCGAAATCAACCGGGAAGAGCTCGTCGAACGCGCCTTCCGTACTCACCGAGACGGTGGTGAACGCAGGCTGCGTCGTGCTCTGATTCAGGAAAATGGTGATCCCGTCGTCGTCGGATAGAAACAGGTCGGTCAGGCTGTCCATGTCCTGATCGGCGCGGCTCAAGGTATTGAGACCGTCAAGCTCGATATTCGCAACCGGGTAGCAATCCACATCGCCCGAGCACGTGCCGTTCTGAACGTAATCGCGCTCCTGAATCAGGATGGGTGTAAATGAGGGCGTGGGATTCGCGTCGCTGTGCAGAACAAAGAGTTGATACCCGACCCGTCCGGGCGAGTTCTGCGAGAGTTTCTCGCAATGGATCGCAACATCCCGGCCGCCGTCGAGATCGAAATCACACACGATCAGCCCGAAGGATCGGACCGCCGAGACCGCGGGGAATGGCGTGTACGTGAAACCCGGTGTGGGTCCCCCGCTGCTCCTGAACCATCCCTGGTCTGTCACAATATCGATGTCACCGTCGTAATCGAGATCCACAGTGGCAAGATGCTGCGCATCGATACCCGTGGCGACAGTGGAACTCGTAAATGCCGGGTTCGGCGACTGCTGAGCGAGGTGCAGGCGCAACTGCGGGACGCCCGTGATGTGCCGGATCGAAACGAGGTCTTCGCTGCCATCGCCGTTGAGATCACCTGTCGTGATCGGCCCGTGGGTCGCCAGCGCGTTGTTGTCGACGGGATAGCCCGACCAGCCGTTGGCCGCGTTTGCATCGGGCGCATAGACGGCAACCGCGGTAGGGTTGCTACCCCCGGGCCCGGCGGCTTCCTGGCCCGCAACAACGAAACCGATCTCGCCCGACACGAGCACGATGGGAAGCGATTGGACCGGCCGACCGATCAGATTCGGGAACGGGCCGAGCGTTTCGTCGGCGTCGATGAGCAATCGCTTGTACGTCCTGGGGCCGCTTAGAACAAGATCGCTGACAACGTTGAGTTCCGAGCCACCGGTCAGAGCGAGCGAATCGGCGAGCACGGTCTGCTGATCTGCGAAGACCGAGACCGTTGAACCCGGGGCAACATCAAGTGTTCCTCGGAGCTCGACATCAAACCCGGTCGGGGCGGCGAGCGTCGTGCCGTCGTCGATGCGAACGATCGCATCTTGACCGAGCGCGAAATCCGCATCGCTCAGGAGGGCCAACCCCTTGCCCGCGGTATCGATCGACGGGTCGTTCCGGAGCCTCTCCGCGGGGATCCGCAGCGTGTGCCCCGTTGAGGCGCCGTCGACCGCCTGCTGGAAAGTCGCGTGCTGCATGCCCGTGCTGAGGTTCACGATGGGCCGGACCTGCTCGAACCAATCGAGTCGGCCTGTCACCGGGAAGATCGAAGCGATATCCGGCTTTCCATCGCCCGTCAGATCACCAACCGCCGCGTCCTCGCTCGCGCCGCTGCCGGCGCCGAGACTGCGTATCAGAAAGCCCGGGCCGGGCACGCCAATATTCTCGAGTAATACGACATCAGACCCATTTCTGAGTGACACAACAAGATCCGGATCCCCGTCGCCGTCCGTATCCTCGGCCCGAACCGAGCGGGGCTCGTTCATCGCTTCGGACGCCGAGATTCCAAAGGTGGGCGTGACTCCACCCGAGTTCTGGAAGATCACAACCTGCCCGCTGCCCGTGGCGGCTACCGCGAGATCGGGCGCCGGATTCCCCGAGAAATCGGCGATCGCGATCGAGACCGGATCGACAAGGCCCGTGTCGATGCTGTGATACTGGAACGTCGGGTTGCCCCCCCCGCTGCTCGACCACCAGACGACGCGGTTGCGCCCCATCGCGGTTGACGGGGTCTCGCTCACCGCCGCGATATCGAGCGCCCCGTTCCCGTCCAGGTCGGCAAGCCGAAGGTCCGAGACGTTCTCCAGCGTGCCCGAACTGTCCGGGATCAGATTCGCTGTGAAGGTTGGTGTGGGTCCGCCGTTGTTCCGGTACCACACGACGTGGCCCTGCGCCGCGAGCTGATTCACGTAATACGACACAACGACATCGAGATCGCCGTCTCCATCGAGATCGCCCGCGCGGGCGGCGTTCACCCGGTTGCCGATGTTGCTCGGCCCCACCGTTCCAAGCGTTCTGGCAACAAGCACGGGCGGCAGCCCGCCCACGTTCTCGTACCAGACCGCCACAGATGCGATGGCGCGGACCGCCGCGATGATGTCGAGGTCGCCGTCCCCATCGAGATCTGCGAGCGACGCATGGGCCGCGTCGAGGATGTTGTTGTCGACGAGATGAGCCGCCGGGAACGACGGGTTGGTGTTGCCGTCGCTCTCGTACCAGAGGATGGAGCCGTTGAGCCCCGTCGCCACGAGCAGGTCCGCATCGCCGTCGCCGTCGATGTCCCCCACTTCGACCGATTTCGATCCGGTCAGGCCCGATGTCACCGCCGGCGCGAGTGCGAACTCGGGGTCCTGGCCGCTTACGCCAAACGCAAGCAATGCGGCTCCAACCGCGAAGCCGAACAATCGCAGGAAACCCGGAGCGGTTGAACCAGTTTGAGCCAAGTGATTCTCCATCCGATCGGGATCCCCGGACCACGCACACCTATCCGGGAAATCCTGCGGGGCACGACAATTGTGACGCAACCGCGGCCCGAGAGGCACATCGACTTGCGGATTGCGGGTAAAATCAGGACGTGTTTGGGCTCGGTTTGGCGGATTCGCATGTCGTCCCCGGCCTCATTCCTGCGGATAGACCTCACTCGGGCGTCTCGACCTGAGTATGCCAGACACACGGGGGAGCCAGAGATGTCCGATATTTCCTCAACGCCAACATCCGACGGCCATTTCGTGACCCAGATCCTCGACCGCGTCCGGGAGGGCGAAGCCGGGGCCAAGGACCAACTGGTCGACGCGGTGTACCAGACCCTGCGCCAGATCGCCGAGCACCAGAAACGCTTCATCGCCTCGCACACCCTCGACGCCGAGGGCCTCGTGGGCGAGGCGTACTTCAAGGTGCTCGGGAAGGCCAACGTCGACTTCGAGAACCGCAGGCATCTTTACGGCGCGTTCAGCCGTGCGATGCGTGAAATCCTTATCGACGCCGCCAGAAGGCGCAGCGCCCTCAAGCGCGGCGGCGGCCAGCAGCGCATCCCGCTCGATGACATCCAGGTCGCGGGCGATGCGCCGGTGAGCGACGTTGTCGCGCTCGACAAACTCATCACCAAGCTTGAGAACCATGACCCGCGCGCCGCCGAGGTGGTCCGCTTCCGATTCTTTCTGGGCATGGCCGAACCCCAGATCGCCGAGGTACTGGGCGTGACGGTCCGCACCGTGCAGCGCGATTGGAAGTACGCCAAGGCCTACATGCGCCGCGAACTGGGCGTCGGAGATGACGAGTGAGCGAGGCGGACCGCCAATCCCGGGTGAAGCAGATCCTCGACGAGGCCGCCGATCTCAGCCAGGCCGAGCGGTCGCGGTACCTCGACGAAGCCTGCCAAGACGACGGCGACCTGCGCCAAGAAGTCGAATCACTCCTCAGGCACCTCGAACTCCCGACCGACACCGCCGGCACGATCGCTTCGGGATCCGGCTCCGCGAGCGGGCTCGTCGAGATCCCGCCGCCAAGCAAGATCGGTCCGTACGCGATCATCGACAAAATCGGCGAGGGCGGCATGGGCGTGGTCTACAAAGCCACGCAGGAACTCCCGAGGCGGACTGTCGCGCTCAAGGTCATCAAGCCGCAGATGCTGACCAGGCACGCGCTCGAACGCTTCAACTTCGAGACCCAGGTCCTTGGCCGACTCCAGCACCCGGGCATCGCCCAGATCTACGAGGCAGGCACCACCCGCTCCGATTTCGGCGAGCAACCTTATTTCGCGATGGAGTACATCCGGGGCACGCCCCTGACCGAGTACGTCAAGCTCCGCAAGTGCACGCTCCCCGAAAGACTCGTGCTCGTGCAGAAGATCGCCGACGCCGTTCACCATGCCCACACACGCGGCGTCGTCCACCGCGACCTCAAGCCCGCCAACATACTCGTCACCGACGAGGGGCAGCCCAAGATCCTCGACTTCGGCGTCGCCCGCTCCATCGGCTCAGACCTCCACGAATCCACATCGATGACCCGCATCGGCCAGCTCGTGGGCACCGTGCCCTACATGTCCCCCGAGCAGGTCGGGGGCGAGTCCGAAGAAATCGATGCGCGGAGCGACATCTACTCGCTCGGCGTCGTGCTCTACGAACTCCTCGCCGGTCACCTGCCCTACGACCTTGAGCGCCGTCTTGTCCACGAAGCCGTGCGCGTCATCCGCGAAGAAGAGCCCGAAACGCTCTCCCGGATCAGCAGGGTGTACCGGGGCGACATCGAAACGATCGTGGGCAAGGCGCTCGCCAAGGAACGGGCCCGCCGATACCAATCCGCGTCCGAGTTCGCCTCGGACATCGACCGCTACCTGCACAACCAGCCCATCTCGGCCAGGCCCCAGAGCGCCTGGTACCAGATCTCCAAGCTCGCCAAGCGTCACCGGATGGCCACGATCGGTTCGAGCGTGGCCGCCGCGGGGATTGTGCTCGGCCTGACCGTCGCGGTCTGGCAGCTCAACCGCGCCGTCCGCGCGGAACAGTCGCTCAGCGATCAGAACATACAGCTCACCGAGGCGCTCACCGAATCCGAGGCCCAGAAGCAGCGCGCCGAGGACGCACTGACCGAACTCGGCCAACTCGTGGACGTCTTCGGCGACTACGAAGAGGACATCCGCCGACTCGAGGGCGCGACCGAGGCCCGGCGGGTGCTGCTCAGCGCCGCAATCGACGTGCTCGGCAAGCTCGATACCGCGGGCGAGACGTACCCGTGGATCCGGCGGAGCATCGCCCGGAGCCGACTCGCGATGGGCGACATCGCGCTCTCCAGCAGCGAGACACTTGACACCGCAGCCGCCGCGTTCAACTCGGCGCGGAACACCTACGCGTCTCTCGTCGCCGAGAAAGCACAGGACCGCGAAGCGCAGACGGGTCTCGTCGAGTCGCTGGTCGGCCTGAGCGCCGCCCGCCTGCGCGAGGGCGCGACGCAGGCCTCCGTCGCCCTGGCATCCGAGGCGCTCCAACGCTCCGAGAAACTCAGCGACGAATACAAGGACCTCGACTCGGCTCTCCTGCTGGCCTCGGCCCAGATCCACCGCGCCGGCGTCCACGCTCACCAGGCCCGGCGAGACGAGTCGCTCGGCCTCTACCGCGAAGCCGAAGCCGGACTCCGCGCGTTCCACTCCGCCACCAGCGAGCACCTCGAACTCCTCTCCCGCGCGATCCGAGGCCAAGCCGTCGTTCTCGACGATCTGGGCAACAACGCCCAGGCCGATGAACGCTATGAAGTCGCCCTCGGCCTCCACCGCGAGTTTGTCGCGAACAATCCACGCGACGCAGTCGGCAAGCACCGACTGATGGAGATCCTCTACTTCGCCGCCGAACGACTCGAAGAGCAGGGCCGCGACGAAGACGCCCTTTCGCTTCACACCGAGCGACTCACTCTCGCCCAGAATCTCCGCGACGCGGACCCGGCCGACGAGGCGGCAACCGTCGCCGTGATCACCTCGCACGACGCGATCGCACACGGCCTGCTCGAACTCGGCCGTGTGGAGCTGGCCTCCCGCAGCGCCGAGGCCTTCATCACCGCATCGCGCCTCCAGGCCGAGGCCGACCCGACCGATCTCATCAAACACCGCCGCGTGGCGCTCGCCGAGGAACTCCTGGGCGACATCGCCCGCGAACCCATCGAGAAGCAGGCATCCGATGTCGCCCGAGCGGACGAGATCGACCGCCAGGCCGCCGATGCGCTGCTTGCCGAGTTCCAGTCCGCCCTCGGACATTACAGAGAAGCAACCTCGACGATTGACTGGCTCTCTTCCACCGAACCCGACTCCGCACAGTTCACGCGCGATGCGATCAGGCTCCACGTAAAGAAAGCCCGCACCCTCGAACTCATGGGCAGGCTCGAAGCCGAGGATGTCAGCTCCGCCCAATCCGAGGTCGCCTACGAAACCGCCATCCTGGGCTACGCCAAGCTCGACGATAGTGGGCAACTCTCCGATTCCGAGCGGGCGCTCTGGTCGCGGTCGGTCCGGAATCTCGCGACCGTCGCCCTCAACCGCGAGGACGGGCCGCGAGCCGTCCGGCTCTTCGAGGAAGCCGACCGGATCCTCCCCCGCGACCGCACCGACGTCCTGGCCCGAAAGGCCGCCGCCTACAGCCTCACGGGCGACACCGGCAAATCCCAGGAACTCGCCCGCCTCGTGCTCGACAGGCTCGCCTCCGAATCCCCCACGAGCCAGACCGAATGGATCACTTCTCAGATGCGGAGCATCATCGGCGACTCACCATTGCCCTGAGCCTCCCTCCCGCAGACACTTGGGCATGCCCGACGCCACCCAACTCGACGGCTCCCCGCTCCGCATCCAGGACGTGACCAGCGTCGCACGCAACGGCGCCAAGATCACCCTTGACCGCGCCATGCTCGAACGCGTCACCGAGGCCCGCACCCGGCTCGAACGCATCGCTACCGACGGCGAGCCCCACTACGGCGTCAACACCGGTTTCGGCTCGCTCTCGCGCCACCGCGTCGATGACGACCACCTCCGCGAACTCCAGGTCAACCTCATCCGGTCGCACGCCGCGGGCGTCGGCGAACCGCTGCCCGATGAAGTGGTCCGCGGGATGATGCTCATCCTCGCGGCCTCGCTCGGCAGAGGGCTCAGCGGCGTGCGCCCTCAGCTCATCGAAACGATCGCGTCATTCCTGAACAGCGGCATCTTCCCCCTCGTTCCGTCCATCGGCTCGGTCGGAGCTTCAGGAGACCTCGCGCCGCTGGCGCATCTGGCACTCGCTTTCATCGGCGAAGGGATGTGCATCGTCAACGGTCAAGCGGTCCCGACGAGCCAGGCGCTGGCCAAGGCGGGCATCTCCCCGATCCAGCTCGAAGCCAAGGAAGGCCTCGCCCTGATCAACGGCACACACCTGATGGCCGCCCAGGCCGCGCTCGCCGTCTCCGACACCCAAAGGCTCCTCAACGCCGCCCTCGTCGCCGGCGCGATGTCCATCGACGCCTGCCGCGCGACGGACAGCTTCCTGAACCCGACCGTCGCCTCGGCGCGAGGCCACGCGGGCGTCACGCAAGCCGCATCGTCGATCCGCGACCTGCTCGAAGGGAGCGAGATCCTCCCCTCGCACCGGATCAACGACCCGCGCGTGCAGGACCCCTATTCGCTGAGGTGCCAGGCGCCGGTCGTCGGAGCCGCGATCGACGCGATCGAATACGTCCGGGCCGCGACCGAGCAGGAACTCGGCGCCGTCACCGACAACCCGCTCCTCGTGGGCGACGCGCTCGTCTCGGCGGGCAATTTCCACGGCATGCCCATCGCAATCCCGCTGGATCACCTGGCCCTGCCCGTGGCGCACCTGGCCGGCATGGCCGAGCGCCGCGTCTTCTTCATGATCTCGGGCCACGACCCGCAGTCGGGCCTGAGCCCCTACCTCGCCACGAGGCCCGGCCTGAGCTCGGGCCTCATGATCGCGCAGTACACCGCCGCCGCGTGCTGCAACGAGATCATCGGGCTCTGCACACCCGCGAGCGTCGCCAACATCTCCACCAGCGCCGGCATCGAGGACTACAACTCCTTCGGCCCACGATCCGCCGCCAAGGCCCGCCGCGCGATCCAACTCGCCGAGCACGTCGTCGCGATCGAGCTGCTCTGCGCCGCCGAGGCCATCGAGCACCACCGCCCGCTCAAGACGGGCGTAAAGCTCGAATCCGCTCACGCGATCATCCGATCGCGTGTCGCGCGCCTCGAAGACGACCGTCCGCCCTCGCCGGATATCGCGGCGATCGTGGATCTCATCAGGGCCGACACATTCGCAAGTCTGGACTAAATCTATTCACCAAGCATGAACTCGGCGCGGGCCCCCTGGTTGTCGGGCTCTTCGAGCAATTCGTCGACTTCCCAATGCGAGAGCGTTTCGACATGCCCGTCCGTGAAGCCGACGTTCACGTCCATCCCGCCATTGACGTATGCGGCCCGGTCCATCGCGACCACCACATTGGCGCGGAACGAATTCGCAAGAGCCGGATCGATGCCAAATCGCAGGACGATGTCGCCCTGCTCGTCCCAGGCGGGCCCAGCAGACGAAACCAACATCTCGGGCGAGATGTACCCGATCTTGATGAGCTCCTCGTAGGACTCCGGAAACTTCCCGTTGTTGTCGCTGGAATACACGATCGTTGCCTGAACAAGCGCCCGCACTTGCGACGCGCTCACCATCTGCTTCGCGGTGACCCGTGACCGTTCGATCGCAGGAATCGCTACACCGACCTGCATCGCCGCCATCGCCGCCACGGCCTGACCCCCGCCGAACTGACCGAGCATCTCGGCGATCTCGACGACCGTCGAGCCATCCAGCCGCATCACCGCGACATAGTCGTCCCCATCCCAGTACTCGATCGCACCCATCGGCTTGATCCCGCTCGCGAACGCACCGAACTCGGGCATGATGACGCCCGCTTCCCGAGCCGGATCGCTCGGCGAGCGCACCGCGTTCGCCAAACCCGACAGGAGCAGGTTCGTCCCGCCGTAGCCAAGTTTCGCGAACCGCTCGGTATCACTGAACGTCGCCGAGGCCGCGCCGTTCTCGGGCAAGTAATCCAGAATCGCCGAAGCGAACTTCGCGTTGTCGTTGATCGAAGGCCCATCGCCCGTCATCTGCGCGATCGCCGAGACGATCCCGACAGGCGAAGCCGCCACGACGAGCCGGTTGTCCACGATCGCCCACGAGACCTCAATCGGCACCGGAAGCCCGGGCGTCGCCAGCGAGAAGACATCGTGCCCCGAAGCCTCCCAGGGCCGGATGCGGATGTACCCCCTCGCCTGCTCGCCCGCGAACGCGTTGAACCGTTCGATGAGCTCCGCGTGCACCTCGGCCAGTCGAGCCGGGTCCCGCAGCTCGGCGATCAGCACCGAAGACAACAGCCCGCCGCCGCCCGTCGAGTCGGACTGGTAGTACATCACCCTCGGCCCAACGTTCTCCAGCACGTCACCCCGCACATCGAACCCGAGCATCTCCTCAGCCTCACCAAAGGGGTCCTCGCCCTCCTGCTCCGCGGCCCAGTCGATCAGCTTGAGCACGAACCCGAGTTCGAACGGAAACGCCGACACAAGCGTGGCGTCCTGCGGGATGTCCGCGAACTGCTCCCGCGTGAACGTGTGGCTCGGGTCCATCCCGAGTTTCGTGAGCCACGCCTTCGCGTTGTGCATCCGGCTCGCCAGCATCTGGTGCTCGCCGGAGAGGGCGGTTGTGCCGTAGGAAATATCCAGAAGCGGAGCCTCGTCGATGATCCAGCGGAACTCTTCGATCGCCTCAGCCATCTCGGGCTGTTCCTCATCGATGATCTGGAGCACGAACTGCCCGAGCCTCTGCAGATGGATCCGCGCCGAGAACACCGCCGACGCGTCCCGAGGCAGGCCGTAATTCATCGGATTGGTCTGCGCGGGCTCTGTCGCCCCAAGCAGCACCACGACCGACGACTTGCCCATCACCTCACCCGACTGGAACGAGGCGTCCCCGATCGGCGTCGACATCAGGTACCCATCGCCCTCGGGCGCTTCGCGGATCGGCCCGCCGGTGCTCTCGGCGAAGCTTGCAAACTTCTCGAGGTACGTCTGTCCGTTCATAGGCACTTCGGGCGTGAGCGTGAACGCGAAGCCGAGCCCCGGTGGATTCTGCGTGCGATCGATCCGCAGCGCGTGCGCCCCGCGGAAGAGATCCCAGAGCAGCTCGATCCCCGCGCGCGCCTCGTCGGGCCCGCCGACCTCACCCGGGATATCCGCCAGACGCTCGCCCAGCATCATCAGCGCCCGGTACGCGTCCGCGTCCTTCTCGTGGGGCGTCACGTTCGCGAGCCCTGCAAAGCGGACATCGACGACGACGTCCTCATCCTGAGCCGCCGCGGGCAGAGCCACGCACCCGATGCCAGCAAACGCCGCCGAAACGATCCAGATCATCCGAGACTTCACACGTCGCATGGCGGGTACTCCCAAAAGATCCATCGAACAGACACCAAAGCGGCTGACGCCACCCGGATAAGGACACCGCACGGGGCACCGCATCCGAGATCGGCATAGGCTCTGTCAGTATACGGAGCAGGCCCATGAGCATCACGAAACCACGGAAAACGCCAGCAATCGACTTCGCCGAGGGCGCCCGCCCGGTCCGGGCCCCGCGCGGCCCCAAGCTCGCCTGCAAGTCATGGGCCGCCGAGGCCGCCATGCGCATGCTCATGAACAACCTCGACCCCGAGGTCGCCGAGCACCCCGACGCCCTCGTCGTCTACGGCGGGCGAGGCCGGGCCGCCCGAAGCTGGGCCGCCTTCGACTCGATTGTTGAAACACTCAAACGCCTCGAACCCGACGAAACCCTCCTCGTCCAATCCGGCAAGCCCGTCGGCGTCGTGCGCACGCACGCGGACGCCCCGCGCGTGCTCATCGCCAACAGCAACATCGTCCCCCACTGGGCCACCCAGAAGCAGTTCGACGACTACGAGGCCAGGGGCCTCATGATGTTCGGGCAGATGACCGCAGGCTCCTGGATCTACATCGGCACGCAGGGCATCCTCCAAGGCACCTACGAGACCTTCGCCGAGTGCGGCCGCGCCGACTTCGGCGGCTCACTCAAGGGCAAGCTCTGCATCACCGCCGGCTGCGGCGGCATGGGCGGCGCCCAACCCCTCGCCGTCACGCTCGCCGAGGGCGCCTGCCTCATCGCCGACGTGGACATCACGCGCCTCAAGCGCCGCCTCGATGACCGCTATCTCGACGAAGTCGTCACGGGCCTCGACAATGCCATCGATCGCGCCGTGGCGCTCGCGAAAGAAGGCAAGGCCGTCTCGGTTGGCGTCCACGCCAACGCCGTCGAACTCCTCGAACGCCTTATCGAACGAAACATCACCCCCGATGTCCTGACCGACCAGACCTCCGCGCACGACCCGCTCCAGGGCTACGTCCCCGTCGAGTACTCCTTCGAGCAGGCCGCCAAAGCGCGCATTGCCGACCCTGACGACTACCAGCGCCGATCCCTCGCCTCGATGGTCCGCCACGTGCGCGCCATGGTCGAGCTTCAAGGCCGCGGCGCGGTCACCTTCGACTACGGCAACAACATCCGCCAGCGCGCCAAAGACAACGGCTTCGACGACGCCTTCGCCTTCCCCGGCTTCGTCCCCGCCTACATCCGCGAACAGTTCTGCGTCGGCCGCGGCCCCTTCCGCTGGGTCGCGCTCTCGGGCGACCCGACCGATATCTACAAGACCGACCACGCCCTCCTCAAGCTCTTCCCCAAGGACTCCGGCCCCTACGCCGAACGCCTCCACCGCTGGCTGCTCGGCTGCCACCTGAACCCCGAAGCGCTGCTCGCCGGCGAGTATGACATCTGCCAGCCCCGCTTCGGCTGGCAGGGCCTACCCGCCCGCATCTGCTGGTTCGGCCTCGGCGAACGCGACAAAGCTGGCCTCCGGTTCAACGAGATGGTCGCCTCGGGCGAACTGGCCGCACCCATTGTCATCGGACGCGACCACCTCGACTGCGGCTCCGTCGCCAGCCCCAACCGCGAAACCGAGGCCATGCTCGACGGCTCCGACGCCATCAGCGACTGGGCACTTCTCAACGCCATGGTTAACGTCGCCTCGGGCGCGAGCTGGGTTAGCCTCCACCACGGCGGAGGCGTCGGCATCGGCTTCAGCCAGCACGCCGGGCAGGTTATCGTCGCCGATGGCACGCCCGAAGCCGCCAAACGCCTCGCCCGCGTCCTCCGCAACGACCCAATGATGGGCATCTTCCGCCACGCCGACGCCGGATACGACACCGCCAAGGCCTGCGCCAAAGACCAGCACGTCGACATCCCCATGGAGCACTGAACCATGACCATCAGTGTCTGCTCCTGGTCCCTGCGTCCCCAGTCGCCCCAATCGCTCGCCGAGCTCGTGAGCGATTGCGGCCTCACCGCTATCCAGCTCGCGCTCGACTCGATGCTCAAGGGTGATTGGTCCGCCTCCGAAACTCGGCGCGCTCTCGATGACCACGGCATCGCTGTGCTCTCGACCATGCTCCAGACCAAGGGCGAGGACTACTCAACACTCGAAACCATCAAACTCACCGGCGGCCTCCGCCCCGATGAGCACTGGGAAGCCAACCTCGACACGGCCAAACGCTCGGTCGAGCTTGTGCACGACTTCGGCGCTCGCCTCGTGACCTTCCACGCGGGCTTCCTCCCCCACGATCCCGCCGACCCGCTCCGCAGCGTCATGATCGATCGCATCCGCCAGATCCACGACATCTTCGCCGAGGCGGAGATCGACGTCGCGCTCGAGACGGGCCAGGAATCCGCCGGCACGCTCCGCGAACTCCTCGAAGAACTCAAGCTCCCGCGCCTCGGCGTGAATTTCGACCCCGCCAACATGATCCTCTATAACATGGGCGACCCCGTCGAAACACTCAAGACGCTCTCGCCATGGGTGAAACAGATCCACCTTAAGGACGCCACGCGCACCACCACACCCGGCCAATGGGGATCGGAGGTCCCGATCGGCTCGGGCGACGTCAAATGGGTCTCGTTCTTCGAAGCGGCCAAGGAAGCGGATCTCGACGTTGACATGTGCATCGAGCGAGAGGCGGGCGAGGACCGCATCGCCGACATCCACGCCGGCCTCGCGTACCTCGAATCCATCGGGGTCTGCCCGTGAGCCAAACTCCCATCCGCGCGGGCGTCGTTGGCCTCGGCTTCATGGGCCAGACCCACGTCCGCGCCTACCGCGACGCCGCTCAGGACGGATTGCCCGTCACGCTCGCCGCGGTCTGCGATGCCGATCCGGACCGACTCAATCCGACGGCCCAAGCCTCTGGTAATCTCGGCGGCGCCGACGCCGCCCCACTCTTCGATCCCGCCGAAACACGCGCGTACACAGACCTGGGCGACCTGCTCGCCGACGACGCCATCGACCTCGTCAGCATCTGCACCCACACGACCACCCACGTCGATTTCGCGATCCGTGCGCTCAAAGCGGGCAAGCACTGCATCATCGAGAAGCCCGTCGCACTCACGCTCGCCGAGGTCGAACGCCTGATCCCCGTCGCCGAGCGTGCGCAACTAACCGGCGTCCTCTGCATGCCCGCTATGTGCATGCGCTACTGGCCCGCCTGGGCCTGGATCAAATCCGCCATCGACGCGCGCCGATTCGGCGCTGTCCGCTCCGCAGCTTTCACACGCCTGGGCAGCACGCCCACCTGGGCCGATGCCTTCTACAAGGACCCGTCCAAATCGGGCGGCGCGATCCTCGACCTCCACATCCACGACACCGACTTCGTCCACTTCTGTTTCGGCGCGCCGGCCGAGGTCACCTCGCTGGGTGACCACGCGCACATCACCACGCTCTACCGCTTCGACACGGGACCCCGGCACGTCACCGCCGAGGGCTGCTGGGACCGCGACCCCGCGGCTGCATTCGTCATGCGAGCACGCATCGATTTCGAGCGGGCCTCCGTCGAGTTCGATCTCTCCGCTGAGCACCAGCTCACGCTCTTTGCCGATGGGAAAGCCGCTCCCATCGAGGTCTCGCCTCTCTCGGGCTGGGAGATGCAGATCCGAGCGATGGTCGAGGCCCTCGCGCGGGGCGACTCTTCACCCCCCATCACGATCGCCGACGCCACGACAGTCATGCGCACGATCGAAGCTGAGCGGCTCTCGCTCACTACAGGCAAACCCGTCCGGGTCGGCGCGCGGTAAACTCCTGCGATGGACATCCCCTTTACCCGCAGAATGCAGTGGCCCCAGTCCGGCCCAGGCCGATTCGCCTCGCTCATCCGCACCGATTCGCACGAGGGCTGCCGGATCGCCCTGCTCGGCGCTCCCGACGACACGGGTGTCTCGCTCAACCACGGCATCCCCGGCGCCGCCATCGGTCCCGACGCCTTCCGCGTCGCGCTCACCCGTTACGGCACGAGCCAGCCTGAAGGCTGGGATTGGCCCGCCGTGTACGACGCGGGCGATGTCATCGCGGGTAGCACGCTCACCGAAACGCACAACCGACTCACCCACGCCGCGGGCGAGCTCCTCGACGCGGGCCTCTTCCCCGTCATGATCGGGGGCGGGCACGACCTGACCTTTGCATTCGTTCGGGCCGTCGCCAAGCGCTTTGACTCACTCGGCGGGATCTACTTCGACGCACACCTGGACGTCCGGGTCGAGGAAGGCTCGGGGATGCCCTTCCGCAAGCTCGTCGAGACGTGCGGCGTCAACCGCCTCGATGCCATCGGCATCAGCCCGTTCGCCAACAGCAGAGAGCACATGCACTGGTTCCACAGCCACGGCGGACGCATCGACGCCCTCGAACCTCGAGGCGACTGGCCGGGCGACAACCTCTTCGTCAGCTTCGACCTCGACGTCCTCGACGCCTCGGCGGCCCCGGGCGTGAGCGCCCGCAACCCGATGGGCTGGTCCGTGCACCATGCCGCGACATGGGTTGACGCTGCGGGGCGATGCGAGCGCGTCCGCTGCTTCGACATCATGGAGCTCTGCCCACCCAACGACCACGACGGGCGCACCGCACGCATCGCGGCCCACCTCTTCCTGACCTTCCTCCGGGGCTTCGCCTCCAGACCCGCGGGAGCCCGACCGTGAACGAGCTGCTCATCACCGGCGCGCGCGTGCTCACCATGGAAGGTGATGCCCTCGGCGTGCGCCCGATGGCGGACGTCCTGATCCGGGGCGGCGCGATCGAGCAGATCGCCGAGTCCTTCGACCACCCCGCCCGCCAGCACTTTAACGCAGCGGGCCGGGTGCTGATGCCCGCCTTCATCGATTGCCACACCCACGCGTGCTGGGCCGGCTCGAGGCTCGACGAGTGGGAACGCAAGCTCCGCGGCGCGTCGTACCTTCAGATCCTCGAATCGGGCGGCGGGATCATGTCCACCGTCCGCGCGGTCCGCGCCGCCTCACGCGACGAGCTCCGCGACGCGCTCGCGCTCCGGCTCGACCGCATGAAAACGCTCGGCACACTCACCGCCGAGGTGAAATCGGGCTACGGGCTCTCGACCCACGACGAGGTCAAGATGCTCGAAGCGATCAGCGAGGCCGACGGACTCTGGCCCGGCACCGTCGTCCCCACCGCCTGCATCGGGCACGCCAAGGACCCGGACATCTCCGACTTTGTGCGCCTGACCATCGAAGAAACCCTCCCCGAGATCACGAGGCGTTTCCCGGGGATCACCGTCGATGCGTACTGCGAGACCGGCGCCTGGTCGCTCGAAGAAACGCTCCGCCTCGCCGACGCCGCCCTCGAAGCCGGGCACAAGGTCCGTGTCCACGCCGATCAGTTCCACGACCTCGGCCTGATCCCGGAAGCGATCCGCAGGCACGTTGTCAGCGTCGATCATCTCGAAGCCACCACGCCCGAGCATCTTGCCGAGCTCGCCGATTCGGACACGTTCGGGGTCATGCTCCCGATCTGCGGCCTGCACCTCGACAACCGCTTCGCCAATGGCAGGGGTTTCCTCGCTGCGGGCGGCAAGCTCGCCATCGCGAGCAACCTGAACCCGGGCAGCGCTCCCTGCTTCTCGATGCCGATGGTGATCTGGGCCGCCGTGCGTCACCTCGGGCTGTTACCACATGAGGCGATCACCGCTTCGACGCGCTCGCCCGCGGAACTCCTGGGTCTTACTGACCGGGGCCGGATCACCAAGGGTTCGCGCGCGGATCTGGTTCTGCTGGAATCGACCGACGAGCGATCGATCGCATTCGAGTTCGGGGCGAGCCCCGTCGCGGCGGTCTGGGCCGCCGGGCGCAGGGTCGTCTGATCGCTGCCCGATTGCCCGCAAGCCGCTAGGATGGCCCGTGTCGAAAGTCCCACTGATCAGCGAGCAGGAAGCCGAGCTGGCCGTCGCGTCGGCCGGTCGCGTCGTCGAGGTGCACCGCCGATTCGTCGAATTCGTGCGCGTGGGGATGACACTCGCCCAGATTGATACCTTCATCGGCGCCACGCTCAAGGACCTCGGCTGCAAGTCGTGCTTCCTCGGCTACCGGATGCCACGATCGCCCGCTTTCCCCTCGCACGCCTGCCTGAGTCTCAACGAGTGCGTCGTCCACGGCACCGCCGGCTACACCTCCAAACCCCTCGAACCGGGAGATCTGCTCTCCATTGACATCGGGGTCAGCTACCAGGGCTGGATCGGGGACGCGGCCTGGACATATGCGATAGCCGATCGGAGCGAGCAGGCCGCCCGCCTGATGCGCTCGGGCGTGGAATCCATCCGCCTCGGGATCGAACAGCTCCAGCCGGGCAACCAGCTCATCGAGTACGCCAAAGCGGTGCAGGGCTGCGTCGAGCGGGACTTCGGCTTCCACCTGACCAAGGGACTCGGCGGGCACGGCTATGGGCGCTCGCTCCACGGGCCGCCCTTCGTGTCCAACTCTGTCCCGAGCTACCCCGGCGAGTGGCCCGATTCGAGGGTCGTCTGCGAGCCGGGGATGCTCCTGGCGGTCGAACCCATGATCGCCATCGGCACCGGGCACACAAACAGCAAGCCCCGCCAGTGGCCCGTCTTCACCGCCGACGGCTCGCTCTCGGTCCACTACGAACATGACGTGCTGATCACCAAGACAGGCCCCCGCGTGCTCACCGAGGGCCTGTACGACCTGCCGGAGATCGTCGGATGACCACCCAGCAGGGCACGATCCGGCTCGAGCGCATCTTCGCGGAACTCCGGGATTCGGGCCGGAAGGGGCTCATGCCGTTTGTCGTGGGCGGGCACCCGACGCCGGGCTGTCTGCCCGATGTGCTCCGAGCTCTCGATGAAGCCGGGGCTTCTGTGATTGAGATCGGCTTCCCGTTCTCGGATCCGGTCGCCGACGGGCCGGTGATCGCCGAGGCGATGCACAAGGCGCTGGGGCAGGGCGTGACACCCAAGACGGTGCTCGAGGGCGTTCGCCGATGCCGGACGGACGTGAAGGCCGGGCTCGTGGCGATGATCTCGGCTTCGCTCGTGCACCGGATGGGCGGGCCCGCCGCGTTTGCGCAGGAAGCCGCGAAGGCCGGTTTCGATGGGTGCATCTTCCCCGACGTCACGCTCGAGGAGGCCGGGCCATATGTTGAGGCTTGCCGGGCGAGCGGGCTCTGCGTGAGTCTGCTGGTCGCCCCGACCACCCCACCCGAGCGGGCCCGCCGGATCATGCAGCACTGCTCGGGGTTCGTCTACGTCATCGCTCGGGCCGGGATCACCGGCGAGTCGGGCGGCCCGCCTGAGATCGCGGGGCGGATCGCGGAGCTCCGCAAGCTGACCGACCTGCCGCTCGCGGTCGGATTCGGGATCTCAACACCCGAGCAGGTCCGGATGGTGACCGCCCACGCGGATGCGGCGATCGTTGGCAGCGCCCTGGTGCGCCGGATGAGCGATGCCTTTGCATCGGGCGGCTCGCCTGTGGATGCGGCGCGAACGATGGTCTTCACACTTGCAGAGGGCATCGGTTCGGATTGAGCGCGCAATCGGGGCGTTTACTGCATACAGCTCGAACGAAGTGACGGAAATTTGGCCCCGTTCGGGGCGTTTTTCTTGCTTGTGTCAACGGACTGCAAAGAATGGACAACCGCGCCCGCCGCGAGGGTGGGCGCCCACCAGTCATCCGAACCAACGGAGATCCCATGGGCACCGAATCTATCCGGCGAGACGTGGTCGAAGCATCCACTTACTGGATGACCGACCCCTGCCAAGAGCTTGCCGATCTCCGCCCGGTCGAGGAACTCTTCGGCGAGGACTGTTTCGACCTTCCCAAAATGAAGGAACGACTCTCCCCTTCGATTTATGAGGCGCTGCTCCAGACGGTCGAACGCGGCAAGCCCATGACGGACAAGGCGGTCGCCGACGAAATCGCCAAGGCGATGCGTCAGTGGGCGATCGAAAAAGGCGCAACCCACTACACCCACTGGTTCCACCCCCTGACCGGCACCACCGCCGAGAAGCACGATGCACTGTTCAAGCTGGACCCGATGAAGGGCTTCGTCGGGCATCTCTCGGCCAGTGCGCTGATCCAGGGCGAACCGGACGCTTCGAGCTTCCCCTCGGGCGGTCTGCGCCAGACCTTCGAGGCCCGGGGCTATACCGCATGGGACCCGAGCAGCCCGGCTTTCATCATCCGGGGGATCAACACCGCGACGCTGTGCATCCCGACCGCCTTTGTTTCGTGGACGGGCGAGGCGCTCGACAAGAAGACCCCCCTGCTCCGCTCGATGGACGCCATCAGCTCGCAGTCGCTGCGGGTGCTGGAGTTCTTTGGCAAGGCCGACGACGTCCACAACGTGTACAGCACGATGGGCTGCGAGCAGGAGTACTTCCTGATCGACTCGCGGTTCCTGGGCGAGCGTCCGGACCTTCTTCTGTGTGAACGCACGCTCTTTGGCGCCAAGCCCGCCAAGGGTCAGGAATTGTCGGATCACTACTTCGGCGCGATCCCGGGCCGGGTGCTCGCGTTCATGGCCGACGCGGAGCGCGAGCTCTGGCGCGTGGGCGTGCCCGTGCAGACGCGCCACAACGAGGTGGCGCCGGGGCAGTACGAGTTCGCCCCGCTCTTCGAGCATGCGAACATCGCGGGCGATCACCAGATGGTCCTGATGGAGACGCTCAAGCGCGTCGCCAAGCGTCACGGCCTCCACGCGCTCCTTCACGAAAAACCATTCAAGGGCGTCAACGGCTCGGGCAAGCACACCAACTGGTCGCTCTCGACGAGCCTGGGCCAGAACCTGCTCAACCCGAGCGACAACCCCCACGACAACCAGCAGTTCATGGTCTTCCTCTGCGCCGTGGTCCGCGCCGTGCACCTGCACGCGGATCTCTTGCGTTCGTCGATCGCCTCGGCGGGCAACGACCACCGCCTTGGCGCTCACGAGGCGCCGCCGGCGATCATCTCGATCTTCCTGGGCGACATGCTCACGGACCTGCTCGAGCAGCTCGAGAAGGGCTCGCCGACCCGGACCATCAAGGGTGGCACGCTCGACCTCGGCGCCGACCGCCTGCCGTTGCTCCCCCGCGACTCGGGCGACCGGAACCGGACCTCGCCCTTCGCGTTCACGGGCAACAAGTTCGAGTTCCGCGCCGTGGGTTCGACGATGACCGCGACCTGGCCCGTGACGGTGATGAACACGATCATCGCCGAGTCGCTGGACTTCATCATCACGGAGATCAAGACCAAGGCGGGCTCCGACCCGAGCGCCGAGAAGAAGAACGACGCGGTGCATGATGTGCTTCGGCAGGTGGTCAAGGACCACAAGGCCGTGATCTTCAACGGCGACGGGTACAGCGAAGAGTGGCAGCATGAAGCCGCCCGCCGGGGCCTGCCCAACATCAAGAACAGCGCCGACGCGATCGCGGTGCTCAAGAGCCCCAAGAGCATCGAGCTCTTCCAGAAGTACAAGGTGCTGACGCAGCCCGAGGTCGAGAGCCGCACGACGATCTTCATGGAGAAGTACGCCACGACGCTGGCGATCGAGGCGGCGACCATGCTCCAGATCGCTCGCCAGATGATCCTCCCCGCTGTGTACGCGCACCAGAAGGATCTCGCCGAGACCGCGGCGGCAACCGAGGGCTCGGGCGTCGATTGCCCGGGCGTCCGCGAGGAGCTCGAGGCATACGCCGGGCTCGCCGAGCGGTTCCGCGGCGCGATCGCGGCCCTCTCCGACCGTGTCGATGCCATGCCCGAGGACGCGTTCGAGGCGGGGCCTCACCTGCGGGACCAGATACGCCCGGCAATGGCGGATCTGCGCGAGCTCGGCGATCTTCTGGAGGTCCAGACCCCGATCAGTCGCTGGCCCATGCCCAGCTACCGGGACATGCTCTTCATTAAGTAAGCCGGTGGCTCGGTGTCGATGGGCGGCGAATGATGCCCCGCGGGGCGTGAGTCGCCTCGTCGGCCCTGTAGCTCAGCGGTGAGAGCAGGCGACTCATAATCGCTCGGTCCCCGGTTCGAATCCGGGCGGGGCCATTCCATGCACGGGCCTTAGCAGGGCGAGGAGGCATTCCCGAGCCAGGCCGAGAAGTCCGCTGGCGTGATCAGCCCGTCGCGGTTCTGATCGGCGCGCGAATCGCGTGCTTGGTAGAAGCTCACCCAGAGGTTGAAATCGTCGGCGTCGTAGTCGCCGTCCTCATCGAGGTCGGCGAGGTCGCGGACGAGGAGATTCACCGAGGGCATGAGCACGATTCGATCGCCCGAGGCAGGATCGGTCACGGTCACGCGGAGCACGTCTTCACCGGTTTGATTCTGCCCGATGAGCGTGACGCGGAAACGCCCGCCGCCGAGTGATTCGACCGGCCCGATCGCCGAGGCGCCGGCGCTGGCGGCGTCGTGCTCGATGAGCAGATCCGCCGGGTTGGCGCCCGAGATCGGGACGCCCAAATCGTCTCGGAGTTCCACGGTAAGTGTTCGCTGGCAGGCCGGATCCGGGCTCAGCACGTCGCGATCGAGCGACGCCGAGCTTTCGACCGCGTCGGTCACGCCCGCGTGTGCCTGACGCCACGCGTCGTACCGATCACGGAGCGTGAACACGGGATCGGGGTCGGTGATCGAGGCAAAGGGAACGTTGAGATTCAGGAAGTACGTCCCCGAGGCGCATCCCGAGGCCGGGGCGAACCCGTCGCCGGTGTTGCTCACAAGGCGCGCCGACTGGATGGAGTTGGCGGAGTAGAGCAGATCGAGATCGCCGTCGTGGTCGAAGTCGCCAAGCTCCGCGTCGCGGGGTGAGTTGGGCAAAAGGATCGACGTGGGCAGGAGCAAGTCGGGAATAAACGAGAATCCCTGGAGCACGGTGGTGTTCACACCCGTCAAGAGCACGGCGTCATCGAGCCCGTCCCCGGTCACATCGCCCACGTCCATGCTGGTTGGGACGAAGTTGGTGCTGTAATTCTGGGTGGCCGCTGGCAGACCCGGCTTGCGGACGATCTGGGTGACGGTCGTTGTGTCGCCGGAGATGAGCAGATCGGGCCTGCCGTCCTGGGCCGAGTCGATGACTTGAAGTCGCGAGAGGAAGGGCGGCACCGCGTGGGATTCCATCAGAGAGAGCTGGCGTTGCTCGTCGACTCCATAAATGGACACATCAGAGCCGAGTACCGCGATGTCGAGGCGTCCTGCTCCGTCGAGCTGTGCGATCTCCAGTTTGTATGGATTATTTGCGAGTGTCAGTTCTGTGCGTTCAACGAAGGTGCCCTCATCGTCACCCCAGAGCACGGCTATCTTCGATGTGAACAGATCAAGCGTTGCGATATCGACATGTGTGTCCCCGTCGATATCCGCGACATCGACATCCGTCACGAGCGCACCGGCGAAAAGGAGGCTCGGTTCCGCGAAGTTGAGCCGATCATCGAGCGCCTCAAGCATGATCAAACCCTCGCCAACATTTACGGCAAGAACGAGATCGCCCAGCCCGTCGCCCGTGATGTCTTTGATCACCGCTTCTTCCGGGCTCAGATAGCCCGGGATCTGGATCGAAGCGGCGAGTCGCCCAGGCGCGACATCTCCGAGTATTTCGCGCACCTCGATGTCACCTGAGCCCTCAGGAACAAGCATTGCGATCGAGCGGTTTGCATCCAGCGGCCCGGTGAATACCCGGCGATTGCGATTCTGGAGTCGGTAGGTCGGGGCGCAGCCTTCCTCATCGCCCGCGCGGGCGACGAGCATGTAGGCGATGTGCGCGGATTTCGTGAACTAGTCGGGCGGATCGCCGCAACCCGTGGGATTGCCCGACGCGCACGAGCAGCGACCGTCGCCGCCCTGCGCCCGAGCGGCCTCCATGCCTGCCATCAGCTTCGCGGCGAGATCGCCCGGGGTTGATTCGACTGCAACGACGGCGGCCGCGACCACCGAAGGCCCGGTCAGCACGTTGCCCTGGATGGCGTAGTAGAGGTCCCCGCCGCCGATCCCGGCGCCGGCGATGACACCGGTCGCGCCACCCGCCCAGGCGCCGGCGCCCAATCCGGTGAACGTCGCCGGATCGCCGAGTGCGGTCACGATGCCGTATTGACGCGATTGATGCGACGGATCGAACGTGCTGAGCGCCGCGAGGATGTCCTGCGTTTGGGCGCCCGAGGCGAGGAGATCGCGGATGAGCGTGCGGTTGGAGCCGGTGGAATCGACCGCGGACTGCGCCGCCGCGGCTCCGACGCCCGGGATGAGCACGGGCGTCCCGGCGCGAAGATCAAAGTTCGTCAGGCACGTCGCGCTGCCGACGGCGATCTCACCCGTGCGGATATCCACGAGCAGGATCGACCACGTCGCGTGCGCCCGCGTGGCGAACGCAACACCGAGAGACAACGCAAGACCGATCCGTCCCGCAAGCCTGAGCATGTAATTCCCCTTGACCCCAGTGGGTGCCACGGCTTGTCCGTCTTCGGCAAGCCGTGTCTTTGGATCATCAGAGGCACGGCTTGCCCTTCGGGACAAGCCGTGGCACCCGGATTTCCGATCCATCAAACAGAACCGTGGGCCATATCCTCGTTACTGGGACGCCTTCAGTTTCCAGAGCTGTGCCTCGTCTTTGCGATTGAGCCTTTCGTTCAATTCAGCGAGCATCGCCGCGACGGCCCGAGCGGATTCCGCATTGCCTGCCCGCTCGGCGATCCCGTACGCCTCCGTCAGCAGAGGCTCTGCGGTCTCGTACTCGCCGGCTTCGAAATTGTTCCGACCCGAGGCGAGGAGGATCTCGCTCAACCGGGGGTGCTCGGGCGGGAGCATCTCACGGAGACCGGCGAGTGATTCCGCATAGAGCGGCGCCGCATCCGTATGCATGCCCGCCAGAGCGAGCGCGTTCGCATACGCCGAGGTCATCTCGAAATAGGGCGGCGTCTTGGTGGTGTCCGGAATCTGAGCCGCCACATATCGCTCCTGGGCGATCTCGATCGCTTCTTCGGGGCGATCGAGATCGAGGAGCATCATGACCAGGCTCCGTGTGCAGGTGAGCGTGCCCGGGTGGGCTTCGCCGTAGACGCGGATGCAGCGCTCGAGCGTGTCGCGGAAGAGCGGCTCCGCCTCGTCGGGGCGCCCCATGCTCCAGCACAGGAACGCCAGGTTGTGCGCCGTGACGAGGACGTCGGGATTGTCCGGACCCGCCAGGCGTGACTCGGTCTCGTAGACCGATCGGTAGATCGGCTCCGCCTCGTCGTACCGCTCCAATGCCTCAAGGCTCGTCGCCAGATTGTGCGCCGCGACGAGCGTGGACGGAGACTCCGGGCCTTCGAGCCGAAGCCTCGCCTCGTACACCTTCCGATACCCCGCCTCCGCGGCATTCGCGTTGCCCATTTCCTGATCGATCATCGCGCGGTTCATCATGCCGATCAGCGCCTGGCTGCTCTCCGGATCGATTGAACCCTGACTATCTCGATCGAAGCGATCCAGGAGTTCGATCGCGCGTTCGTATTGCCCAGTCTGATACGAGAGCTGGATCACGGAAAGGAGCGAACTCAGCGTGATCGGGTCTTTGGGGCCGAGTTCTTTCGTGTTCCGCTCAAGGAGTGAGCCGAGCACTTCATTCGCCTCCTCGTAGTGGCCCGCGTCTCTGAGGAACATGCCCAGATCGTTCTGCGCGAGCCGGGTGAGTTCGTGCTGATCGCCGAGCGATGCCTTGAAGAGATCGACGGCTTCCATGATGAGCGGGGCGGCTTTCTCGTATTCACCGAGCGCGTAGTACACGTTGCCCATGTTGTTGGCGATCGCCGCGCGGGTCATGGGCCTGTCGACGAACTTTGTTTCGAGCTTGGAGGCCGCCTCGTCGAGCGCTTGGAGCACCGTGACCTCGTGACCCTTGGCACCGGGCACGATCGCAGCGAGCACGTCGTTGTTGAGGAAACTCGTGACCTCCTGGGCGATGTCGGTCTGCCGCTCCGCTTCGACCAATCGCTTTTCAGCGAGCCTGGTCTGCTTGAGCGACTCGGAGAGCCCGATCGATGTCCCCACGATCGCCGCGACCACCGCCACAGCCAGAGCTGCCGCGAGTCCGACGAGCACTTTGTTTCGCTTGGCGAACCGGCTCATCTGGTACAGCGTGCTCGGCGGGCGGGCGGTGACCGTCTCGCCCGCGAGGTACCGTCTGATGTCGTCGGCCAGCGCCGCCGCGGTCTGGTACCGCTGGCCCTTGTCCTTTGCGAGCGCCTTGGCGACGATCGTCTCCATGTCGCCCCGGAAACGTGTGTCGTACGATGAGAGCTTGGGCGCCGAGCGGTCTCTGATCGTCGCGGCGGCATCGACAATACCCAGCCCCTCGATGTCGTTGGGCAGCTTCGAGGAGAGCAGCTCGTAGAGCACCACGCCCAGGCCGTAGACATCGGAGCGCGTGTCGATCTCAGCCGACTTGCCCGCCGCCTGCTCGGGGCTCATGTACGCCATCGTGCCGACGAGCTGCCCGGCCTCGGTCTGCAGGGTCTCGAGCGCACTCGGGTTGGCCTCGATCGTTCGAGCCACGCCGAAGTCGAGCACCTTCGGGGCGCCTTGTTCGGTCACGATGATGTTGGCGGGCTTGAGATCCCGGTGGATCACACCCTGCGCGTGGGCGTGCTGGATCGCGTCGCAGATCTCCGCGAAGATCGTGAGTTTCTCGCGGACCGACGCCCCCGCTTGCAATGCCCAACGCCGAAGCGGAACGCCCTGCACGAATTCCATCGCAAAGTAGGGCTTCGGCCCCGCGGCGGTCTCGACGAGGCCCGCCTCGTAGATGTGCGCGATGCCCGGATGCTGCAATCGTCCGAGGGCCTCGGCCTCGAACTCGAAACGCCTGACAAGCTCGGGTGTGGCAAGCCCCGGGCGGAGGAGCTTGATCGCGACGGTGCGCTGCGGGCTCTGCTGGCGCGCCTCGTAGACCACGCCCATCCCGCCCTGGCCGATCTTGCGGATGATCCTGTAGTTCCCGATCGTCTCGGGCGTTTCGATCGACCCCGTCAGGACCGCGGCGATGTCCTTCTGGAATGACTCGGGCGTCAGCCGCTGGTTGCTGCTCTCGGAACGGAGTAAATCGAGCACTTCGTTGCGAAGTTTCACGTCGTTGGGCACGAGCTCGATCAGCCGGGCTTCCCGCGCGTCTGGAGAGAGATCGCACACCTCCTGAAAGAGACGATCCAGCGCTTGGAATCGTTCGGCTTCCTTCATCGGTCGGGTCCCCTCGGCAGACAGCTCGCGATGCATGGTAAAGCACCACACGCATCGAACGCTACTCAATCGAGACAAGCGGCGGAAACGAGCGCTGATGCTGTCCTGAAAGGCCGTTATCGCCCCTGGGCATCGAGGGGCTGGCCCCCGGACCTGGCCAGCATGACCTCATCCCGGGCCCGGATCATGACGCCGAACCAGATCACAACGCCGAGCATCTCGAGCAGCTCTTCGAACGCTTTGCCGGCGACGTAGGGGAGATTGCGTTTCCCGGTTTTGTCTTGGAACTCGGATGAGTCAGGAGCGGCAAGCATCTGCTCTTCGGCTTGGTATTCGGCTTGCCGACGCATCACCGTGTTGAAGAGTTCGACACCGATCGCTCCGCTCAGAAAGACCGCAGCGCCCAGGATCAGCCCGATGACGGTCTTCTTGGAAGTGCGCCAGAGTTTCCAGAGCACGAAGCAGCCGACCATCCCGCCGAGCGGGAGCCAGAGGACGATCCACCGCGCGTGCTTGAACAGTCCATCGACCGGGACCAGCCCGCCGATGCGCTCGTGGAGCATGCAGAACTCGTCGATCGAGAGAAAGACAAATCCAAACGCGAGCATCGCCCAGGCCAGACGCTCGATCCGGGAATCGAACTCGCGGCCCTGCCCGACGAACCAGGTGAGCACGCCGAGCCCGGCGAGCGTGGCCGACGACCACCAGGTCGGCAGGCTCATCTCCTGGTCCACGCTCAAGAGCAGCCGGAGGCCCCTGGCAAGCGAGGACCCCTGGAGCCAGAGCAGGTTGCTGATAAGACTGAGCAGCGTGAGAACCGCCACTCCGATGAGAAGCAGGACCACCTGTCGTGGGAACCGCGGCGGGACAAGATGGTCACTCAAAGATCGCACTCCGACTCCAAAAACCGGACAACGCAGATCCTAACCAGAGTTGCGAGAAATGCACCCCGCGATTCCAGAGAATTGAAAGACACATCGGCGGTTATTGGACAGGTTCTGCAAGCAAGCCATGACCAAGGCTGACCCGCTCGTCAAAGACAAAGCACCCACCCTGCCACCTGGAGTCCTCGGGCCTGATATCCCTGAGGTAAGTCAGGATGCCCCCATGAAGATGCCGGACATCCCGGAATCCGCGGGTGAGGAGGTAGCTCGTCGCCCGTTCGCACCGGATGCCACCCGTGCAGAAGAGCGCCAGTGTGCGGTCTTGCTTGCCTTGCAGTGCTCGATCAACGAAAGCCGGAAAGTCGGCGAACGAGACGGTCTCCGGGTTCGCCGCGAGCCGGCCCGATTCAGACGCGAAGGTCCCGAGTTTGAACTCGAAGTCGTTCCGCGTGTCGATCACGAGCACATCGGGATCGTCCACGAGCGCGTTCCATTCCCGGGCGGGCACGTACCGCCCCACTCGCACCAGCGGGTCCGCATCCGGGGCCCGCATCGTCACGATCTCGGGTCTGACTTTGACCACCGCCTGGGTAAAGGGCATCTGAGAACAGAACGAGTGCTGTGGCTCGAGTGCTCGGAGGCCACCAAAGACCTGGGGCGCCGTGCGGAGCCATTCGACGAACGACCCGACATCCTTTGCGGATCCGGCGACGGTCGCGTTCAGCCCCTCCGGCGCGATGATGACCGTGCCGAGCACCTGGAGGTTGGACATCCGGGTGCGGATATCATCCGCGAGCGCTCGCAACGGCTGTGCGCCAACGTCTGGCGCGACAAAGCAGTACATCGCTGCAACGGTGACTGCATCGGCTTGGCTTTCTTCGCGGGCCATCTCCGGATGGTATCCGGCTTTCACGATCGTATTGTCAGATGTGAAAACGCGGTATACAGACCAGAATCGGCGATTTTCCCGGCGAAACCGCCCGGTCTGACGAAACGCCTGCAGGCGGGTATAGTCTTTGGTCGATATCTGGCGCAGGAGGCTGCAGATCGTACCTGTCGATCACATCCGATTTCACCCCGAGCTCAGTGACGGAGCGCGTCGGACCATTTTGCGATGTCTTGGCGGCTGTTCCGAACACGGCGCGGATGTCAACGTGGTTTCGGCGGCCTTCCGAGATCTCGAGATCGAGCGTGAGACCATTCTGAGCTGCGGCTCCTTCGACAAAGGCGCCTACAACCGCATCGAACTCGCGTCCTGCGACGCCTGGGTGCTCCTGGCTCTCTTCTGGGACAGCACCGCAACCTGCATCCACGACCACGACCAGAGCGAGTGCGGCTTCCGCATCATCTCTGGCGAACTCGAAGAAACCCGGTTCGCCAAGGTCTCAGGTGGCAAGGTCCGCGAGGTGGCCCGGAGAATTCTGGCCGAGGGCATGCAGGTGTCGAGCCACTGCGATGCGATCCACCGCCTGGCGACCCACGAAGATCAGCGTGCGATCAGCCTCCACGCCTACAGCCCCCGCCTCGAAGCCGAGGATATGAACCGGTTCGAAGAAGCCGAGTAAACCGGCTATGTGCCGGTGTGCCTCTCCCGATCCCCCACTTGATTTCAGGCCTCGAACGCAAAGAACCCCATCCGGAAGGAAGGGGCTCCAAACTGCGTTTTCGATGAAAGGAAATAGGCGCAACAGGACTTGAACCTGTGACCTCTGCCATGTGACGGCAGCGCTCTAGCCAACTGAGCTATGCGCCCTCGAATTTCCGAATCGGGGTGACAGGATTTGAACCTGCGACCTTTTGACCCCCAGTCAAACGCGCTACCAAGCTGCGCTACACCCCGGATTGTCTGAGGGCCATGTTAGACCGCGTGCCCGCCCCTGACCAACCCGGGTGGAGGCCTTGCCGCTACGCTAGGGCCATGCCCAGTATCCTGATCACCAAGGGGCGGGTCATCGACCCGGCGAGCCACCGCGACGAAGAGGCCGACGTGCTCATCGAGGGCGGCCGGATCCGCTCAATCGGCAGGCATCTCAGCGCCAAAGCCGACGAGACCATCGACGCGACGGGCCTGATCGTGGCCCCGGGATTGATCGATCCGCACGTCCACCTCCGGGAGCCCGGACAGGAGCACAAAGAGACGCTCCTGACCGGCTCACGGGCAGCGGTCGCCGGGGGCTTTACGACCGTCTGCTGCATGCCCAACACAAACCCGACGCTCGACACCCCCGAGATCGTCCGGTTCATTTACGACCAGGCGAGCCGGGCCGAGTGCCGGGTCTTCCCGGTCGCAGCGGGCACGGTCGGGCGCAAGGGCGAGCGGATGTCGGAGATTCGCCTTCTGGCGCGGGCCGGCGCGGTCGGGATCTCAGACGACGGGGACGTCATCGCCTCGGCTGGGGTCATGAAATCAGTCCTGACGGCGACCCAGGCCGCGGGGCTGGCGTTCATGCAGCACTGCCAGGAGCCGACGCTCACCCAGAACGCCTCGATGCACGCGGGTGGCATCTCGACGCGTCTCGGACTCGGCGGCTGGCCCAGGATCGCCGAGGAAATCATCATCGAGCGGGACGTCCGGCTCGTGGGCGAGACGAGGTGCCGATACCACGTCCAGCACCTCTCCTGCGCGGGTTCGGTGGACATTGTTCAGGCGGCCCGGGACCGGGGCCTGCCCGTGTCGGCGGAGGTCTCCCCCCACCACCTGCTGCTGACCGATGAGGCGTGCCTGGGGTACGACACCAACGCGAAGATGAACCCGCCTCTGCGCGAAACCTCGGATCTCGAGGCGCTTCGGCGGGGGGTCGCCGAGGGGGTCATCACCGTGCTCGCCACGGACCACGCCCCGCACACGCACGACGAGAAGTCCCTGCCCTTCGGGGAGGCCCCGTTCGGGATCATCGGGCTCGAGACGGCTCTTGCGGGCTTTGCCCGGGCTCTGATCGAACCGGGCCATATCGACTGGCCCCGCCTGATCCAGCTCATGACGATTGAGCCGGCCAGGCTCTGCAATCTGGACCGAGCCTCGCGGGGCGACGAGGGCCTGGGTGAACTCCGCGAGGGCGGGCTCGCCGACGTCACCCTGATCGACCCGGTCCACGAATGGACCGTGAGCGAACAAGACTTGGCGGGCCAGAGCCGAAACACGCCCTTCCTCGACTGGCAGTTCGGGGCCCGCCCGGTCCTGACGATCGTGGGCGGCGTGATCCGGATGTCCCGCGTCGAAGCGGGTGTGTGATGTATACATCCGCCGCGTGATGCCCCGCCCGGGTGGGGATTGCTACTGTTGAGTGCGGGCCCCGACGGACCTCGCCCGCGACACAAAGTTCAAGCACCAGAGGAGCAAGAGCATGGCCATCCGCATCGGGATCAACGGCTTCGGACGCATCGGTCGCCTCGTGGCCCGCATCGCCGCCAATGACCCCAACATCGAACTCGTCGCGGTGAACGATCTCGTTCCCGCCGACAACCTCGCGTACCTCCTGAAGTACGACACGATGCACGGCCGCTTCCTGGTCAACCACAAACCCGCGGAAGTGAGCGCCACCGAGAACTCGTTTACGGTCAACGGCAAGACCACCAAGACCATGGCCGTCCGCGACCCGGCGGAGCTGCCCTGGGGCGACTGGGGCGTGGACTACGTCCTCGAATCCACGGGTTTCTTCACCGACTACGAGGGCGCGCACAAGCACATCGAGGACTCGGCCGCCGGTCGGGGCTGCAAGCGCGTGGTCATCAGCGCCCCCACCAAGTCCACCGATAAGGTCAAGACCCTCGCCTACAAGGTCAACCACGAGGAATACGACCCCAAGACCGACCTGATCATCTCCAACGCGAGCTGCACGACCAACTGCCTGGCACCGATCGCCAAGGTCATCAACGACGAATTCGGGCTCGAGGAAGGCCTCATGACCACCGTCCACGCCGCGACGGCGACCCAGCCCACGCAGGACGGCCCCTCCAAGAAGGACTGGCGCGGCGGGCGCAACGCCTACCAGAACATCATCCCCGCTTCCACCGGTGCCGCCAAAGCCGTCACGCTCTGCATCCCGGCGCTTAAGGGCAAGCTGACGGGCATGGCCTTCCGGGTCCCGACCGCCGACGTCTCGTGCGTGGACCTGACGTTCCGCACCGCCAAGGCGACGAGCCTGAAGGATATCAACGCGGCGATGAAGGCCGCCGCCAACGGGTCGATGAAGGGCGTCCTGGGTTACACCGAGGAAGAGGTCGTCTCGAGCGACTTCATCGGCGACCCGCACAGCTCGATCTACGACGCTCTGGCGGGCATCGAGCTCAACGACCGGTTCTTCAAGGTTGTCAGCTGGTACGACAACGAGGCCGGCTACGCGAACCGCTGCGTGGACATGATTCGCATGATCGCCTCGAAAGACTGATCCCTTCGAAATCCTGGGACTGTCTCACGGACACCCTGCGCACGCGGGGTGTTTTCTTTGACGCGCTCGCCGAAATCGATGCGGCGCAATTCTCTTGCAAGACCCGATGCCCAAACTGGTTCATGATACCCCCGAACTTCAACACCGGAGACCCCATCATGACCCGTACGTTTGCCATGATCCCGCTCGCCCTTGCCCTGTCCTCGTCGGCGAGCGCCGAAATCACCGTGTATTCCCAGCCCACCACGCCCAACGCGGCGGACGTCGGGCTCGGTTTTTACAGCCAGAGCGAGCCCCGCGCCAACCGGAACTACAAGCACGCCGACGACTTCACCCTTGGGTCCGACGCCTCAATCGACCGCGTGGTCTGGTGGGGCCAGAGCTCTGGCGCGACGCACGACGACCTGACCAACTTCGACAGCTTCCTGGTCGAGTTCTTCTCGGTCAGGCTCCAGGCCGGCCGGCCCGTCCCCGATGCGCTGCTCGGTTCGTACACCTTCGACCCGTCGGAGACCTCCCCAACCCAGACAGGTCGCCAGACGCCCGGCGGCGCGTTCGAGTATCGGCACGAGGCGGATCTGCCGCTGCCCTTCCTCGCCAGCGCCGACACGCGGTACTTCATCGCGATCTCGGCGGGGATGGTCCAGACCACCTCTGCCTCCGACGCCTGGCAATGGCAGGACTCTTCGCTCGTCAACGGCGCCTCGGGGGTGTACTCGTGGGCGACGCGGGCGTGGTCCGGCTTCCAGGACACCGACAGCGCGTTCGAGCTCGTCTCGGTTCCCGCGCCGATGAGCATTGCCCCGCTGGCGCTCGGCGTGCTCGGCCTTTCACGCCGGAGAAGGTGATCCAGTCTCGGGCAACTGCCCGAGCCGGCACGCAAACACTTTGGGTGAGCAGCCGACGAGCTTGGTGAACGCGTTCGTCAGGTGCGCCTGATCGCAGAAGCCGTGCTCGGAGGCGAGCCTTGCGATGCTCTCAGAGCGTTCCGATGCGAGCCGCTTGGCAGCACGCAATAAACGGACGCGCCGACCGAACTCGCCGACGGTGATGCCCTGCGCCGCACGGAACTGACGCGAGACATGCGAGGGATGGAGGCCCGTTATCGAAGCGATCGCAGCGAGGCTCGTGGCGAGTTCGGGCGATTCGAGAAGCAGGTCCCGGACATCATCGATCCAGCGGGCATTCCCCGCTCCCGCTCGTGTCGGCCCGGCGAGTTCCTCGAGCATCCGCATCGCGAGCGATTCAAGAAGAAGAAGATCCGGTTTTTGGCTCGAAACGATCTCACTCAGGATCTTGGATGCTGGCCCGATCGCCGATGCGGAGGGGAGGTCAGACGCCAGGAGATCCCTGTTGATGCCCACCGAATTTGGCAGCTCGCCAGGAAACGTGATGTGGAGCGTTCGAATGCCAGTAGGCCCCGAACGGAACCGGTGCCGGACGCCGCCAGCAAAGTATTCGACCTGCCCGCCGGTGCTGACAATCTCGTCCTTACCGTAGATCCCGACCCCGCCGCCCTTGAGAACGAAATCGAACGAACCCAATTCGTGCTCGTGCCAGCCCTGACAGAACTGCTCGCTATAGGACTTGAGTGTGATCAGAAAGGGGCCCGCGCGGTGAGCCGCGTGAAAGCAGAAGTGGCCCTCGGTATTCGATAGGGGTGATGCCTTCATCCGAGCACGGTACGGGTCCGTGCGCAATCGGCTGCAATCAATGAAAAAGCCGCCCCGCAATCGGGACGGCTTCTGGGAATTCTCGGTCTCTGGCTTACTGCGCAGGCCTTGGCATGGGCTTGCCGCGGTGGTTCTTGCGGCGACCTGCCATCGACTGCGGGAAGAGCGCTTCGCCGCCCGATTCACCCGCCGGGTTCCGCTTGGGCTTGGCGGGCCCCCGGCGTCCTTTGTTCGCCGCGGCCTTTCCGCCGGCGCTGCCGGGG
>JBGSIX010000092.1:0-2100 GCA_041742315.1 Phycisphaerales bacterium | reverse complement strand
GCGAAGTCGTACTTGAACTGGCCGATGTCGGCCGAGGTCACCTCGGTGTCCTTGCCGAAGACGGACTTCCACTCCTTGGAGGCCTCGATGGACTTGCGGGCGCGGATGAAGGAGACGCCGCCGCCGGGGACGATGCCCTCGTCGAGCGCGGCGCGGGTCGCGTGCTTGGCGTCCTCGACGCGGTCCTTCTTCTCCTTGAGCTCGGCCTCGGACGCGGCGCCGATCTCGATCGTGGCGACGCCCTTGGTCAGCTTGGCGAGGCGCTCTTCGAGCTTCTCGCGGTCGTAGTCGCTGGTGGCGTTCTCGATGTCGCGCCGGATCTGGGTGATGCGGGCCTCGATGTCCTTCTGCGAACCGGCGCCCTGGACGAGCGTCGTGTGGTCGGCGGTCACGGTGATCTTCTTGGCCATGCCAAGGTCCTTGATCGTGACCTTCTCGAGGTCGGCGCCCAGGTCCTTCATGAAGGCGGTCGCGCCGGTCAGGGCGGCCAGGTCGCCCAGCATCGCGGTGCGGCGCTCGCCGTAGCCCGGGGCCTTGACGGCGCAGACCTGGAGCGTGCCGCGGAGCTTGTTGATGACGAGCGTGGACAGGGCCTCTCCTGTGACGTCCTCGGCGATGATGAGCAGGGGCTTCTTGGCCTCCATGACCTTCTCGAGCAGGGGGACGAGCTTGCTGATGGAGTCGATCTTGTCCTCGTGGATGAGGACGAGGCACTTCTCGAACTCGGCCTTCATCTCATCGGGGTTGGTGACGAAGTTGGGCGAGAGGTAGCCGCGGTCGAACTGCATGCCCTCGACGACCTTGACGAAGGATTCGAGGCTCTTGCCCTCTTCGATCGTGATGACGCCGTCCTTGCCGACCTTGTCGAAGGCCTCGGCCATGAGCTTGCCGATCTCGGTGTCGTTGTTGGCGCTGATGGTGGCGACGTTCTGGACTTCCTTGGTCGTGCTGATCGGGGTGGCTGCCTCGTCGATGGCCTTGGTGACGGCCTCGACGCCGTGCTTCATGCCTCGGATCAGGGCGTTGGCGTCCACGCCCGCGGTGATGTAGCGGAGACCCTGCTTGAAGAGGGCCTCGGCCAGGACCGTGGCGGTGGTGGTGCCGTCGCCGGCGTCGTCGGAGGTCTTGCTGGCGGCCTGTTTCACGAGGCGGGCGCCCATGTTCTCGGCTTTGTCGGAGAGCTCAATCTCCTCGGCGACCGAGACGCCGTCCTTGGTGACGTTGGGGCCTCCCCAGGACTTGTCGAGGACGACGGTGCGTCCCTTGGGGCCGAGGGTGCTCTTGACGGCCTTGGCCAGCTTTTCCACTCCGGCGAGCAGGGCCTGACGGGCGTCGGTGTCGAAGGTGAGCTCTTTGGTTGCCATCTGGTGTCGTCTCCGCCTGGGGCCCGGCTTGGGCCTGTGTGTCGTCTGAAGGAGGGGCCGGTCGATGGACCGTGCCGTGATTGAGGAGATGGCAAAGCCCGTGCCAGCGGGTTTGAGAGCCCTGGGCGGGGTTCGGGGGCGAATTGCCTGACAGGGGCTGGTCGCGGGGGCGGCGCCGACTGTCAAGCTGGCAGGCGGGGCGGAGCGGCGCGAAACCCCGGTTTGGAGGCTATGATCGTGCCATCATGACGACCCTTGCCGCCACGGATCTGGCCAGCTATTTGCCCATCGCGATCGTCGTGCTCATGGCGATCACCTTCAGCGTCGCCAACGTGGCGGGCACGCTCCTGCTCGGGCCCAAACGCGACGGCAAGGTCAAAAGCATCGCCTACGAGAGCGGCATGAACCCCATCGGGACGGCCCGCAAGCGGTTCAATGTGCGGTTCTACCTGATCGCGATGGTCTTTCTCGTGTTCGACGTCGAAGTGATCTTCCTGTACCCGTGGGCGGTGACCTTCCCGAACATCGATCGCCTGGCCCCGGACGCTGCCGAGTGGCTCGTGCGCATCCTGTTCTTCCTGTTCACGACGGTGGTGGCATACCTCTATGGCTTCCGCAAGGGCGTCTTCAAGTTCGATTGACCTGAGGCTCGGTGCGGCCCAGCGGCTCCTGGCGGGCGGTCTGTGCCTCGCGGCGGCGGTCGTCCTGGGCCTGGCGGCCTCGATGACCCCCGCGG
>JBGSIX010000091.1:0-4898 GCA_041742315.1 Phycisphaerales bacterium | reverse complement strand
ACCGCGTCACCCACGCCAAACTCGACCGCGCGGGGCTCGCGCTCTCATCCGCCGAGCGGGAACTCGCCGCGGTGAATCCGCTGGCGGTGCTCAGGCGTGGGTACTCGGTGACCTTCGACGCCGCGGGGAACGCCGTGCGGTCGGCCTTGGAACTCGCCCCGGGCGCGACGATCGAGACCCGCCTGCCCGATGGCTCGGTGCGATCGGTCGTCTCGGGCAAGCCCGCCAAACCCCGCCCAAAGCCGACCGAAGCGGACGACGAGGGCGATCAGATGGATCTCTTCGATGCCGGGCGGTAGGGTCAGCCGATGTTTCCTCAAACCCACCGGAGCACCCATGGCCGCGCAGAAACCCGCCAAGACCGAACCCGCCGATGACCCCTCGGGTCTGAGCTTCGAGGAGGCGATGAACCGGCTCGAGTCGCTTATCGAGCGGATCGAGTCGGGCGAGGTCGGGCTTGAGGAATCAATCGCCGAGTACGAGCGGGGGGTCAAGCTCATCCAGCGGTGCAAGGGCGTGCTGGCGGTCTCCGAGCAGCGCGTCGAGGAGCTGAGCAAGCAGCTCCGCGAGTCGGGCGAGGCCCCGGGCGCATGATCAATTTCAAGATGAACACGCTCTCGGCGCTGGCGACCTGGTTCCCCGTCGTCTGGATCTTCATGGTCGGCGCATGCGTGGGCTCGCTTGTCAACGTGCTCGTCTACCGCCTGCCCAAGGGCCTGCCCGTCATCGTGCCAAGCTCACGCTGCCCCAAGTGCAACACCAAGCTCACGTTCAAGGAGAACATCCCGATCCTGGGCTGGATCATCCTGCGGGGCAAGTGCAAGTTCTGCAAGCAGCCCATCTCCCCCGAGTACCCGATCGTCGAGACCTTCGTTGCAATCCTCTTTGCCGCGATCTACATCCTGTGGTACGTCGCGATCCCCAATCAGACCTGGCTCGGGATCGAGTGGGGGTTCATCAAACCCGAGTGGGCGCGCAACGGCATCGCCCAGACTTGGCCCGCCTTCACCGTGCTCATCATCCTGCTCGGCTCGCTCGTGGCGATGACGATCGTCGATCTCAAGACCTACACCATCCCGCTCGTGCTGACCTGGGTGCCCGTCGGGGTCGCGATCGTCTTCCACCCCATCAACGCGTTTACTGTCCGCAGCGGTGAACTCAGGCATACCGCGGGCACGCTGGGCGACTGGATCATTGCGATCCCCAGCCCCGGCGACTGGTGGTGGGTGGGCGCCTCGTTCGGAGCCGTGCTCGGGCTCGTAGTCGCCAACGTGCTCATGACGACCGGGCTCATCGGCAGGAGCTTTGCCGACTACGAGGAATGGGAGCAGAAAGCACTCGCCGAGCTCGAGGCTCAGGAGGCCGAGACGGGCGAGGGCGAATCGTCCCCCGAGGCCAATACCCCCGGGATGTGGGTCCAGTACCCGCACGCCCGGCGCGAGATGGTCCGCGAGCTCGCCTTCCTCGCTCCGGTCGCGGCCTTG
Organism: Phycisphaerales bacterium; assembly: GCA_041742315.1. Taxonomy (GTDB): domain Bacteria; phylum Planctomycetota; class Phycisphaerae; order Phycisphaerales; family UBA1924. The sequence continues at coordinate 3,414 of JBGSIX010000091.1, read as the reverse complement.
GGCTGGGGCGGGGCGATCCTGGCGCAGAATCTGGGCGGCGCAACCGACATCCCCCTCTGGCTCCGGATCCTGACGGGCGTCGTCATGGGCTACCTCGTGGGCGGGGCGGTCATCTGGGGCGTCCGGATCTTCGGCTCCCTCGCCTTCGGCAAGGAAGCGATGGGGCTGGGCGATGTCCACGTCCTGGCGGCCGTCGGGGCGTGCCTGGGCTGGCCCGATGCGATCCTGACATTCTTCGCGGCGGTTCTTGTCGGTTTGGTGATCGCACTCGTTGGGGGTGTGTTCCGCCTGAAGATCGCCCGGATGATGGCCTTTGGGCCGGCGCTCGCGATCGGGGCGGTTGTGGTGCTCCTGGGCAAGCCCTGGATCGAGGTCGGTCTCGGGATGCTCATGACCCGGACGGGTCCACTGAATTTGCCCTGACGAGCGGGGTTGCCCGATAGTGGGTAGGCTTTGTCATTGAAATTCCAACCCGCGGAGAGCGGGGATCTAGCCGCTGAGAAGGAGCTCAACCATGCGGAATCGTCGTCTTCTGTCTTCGGTGCTCGGGGGCGTTGTGTGCCTGACCGGGCTTGTGGGTTGCAACACGGTCCCCCGCGAGGACTACGACGCGGCGGTCGCCGAGTCGGCACAGCTGCGTTCCGAGCTAGCTTCGACGCGTGAACGTCTCGCCGCAGCCAATACTCGGTCTTCGTCACTCGAGCAGGATCTCCTGCTCGCCCAGAGCGAGGTCGAGAAGGCGCTCGCCAACGGCACAACCGGATTCGAGGGGATCGACGGCACGACCATCTCCTCGCGCGGCGCCGACGTCGTGGTCGGGGTGGCGGGCGATGTGCTCTTCGACTCGGGCAAGGTCGAGCTCAAGAGCAGCTCACGCCAGACGCTCGATCGCATCGCCGGTGTGATCAACACGCAATATGCGGGGCGTCAGATCCGTGTCGAGGGCTACACCGACACCGATCCCATCCGCAAGAGCGAGTGGAAGACCAACGAGCGACTGAGCAGCGAGCGAGCGATGTCTGTCGAGGCGTACCTTGTGTCCAAGGGCGTCGACAACAACCGCATCTACTCGGCCGCCTTCGGCCCGGCGCAGCAGCGCGGGAGCAAGGCCCAGAGCCGACGCGTGGAGATCGTCGTTCTCCAGTAAACCGACGCAGCAGTCTGAATTCAAACGCCGCCGGTGATGAACCGGCGGCGTTCGTTTTTTTCAGGACTGAATCTGCCCGAGGTTCGGGGGTCGAACTCAATCGAGACCCGCACGGCTACGGAAGCCTCGGGAAATCGAACCAGATGTTGAGCGGTCCGCTTGGGACCAAGGAGAATCTTATGAAACGTGCTATCGCTGCGCTCGCTGTTCTGACTCTTGCCGGCGGCGCCGCCGGTCAGTGTGAATCCACCAAGTCCGCCAAGGCCTGCACCGCCGGTGAGGCGTACGAGGGCGCTGCCGTGCTCGCGTCGTACATTCAGCCCGAGATGAATCTCGTTGAGACCGCGGTCAGCGCGGGTTCGTTCGACACGCTCGTCGCCGCGGTGAAGGCTGCGGGTCTGGTCGAGGCGCTCTCGGGCGACAAGCCGATGACCGTCTTTGCGCCGACGGACGAGGCGTTCGCCAAGCTCCCCAAGGGCACGGTCGAGATGCTCCTCAAGACTGAGAACAAGGACCTGCTCAAGAGCATCCTGCTCTATCACGTCGTGCCCGGCGATGTCCGCGCCGAGCAGGTTGTGGATCTGAAGGCCGCCCAGACCGCCAACGGCCAGCGCATCGCGATCTACGTGGACAACGGCAAGGTCCGCGTCGATGAGGCCAACGTCATCAAGACCGACATCCTCACCTCCAACGGCACGATTCACGTCATCGACCGCGTCATCATGCCCAGCACCAAGGACATCGTGGACACGGCGCTCGAGAACGGCTCGTTCGGGACACTCGTGGCCGCGGTGAAGGCGGCGGGTCTGGTCGAGGCGCTCAAGGCCGAGGGCCCGATCACCGTCTTCGCGCCGACGGATGAGGCGTTCGCCAAGCTTCCCAAGGGCACGGTTGAGATGCTCCTCAAGCCCGAGAACAAGGACAAGCTCACCGCGATCCTGACGTACCACGTCGTCAAGGGCCGCGTGTACGCGGATCAGGCGCTCGAAGCGGGCGAAGCCAAGACGCTCCAGGGCGGCGAGATCGAGATCCGCGTCAAGAACGGCAAGCCCATGGTCAACAACGCCCAGATTCTGACGACCGACATCGATGCCTCCAACGGCGTCATCCACGTGATCGACACCGTCATCATGCCCGAGTAAATCAGACTCCGCTCGCACATATGCCCCCACGCACGAAAGTGCGTGGGGGCGGCTTTCGGTTTCTTCCGTACTTTCGGATCTGAACATGCGAACGGAGCTTCACACACCCGATGGACGCCCTGCGACGCGGTTTGGGATGGGCGCATATCATCGTGCTGCACGCGGAGCGGCGGTTCCCCACACGCGTGCCCGGAGGCAGCGATCCCGCATGGGTGCCAAGCCGAGCTTTCCTGCCGATGATCCCATCCTGCCGCGCGTGGCTGCGGGCGAGGATGGCGCGGTCGAGGCGTTCATGGACCGATACAGCGGTCTCGTCTGGACGCTGACGCGCCGGATGATCTCGGACCGCCAGATCGCCGAGGACGCGGTGCAGGACATCTTCGTGGATATCTGGCGTCACGCGTCCCGATTCGACGCCGACGCGGGCTCCGAGGCGACGTTTGTCGCCACGATCACCCGCAGGCGGCTGATCGATCGGATCCGGAAAATCGGACGCCAGCCCGCGAGTGGCCCGATCGACGAATCCGGGGGGGTGGTCGTCAGCGAAAGAACGGATATTCCCGGAGTCCCGGCCCTCAGCGAGGAGGCCGATCTGGCCCGCCGGGCACTCTCGGAACTCAGCGAGGATCAGCAGCGCGTGCTTCAGTTGTCCATATTCCACGGCCAGAGCCACGAGCGGATCGCCGCGGCGACCGGGCTGCCGCTCGGCACCGTCAAGACGCACGCCCGCCGGGGCCTGATCCGGATCCGGGAAGCTCTGGCCAAGGCCAAGGGTCCTGAAAATCTGACGGGGGTGTCGTCATGAGCGACCAGTACACCCCAACCCCGACTGACCGCCTGATGGACCTGCTCGCAGAGCAGGCCGGCTCGGGATTGACGGAGCAGCAGCAGGCCGAGCTCGATGCCCTGCTCCGTGAGAGTCTCGAGCACGCCGAGGGCGAGTTTGAGCTCGCCGCGGCGGCGCTTGGCGAGTCGTACGCATCGGACGAGATCGAAGCCATGCCTGCTCATTTGCGTGAGCGGTGCATCGGCTCGGCCCGGGCGGTCCTGACCGAGGAACCCCCGCGGGTGCAGATCGCTCCGCCGGCGCCGATCCGCTTTACGCCCGTGCGTCAGCCCCGCCGG